>BJHM01000003.1 GCA_014192625.1 Planctomycetota bacterium
ACGGCCACCTGCGCCAGCCGGACGCTCGCCGCCGCCACCGGGGCCGCCGCCACCGGGGCCGCCGCCACCGGGGCCACCGGGAGCGAGTCGCCGGTGGGAATGCGCGGCGGGTTTGCGGCGGGCCGCGGGTCAGTAATGCCCCATGTTCGGTCAATAACGAAATATGCTCGCTCCGCACGGCCGCAATGGGGCTATTACTGTGCGCCACCCATGGACAACGTTGCCGATGCCGAGCCACAGTGGCGAACGCCCGCCGCGTCGGAGACGCGCGGATTGTGGCTAGCGCGGCATTTGCTGGTGGTGGTGTTCGTTTGCACCATTTTGTGCGGACCGTTGGCGTGGTGCTTTTGCGACGGCATCGAGACCAAGGCCTCGGTGCCTGCTACCGCGGTTGACTGGGATCGCTTCACCTCTGGCAAGCTGGCGAAGGGCTTTGCGGGCTATGTAAAAGAACTCTCGCCTGTCACCTACTATCTGCGCGGCATCTATAACGAGGCGCGCTTTGAGCTCGGCATGCTTTCAGTGCCCGAGGTGGTTTTTGGCCGCGATGATTGGTTCTTTTTTCGTCATTCTGTCGAGGTGCCCGCCGTTGATTGGGCGACGGTGGGCAAGGCCAGGCGGCACGAACTTCGGCAAATTCAAAAACTCGCCTTGAGCTTGGGCATGAAACTGTTGGCGGTGCCCGCTCCCGATAAGTCGACGATATATCCAGACCACTTGCTGCCCGGCCAATTGTCAGCCGCGCATGACGTGATCTACGAGCAGATCCTCGCCGCATTTCGTGACTGTGGCGTTGCGGTCGTCGATGCAAAATCCGTGCTGTTGCAGCATCGCCTCGAATGCCCGCAGGAGTTGCTTTACTACGAACGCGATTCGCATTGGACCTGTGCTGGCTGTCGCGTTCTGTCGGCGGAGATTCAAGAAGAAGTGGTCCGCCAAGGTTGGGCGCCCGACATCGGCGCACCGATGAAGTTTTTTGATTTGCGACCGGGCGGAGTGCTGTTTGTAGGCGACCTCGTGACGATGCTCGGGATGCGCACAGCTGATAGCTTTGGGCAGCCGGGCGCGAGTTTCACGGTGCGGCGCCTGCAGGAACGGCGCGACTTCTTACTTCTTGAACAGGCTGCTGACGGCGCACGACACCTTTACATCGACGAGGGCATTGGCGCGCAAGTAGCACTCTGCGGCACCTGCTTCTCGCATGAGTTGCGCAACCATTTGGTGGTCGAGTTTGGTGTCGCGGTCAACATGCGCGGCGTGCTCGCCGGTGGTGGCATCTTTGGCGGCATGAAGAAGCTGTTCGCCGCCGTCGCTAGTGGCGAACTGAAGCCCAAGGTGCTCGTGTGGGAGTTTGTCGAGCGCGATTTTCTGCTTAATTGGTCCTTGCCGGACGAACTTTTGCAGATCAATAACCCGGTCCAGAAGTGATGCGCTGAGGCAATGGTCTTCCCCTCTTTCATATTCCGGTTCGCGTTCTTGCCGACGTTCCTCGCGCTCTACAATACCTACAACTACGACTGCAGCCCTGATGCGGGTCACGAACCACAGCCAGAACAGGTCAAGGTAACGCCACCGAACGATGTGGCTGCCACCCACGTCGCCGGTCAGGTGCTTTATGGCGCGACGAATCGCGGCCCTTGCCGTGGTTTCGCTCTTGGCGAAATACCTTGCTGCGCGGGTTGATGTCCGTGGCGTCTGCCAGGTAGCTCGCCACGTGGTTTCGCTCTTGGCGAAATACCTTCGACGTAGGCGTCGAACTTAGCCTCGGCGCGGAGTTTGTTGAGCGCGGCGTCGAATGGATGGCCGGGAGAGCGCGGCAGCGCGCTGGCGGGGACCATCAGATCTTGCTGGAACTGCTCACGACGTCGACCGAGGGCCATGCGCGGGTAGGACATACCAGGGTCGGTGCAGGTTCACTTCGGCTGGGTGTTTTTCAACGGGCTGCTAGCGGTTTCGACCCTTTCGGTAATCGAGTTCGGCCGGGTCGACTCGACCGAGTCAGACTCCGAGCCCGAAGTTCGCGCGCCAAACCAGTGCTTCTCCCCGATCCCAACAGCCCCGCTGGACTCAACTCGCGCGTCGCTTGCGGTGGTATTGGCTGAGCCTCCTACCGAATCGTTCGCGGCGTACGACGGGGCCATCGCCGCCGAGGTCTGCTGACTGCGGTCGCAACCGTAGGAGGGCAATGCCGGGCCGGTTCCGTTCTTCGTGATCGGGGGTTGACAGTCGTTGTCTGCGCGCTGGGCAGCAGGTCCTCGCGAGTAAGATCAGGCACTTCGGCGAACGCATTCCTCTTTGGCGGGCGGGCGGCCGTGAGCACAGGCGCAGCCACAGCCGCTTCGCGGATAGCGCGGAACTGCGCTGGGGACTGGGCGCAGCGATCGAGGGCGAGATTCCTCTTGTTGTGTTTTGAGCCATCCATCGAGCTGGTCCATTGGCGCGCGATGCGAGCCAAGAACGGCGCAGAGGAGTTGGGTGCCACATCGGATATCTTGGCAATGGGAGCGTGTAGCTAGCGGTTTGCCGAGGTATCACACCGACAGCTCCCCGCCACTCCATCCCCTCGCCCGCCCGGATCCGCCCGATGCCCGCCGCACTGCACCGCCCCGAGCCCGTCCTGCGCCACCGCGCACAACCCGTCGACCGGAACGTCCCCAAGGCGCAGGCCGCGGCGTGGCTGCGGGAGGGGCGTTCGCTGATCGTGACCGATCGCTTCGGGACCGGGCTCGACATCCTCGCCGAACTGCGCGTGCAGTTGGAGGATCCGGGCGAGGCCGCGGATTACGTCAAGAAGCGCACCTTCCGTGAAGCCTTCCAGTCCGCGTCGAAGCACTTGCTCGCGCCCGTCATCGGCCGCAAGGTGGCGCTCGCCGACGCGCCGCGGGCGGGGTTCCTCTCCGAGCTGTATCCGGATCACGCCGACTTTGCGCTGCCCGTCGAGGATGCGAAGGTCCTGAGCAGCGCGTGGGATTGGTATGAGCAGGGCGTGCACTTCCCTGTGCTTGGCTATCGCGTGCACCCGTTCTACGGCACATACATTCCGGCCCGCATGGAGCACCTGGAGTTGTTCGGCACGTGGCTCGCAAATTACAAAGGCGCGCGCGACCGGGCGATCGACGTGGGCACCGGCTCCGGCGTCCTGGCGCTCCAGATGGCCAAGGCGGGCTTCCAGCAGGTCATCGCCACGGACATCAACCCGAACGCGATCGAGAGCGTTGCGCGGCAAATGCAAAGGCTCCCCGTTGCACCCCCGATCGAACTCGAGCACGCCGACCAGTTCGGTGCGGATCGCGGCCCCATCGACCTCATCGTGTCCAATCCGCCGTGGATGAAGGGCGACGTGGGCCGAACGCTGGACCTGGCGATGTACTTCCAGGACGGCTTCTTCGAACGTTTCTACGAAAAGGCTCTCCAACGCCTAGCGCCAGGCGGCCGCCTAGTTTTCGTGTTCTCGAACATCATCGAGCTCTCGCAGCCCGACGTGCCGCATCCCATCCAGACCGAGCTCGATCGCGGGCGGTTCAGGCTGATGGAGAAGCTCACGCGCAAGGTGAAACCGCTGCGGCGACGGACGCGGGAGAAGGTGGAGGTTTGGGAGTTGGCGGTGGTTTGACACCATCTGCGTCCTCACTTTGACGCTCTGCTCGGCTGCTCCACGCATAAATGTACTCCACAGATTGTTTCCCATATCTTCACGGCGGCGGGTCACATTCATGCCGAGTATTGATTGTTCGACGTTGGCGGCTTTTAGGCCCCAAGGTCCCGCTCGCATGTTTCCTTCGTCGCCCCGCAGCACCACTCTGCTGGAGCGCGGCCGGGTGACGGGAGCCTGATTCACATCGAGGAACGAGCACTATTATGGCCGTTCGTAGCTAGCTCAAGGGCGTCATCGCGAGCTGATGAATCAAGTAGGCCACCACCTGCTCCTGCCGCGGAAGCGCAATCACGCATTCCACAACATCGTCACCCCCAGCCGCGGTGACGGCCAAGGTACCTCCGGCGGCCCTCGATGCCCTGGCAGACCGTGCGCGGTTACCGGCTGTCTTAGGCAAAGCCGGCACTCTACTACGTCGACGACCAGCGCGTGGCCGTGTGCGCCGACGGTTCCGCGTGGGCCAGCGGGCGCAATGAAGGCCCCCGGCCCAATCGCCGCCAGAATAATCGCCCGGCACTTCATTTCTTTGGTGCGGCTTCGGCGGTGGCCGGACCGAAAACCAAAACCTTGAAACTGCCCGCTACGGTTTTCGGACGTCGCTCACCTTCACTGCCCTTTTCGTAATCCACGGCAGCGAGATAAATTTTATGCGTCGTTGGATCAATCGTCATCGTGCGCGAGCCGCGCGCGGTTTTGAGCGTCTGCACAACGGTGAGTTTGTCCGGCGCATCTTCGTGAGCAATCGTCACCGTGCCATCGCGACAGGAAGCGAACGCGAGTTGCGTCGCCGGATCGAACGAGTTTGCGTCCACGCCTTCGCCGATGGGCACACTGCCGACAACTTTGCCGCTGGTATAATCGAGCATGATCATCAGCTTGTCCGCGCCGAGAAAGAGCCGGTGGTTTTTCACATCAATCGCCATACCGGACGCGCCTTCGCCGGGCGCAATGGGCCAATGCGCGACGACTTCGTGCTTCTCCGTGTCAATCACCGCGACTTCGTTTTGGTCCTCGATGTTCACGAAAATGCGCGCGCCATCTGCCTGCGCGAACTCCGGTTTGCCGCCGAGCGGAATCGTCGCAACGACCTTGCCAGTCTTCGCGTCAATGACCGTAGAGTCTTTGCTGCGTCCATTGAACGTGTAAATTTCCTCGCGCAACGGCTCGAAGAAAATGGCGTCTGGATTTTCGCCCGTCGCCACGCGCGAAGTTGTCTCCAGAGTTTTCAAATCCACGACGCTGACTTTGTTCTCTCGACCATTGGTGGTGAAGGCGCGGTTCAACTTCGGCGCGATGGCGATGCCGTGAATGCCCGGCGTGTTGGTGATTTCGCCAACAACGGTTTCCTTGTCGAGATCAATGACGACCGCCTTCGTGCCGTGGCTGACGTAGAGCCGTCGTCCGGCTGAATCCACCGAGAGATAATCCCAACCACCATCGCCACCGACGGAGATGGTTTTGAGCAGTTGATAATTAGTGTCGCCAGCGTGAGTGGCAGAAAGCGAGAGGGTCAGGAACGTGATGCTGGCGATTGCGATGATGAACAATTTTGTTTTCATAATTTATGGGCGCTGACGAATCAGGATCGGTGGTCGAGAAACAGATTCACAAGGTTTGTTCGTGACAGTCTTGCCATATGGCAGCAGCGAGCGGCAGGCGAACGGTGACAGTAGTGAACTTCACCGGCTCAGATGCAATCTGAAGCAAACCGTTGTTCGCGCTCACAATTTTCTGCGCGATGCCGAGGCCGAGGCCGCAGCCGTCCACGGCGTCGTTGTGGCTCGCGTCGCCGCGATAAAAACGATTGAACACGTTCGGATAAACTTCCAGTGTAATCCCCACGGGGGATAGGTGATTCAAGCAGCGTCCTAGGCCCACCCAGAACCAGGCCCACCAAGAACCCATCTAATCACCATCCCCAAGCCCCGTCGCCGCTATGAACGACCTTGCCAAACCTCCTTCCGGCACGGCATTCAGCACGATTTCCAGCCCAACGCAGAGACCGCTCCCCGCCCGCTCCAAAAGCAGGTCCGCATCAGCAGCACAAGCCCCGCTATTCCTCGAACTGAAGCTCCGACTGCGGTGGCGGTGAACGCGCGGCCGCCAGCACCGGCACATCAGCTGACAGCCAAAGCGACAGAAAGCACTTTCCGGTTCGAATCAGGATCCTTAGATCGAAAGCAGCAGCAGCCTCGGTCACCCGCATCGCGGACACAACAAAACCTCAAAGAGGTATACAAGCAGCAACAGTGAAGCCCACGTGTAACGGCGGCGCGGGCTTCGCGGTAGCGGCGCTGCATCGGGGCTGCCGTGCAGGCCCAGGTAGACCGTCCGTCGCTTACCGCCGGGATCGCGCAGGATGACGGCATCATGGCCCGTGGGATTGTGGCAGTAGGGCGCGGGAACACGCGCCGCCGTCAACTTCGTGGGTATCGCATCACGTCTGCGGTAGTGACTACCGCAGCTCTGCAGGGTGAAGCGTTCTCCGATCGCTCGAAGAAGTGCCCAAGGTCCTTGAACCGACGGGAGTAAAAACTGGTCGGGGCGACAGGATTTGAACCTGCGACCTTTGCGTCCCGAACGCAACGCTCTACCAGGCTGAGCCACGCCCCGACTAGGCACATCACGACCTTGCGGTCGCAATCGAGGCGGGCAAGGTAGCGAAGCCTATGCCGACCGTCAAGCATGAGCGCGCACGGCAAAAAACTCGCCGCACATCTCGGATGCACTTACCAAATGCTTCGCTAGCATCGCGCCCCGTGATTCATGTTGAATCGCGGCAAAAGCCTATCGCTCGCATGCGCAATCCGCTGCTCGCACCTGAGGTCCGTGAACTACTGCAAGAAGGCAGGACCAACGACCTTTTGTCCGTGCTGCAGGAAATGCATCCGACCGATGCCGCGGCGATTCTGAGCGCCCTAGAAGACCACGAGGTCGCCGCCGCATTGAGTCTCCTGCCGCTCCAGATGGAGCGCGATGTGTTTGGCTATCTGGAGCCCGATGTGCAGGAGCACTATGTGCTCGGTGCCGGCCGCGATCGCGTGCGGCAGGTGCTCTTGTCGATGCTCAGCGATGACCGCGCCGAGTTCCTCGAGCGCTTCGATGAACGAGTTCGCAGTCAGCTGATCTCGATGCTGCCGAGTGCCGCATGCGAAGACCTCCGCCGCCGCAGCACATTCCGCGAGGATCAGGTTGGCTCATTCTTGAGCACCGACTACGCAGTGCTCAACCCGAGCCTGACGGCACGCACCGCGATTGCCGAACTGCGGCGACAGGCGCCTGGCAAAGAAACGATTTACTACAGCTACGTGGTCGACAAGCTCGGCAAGGCCGTCGGCTTTTGCTCGCTGCGCGATCTGATCCTTGCGCGGGACGATCAGCCGATCAGCGAGATCATGAAGACCGACATCGTGACGGTCACCGCCGACGCCGACCAAGAAGTCGCGGCAAAGATCATCCGCGATTATGACCTGCTCGCGCTGCCGGTGGTCGACGCAGACGGCCGCTTGGTTGGCATCGTCACGCACGACGACGCCGTCGATATCGTTGAAGAAGAAGCTGCTGAAGATCTCGCCAAGATGGCAGGTGTCACGGGTGACAGTGCGGGCGAAGACTTCCTGGCCGAACCCGTTTGGAAGCAGGTGCGCCGCCGCGCGCCGGTGATCTGTTTGCTGGCACTCTTCTGGCTGTTCACCGCCACCATCATCAAGGGCTTCGAGAAGGAGCTGGCTGGCAACTCGCTGTTGATCGCGCTGCTGCCAATGGTCATGGCGATCGGCGGCATGGTCGGCAGCCAGGCAAGCACGCTGATCGTGCGCGCGATCTCCACCACCTCGATGAAGGCCACGCTCTGGGTCGTGCTCTGGAAAGAACTGCGCGTGAGCTTCGCGCTCGCGGCGATTCTCGCGGGCATCGCGTTCATCAACGCATGGTTGCTGCAGCGATTTACCGAGGCCGATCGACCGCTGGACGCGACCTTGCATATCGCATTCGTGATCGCGATCGCAATGTCGGCCGACGTGCTGTTCGCCGCAGCGCTGGGTGCAGCGATCCCCTACTTCGTAAAGGTCATGCGCATCGACCCGGCGCTAATCAGCACCCCAGCCGTCACCGCACTCACAGACCTCACCGGCGCTTCGATCTATCTAGTCGTCGTGACGCTGCTGCTCAACAACCACTGATCGCGCGCGCACAAAACCCGCGCGGGAACGGGCATCACGCGCACGCATGGCGAGCACGCGGCAACTGCGCGCGCTTCGCACGCAATGCGCGCGCGTGAACCGGGGCTCAGGACCCGGCCTTCACCTCGACGTCTTCGACTGGCTTGTCTTCGCCGGAAGAAATCAGGCGCTTCAGGTTGATGCGGAACTCCCCGCGCTCATCCGGTTCTGCGAGTCGCCAACGGCCTTCATGGCCACGGCGATCGATGGCCGCGCCTTGCATCATCACTGACGTTACATGGCGCGCAAGCGGCGTAAACACGTGCACCCGGCCCTTGCCGCCAAGCACGATGACCGTGCTTTGCTCGGTGTCCCAGAGAATCGCGTCATCATTGGCTTCGACAGCATCCGGATACGCGCGCGGCGTCGGGCGTTGGCCCTGATCACTGCGTTCGACGGCATGTTGAGTCCGGCGGCCGGCACTGCGCGCACGGCCAGCAAGCTTCTGCGCCAATTCCTGCAGCAACGGCCGGACGAATGCCTCTTCATCGACCTCACCGCTCTGCGCCTGCCCCTGCATGCGCATTGCCTCGGTGTCGAGGTGTCGCTGGAAGCGACTCAAAATGTTTAGCAAGCCAGGATCTGCCAGGTCCATCAGCTCGACCTTGCCGACCGCATGCAGTCGCAGGCGCGGCTTGCCTTCGAGCGTCGTGCCGCGCAGAAGCTGGAAGCTAAACGCGCATTTCTGATCGGCACCGAGCACGCGGAATAAGCCACAGTCCACTTGGCCGAGAATCTTGAACACCGGCGAGTTGCTGCCAAACACCGCCAGCTGCTGGGTGCGCAGCACGCGCCCCATCGTGACATGCGTGAGCACCACATCGTCGCCACCGAGCAACTGATCGAGGCCCGGATCCTTGCGCTCGATTGCCATCGTGACAAAGTCTGAAAACATTGGCTTGCCGGTCGAGCTATAGCCCTCGAACACCTGCCGCGGCTCGCTCGGCTTGCAGTGATCCGCATCAGCGTTGCCCGTGAAGTAGCAGAACACCGAACCCGGCCGCAGCGCGCGTTCGTGCTCCCGCACTTCTTGCACACGCTGCAGGATCTGCCCCACCGCTTCGCCAGCAGCCCTTCGCACATCCGCCTGCTCGTCGAGTGGCACTCGCAACTTGAGTTCGAGGAAGCGCGGCACCGCGAGCGGGTCAACGCCTTCGATTTTGAGCAGCGCCTGCGCCATGCGCGACAACGCCTTCATCGCGATCAACGCATAGTGCTCACTGTTGTAGCCGCCGGGGATTTGACCGTGCCCGTATCGCTCTTGCCGATCGGTTCGTCCCTGTTGATCGCGCCGCCCTTGCGGATCGCGCCGATCCTGTTGACCACGCCGTCCCTCTCGGTCGGTGCGTGCCGGCCGATCTGGTCTTCCTCTTTGATCCTTGTTCGGGCCCGCGCCTGGTTGCTGCGCAGCGCCTTCACCGGTAGCTGTGCTGGTCGCCGTTGCGCCATCGGCTCCCTGTGGCGCGTCGCCACCTTCGCCACCATCGCGGCGCGAACGACGACGACGACGACGGCGACGGCGAGGCTCGCCATCCTCACCCATTGCAGCAACGCCACCGCCGTCGGTAGCACCGCCTTCGGTAGCACCACCTTCGGACGGCTTTGCAACGCCGCCTTCGTGGGGTGCATTGGCGTGGCCATCATGCGGCGCGAAACTGGCAGGGGCATCGCTGCCCATTGCCGCTTTCGTGGGTTCTGGAGCAGGTGCGGGGACGGACGTGGGATCAAACTCGTTCACGGGGGGAACACCATCGCGATGTGGCGGGCTAACGACAAGGGAGCAGGCGGTATTTCCCTTCCTTGGCTTCACATGCTTAGATCGTCACCTACGAACGGCAGCCCAGCACCGCTGCGTCCCCGGCACCAATAATGTCCCGCATCCACGATTCGATTCTCACCACCGTAGGCAACACCCCGATCGTGCGCCTTTCGCGCATCGGTCGGCACTTGAAGCAAGAATTGCTCGGCAAGTGCGAGTTCATGAACCCGGGCGGCTCGATCAAGGACCGGATCGGCGTACGCATGTTGCTCGACGCCGAAAAAGCCGGCCGCATCAAGCCCGGCGACACGTTGATCGAACCAACCTCGGGCAACACTGGCATCGGCATTGCTCTCGCCGCCGCCGTGCGCGGCTACCACGTGATCATCACGATGCCGGAGAAGATGTCGCGCGAGAAGCAGGTGGTGCTCGAAGCGCTCGGCGCAGAAATCATCAGGACCCCGACTGAGGCGGCATGGGATTCACCGGAGAGCCACATCGGCGTGGCGCGCCGACTAAAGCAGGTAGTCCCCAACTCACATATTCTCGACCAGTATTCCAACCCATCCAATCCGCAGGCGCATATCGACGGCACTGCCAACGAGATCGTCGAACAATGCGAAGGTCGGCTCGACGCGGTGGTCGCCACGGCTGGCACCGGCGGCACACTGACTGGCCTCGCGCGCGTGCTGAAGCAGCGCATACCAAAATGCCAAATCGTCGGCGTCGACCCTGAAGGCTCGATCCTCGCCGGCCCCGGCCCGATCAAGAGCTACAAGGTTGAAGGGATCGGCTACGACTTCATTCCGGACGTGCTCGATGTTTCGCTGATCGATCGCTGGGTAAAGACCAACGACAAAGACAGCTTCCGTGTGGCACGGCAACTGATCTCGCAAGAAGGCTTGCTGGTCGGCGGGAGCTGCGGCGCATCCGCTTGGGCGGCAATGCAAATCGCCAAGGACTTCCCGCCCGGCGCGCGCATTCTGTGCATCCTCGCCGACTCGGTTCGCAACTACCTGTCGAAGTTTATCGATGACCGTTGGATGCGTGAGAACGGCATGCTCGAGGAAGACTGGGCGATCGGCACGATCGAGCAGCTGCTGCGTTCGATGCCGCGCCGCGAAGTGATCAGCGCCGATGTCGCCGACGATCTGGGTGCGGCGATCCTGCTCTTCAAAGAGAAGGGCTTCTCCCAACTGCCGGTGACGGATCACGGCCGCCTCGCCGGCATTTTGACGGAAGCGGACGCTTTGCGCGTGCTGGCCTTTGGCAGCGCTACGGTAAAAACTTCGATCGCCGAGGTGATGGTGCGCAAGGTCAGCACGATTGCCCCCAGTGCGCCCGCATCAGAACTGCCCAGCATTTTTGAACGCGGCGAAGTTGCGCTCGTGGTCGACGGCGATCGACGGCTGCTAGGCATCATCACGAAGCTCGACCTGATCGAGCAGCTGACGCGGAATAAAAGCAGCTGAGGCAACAAGCCCGAGCTTGCCTTCGCCCGCGCTGCTTGCCGTAGCGACGCTGGCTGTTGCAAATGCAGCGCCCGTTTGCAGCGCAGGGTCTCAGTGTCGGACTTGCAGAATCGCGCCTGCCAATCCACGGCATTGAATCAGTCGACAAGGGTATGGGCTCTACAGCCCAGCAACTTCCAGACACCGATCTGCTAGCTAAGTTCTATACTTCCTAGCAACTGGCATGCCCTTGGGACCAATCTCCCTTGGCACCGCACAGTTTTATTCATCCCGCAATCCCAGTACCACAACGTGTCCTCGATTCGTTTAGGCCTGAGTCAAAGTCTGCGCACCGAGCAACGTCTCGTGCAATCGCCGCAGATGATTCAGGCCATGCAGATCCTGCAGACGCCGCTGATGGAGCTGAAGGATCAGGTTGAGCAGGAGTTGCAGGAAAACGTCTTCCTTGAGCGCAAGGAGGACCAGGACAACGGTGAGCCGCAAATGATTGCGCCGCCCGAGCCGGAAATGATGCAGCTCGAGGACCGGCTACAACGCCAGTTCGCCGAAGACATCGATCAGCTGGAGTCGCGCACCGAGTTTTCCCAGCGCAACCGCACATCGAGTTCGCTCGGCGGCGAGGAAGGCGACAAGAAGCTCGAAGCCCTCAACAACACGCCGGGCAATGGCATCTCGCTGCCCGAGCACTTGATGGCGCAGGCGCGGATGCTCGAACTCGACCCGGACCTTTTGCGCGTCGTGGAGCACGTGGTGTTTTCGCTCGACGCCGACGCCCGGCTCGCGGAGACCCCCGAGCAAATCGCCCAGTCCTTGATCGTCTCGATCCCGCTGGCACAGGCTGCGATTCTGGTGGTGCGCCGCCTGGAGCCCATTGGCATTGCCGCACGCGACCTGCGCGACCGATTGCTCATGCAGATCGATCACCTTGCCACCGCAGGCTACGTGCGGCCGCTGACGCGCGTGCTGGTCGATTTGCATCTGGATGATCTTGCGCGCAACAAGCTGCCAAAGATCGCCAAGGAGACGGGTGCTTCGCTCGACGAGATCAAAGAGAGCTGGGACTTTCTGCGTACGAGGTGCAACCCGAATCCTGCCAACGATTATTCCGTGACTAGCAATGCCGGCGTGGTGCCCGACGTGGTCATCGAAGAAATCGAGGGCCAATTCGAAGTCAAAAGTCAGCGCGGTTCGGTGCCCGAACTCGCGATCTCACCCAACTACCGCGAGCTGCTGAAAGAAGCGAAGAACGATCCGAATATCTACGAGTATCTGCGCCGCAAGGTTGAATCCGCGAAGTGGTTTATCGAGGCAGTACACCAGCGTCAAAACACCATCGAGCGAATCGCCGGCGCGGTAGTCCGCCGCCAGGACGCATTTTTGCGCCACGGGATCCAGCATCTAAAGCCGCTCAAAATGCAGGACGTCGCCGACGAAGTGCGCGTGCACATCTCGACCATCAGCCGCGCGATCTCCGGCAAGTTCATCCAGACGCCACAGGGCATCTTCGATATGAAGCGCTTCTTTAGCGGCGGCACGCAGAACGACAGCGGCGAGATGGTGAGCCAGCGGGCGGTGAAGGACACACTGAAAAATATCTGCGAGCAAGAGGACAAGTCGAGCCCACTCAGTGACGACGACTTGGTCACAGAACTGGCGAAGAAGGGCATCCACATCGCCCGTCGCACCGTGACCAAGTACCGCAAAGCCCTCCAGATCGATTCCTCATCGCGCCGCAAACAATTCTGAGCCCGTGTAAAAGTGGCGCGGATCGGCGACCTGGCCGTGCTTCACTGCTGACTCTGCTCCCTGGCGATCTACGGCACGACCAAGGCCACGGCGACTGATGCCACTTCTGCTATTGCCAAGGGGTCGCTATCCTAATTCTCAAAGCGAGTCAGCCGTGCCTGACGAGCAAGCCCACAACGAACGGAAAATGTCATGGCGATTCGCGCAACCGAAGCCAGAAAGGGCATGGTCATTCGCCTCGATGGCGAGCTCTATCAGATCACGAAATACGACCATCTCACGCCGGGCAACCTGCGTGCGATCCACCATCTCAATCTGAAGAACATGAAGAACGGGCGGCAGAAAGAACTGCGCCTCAAGACCAGCGACTCACTCGATCAGGTCTTCCTCGACTCGCGCGAGTCGCAGTATCTGTTCAAGGACTCGTTGGGCTACACGTTCATGGACAACGAAAACTTTGAGCAGTTCGTGCTGAGCGCGGACGTGATCGGCGATGCCATGCAATACATCACCGACAACAGCAACGTGACGGTGGTGTTCTGCGATAGCGAAGCACTCACCGTTCAATTGCCGCCAATGGTCGAGCTGCTGATCATCGAAGCTGAAAACGCCGTGCGCGGCGACACCGTCAGCAGCGTGCAGAAGCAGGCCAAGTGCAGTACCGGCCTGCTGATCAAAGTACCCGCGCACATCAAGGCTGGCGAGCTGGTGAAGATCAACACCGAGACTGGTGAGTTTCAGGGCCGCGCCTAACCGCGCTCAAAAGAGCAATGCGCACACTGGTTCGATTGTTGGCCCTGATCCTGATCGCCATCGGCGCTGGGCTGCTGGTATACGGCACGACTGTCGACCCAGCGCAATTCCGCGCGCCGCTCAACTTCGCCTGGCTTTTGTCGCCCACAGAAACCGTGGCTATGGGCACCGGTTTTTTGGTCGGCGGCTTGCTGCTGCTCGCAATGTTCGGCTTTCGGCCGGCCCAGTCCGATCCGTTCGGCAAGTCTTAGCGCAGGCGGCGGTCTTAGCGCGGCTGGCGACTATTGCGCCTGCAGGCGGCGCAGCACTTCGGCACGCGAGAGCGAGTGTTCGCGGCACACCCGCCGCACTTCGTCGTCCTCGGGCCGCGCCGTGACAATACCCGAAGGCAAACGGGCCAACTTGAACTGCACATTGCCAAACGGCGTCGTGCGAGTCTCAGACCAGCGCTCAATGACAGTGCGCGCCACTTCACTCCTTCGCACTCCGAGTGTCGTGGACTCCTCGAGCAAAAACGTGGTCAACGGATCTTCGTGCGCAGCATCACACAACAGGGTCAACAACTGCCCGGGCCGCCCCTTCTTCATTTGGATTGCGGTGGCAAAAACATCGACTGCACCGCGCACCATCGCCTCGTCGAGCAGGTAGCCGAGCAGTTCGCCAGTCGCCGTATCGAGATGACACTGCAACATGATTAGGTCGATCGCAGATCCAGCGTCGCGCAACTCGCCAATCGTCAAGCGCAACAAGTTTGGCACCAACGGATCCTCGCGCGTACCTGCACCGTAGCCGCGTGCCGTTGGTAGCCAAGTAAACCGCGGCTCAAACTCATGCACCAAAGTACGCAGCAGTGCAGCACCGGTCGGCGTGGTACGTTCGCCAAGTAGGCCGCCTTGTCGAACGGGAATGCCGAGCAGAAGGTCGAGCGTGGCCGGTGCCGGAACCGGCAACACGCCATGCGCCGCGCGCACCGTGCCGGAGCCGACCGCAACCGCAGAACAATAGAGTCGCTCCATGCCGAGAAGATGCGTGCCAAGACACGCGCACACCACGTCGACGATGGTGTCCACGGCACCGACTTCATGGAAATGCACATCATCCACCGTGGTGCCGTGCGCAACCGCCTCGACTTCGGCGATCGCACGAAAAACCCGCTCACACTGCTGCTCCACCACCACCGGCAAACGAATGCGACGAACGATCAAGAGCACATCTGCGAGCCGACGATGCTCGCCATGCGCGGCGGCAGCAACGGCAAGGATCCGTGGCGCCATTCCCATCGGTTGCAGTCCCGCCGCCGAAGTGCTCTCCGCCATCGCGCGGCCAGGTTCTCGGCCATCCACTTCAACGACAAATCGAATGCCGCGCAAACTTGCACGAATCACCGGCAGGCTCCGCACCGTCAAACCGGGCAACTCCATTGCGTGGACTGCAGCAATGAGGTGCTCGATCGGTAGCCCGGCATCAAGCAGGGCACCAACCCACATATCTCCGGACACTCCGGAAAAGCAGTCCAAGTAGCCAATGCGCATGAGGGGGATCGTTCGGGAACGGGTTTTGCAGGGTCTTATGACGCGAACCACCGCAGGGTGCTGCTACGCCCACAACCTGCCAATGGTAATCAGATCATAGACCTGATAGCCCTGCTTTCGACCAGCTTCCCTGTGATGCCGCTAATGCACTCGACAACCAAAATCGCACAGCTACTGAGCGCGCTCGCTCGCCGCGGCGACTCCGTGGTGTCTGGCGGGCTGCTCGGCGGGCTGCTGTTGGCTCTTAGTGCCGGTGCGCAACAGCCAACGCAAGCCCCATGGACTGGGCTGCTCGTCGCCGATGCGGTCCGCCTCACGAAGTCCACCGATGCCACGACCCGCGGCGAAGCGGCACTGCTCTTGGCGGCAATCGGGGACCCGCGAACCTTTCCTGAGATCCTCTGCGTTGCGAAGGACCAAAAACCTGCGGCGCAACTGCGCGGCATCCTGTCGCTCGGCCGCGCGGCGGTGAGTGGTGCCGAGACGTTTTTACGGGAGCGCGTCGAGGCCAGCGGCACAAGAGCGCAACCGGACGGGATCGTCGCGGCCTTCGCGCTCGGCATCCTGCCCGACGCGCATGCCGACTCCATCGTGAGCAACTACCTCGGCCAGGTGGTCGGCGCGAGCTACAAGCGCCAGCACGATATCTTGCTCGCGCTCTTGCTCGGTCTCGCGACGCATTCGGCGACGCCACAAAAACCTGCGCTCACCCAGTTGGCCGACGATGCGAGCATGCGCGATCCTGTGCTGCGCAATGCAACCCTCCTATCGCTGAGCAAGATCGCGAACGGCATCTCTGCCAGCCGTTTTGCTTCGCAGTTGCAACATGGCAGCACTGAAGACCGACGCGCCATCCTCACGCTGGCGGATTCGCAACAGAGCCTCGCTTCGCTGCTGCCGGTGTTCGCAAACCTATGCGAACATGACACGAATCCGGAGGTTCGGTCACTCGCACTCGCTGCGCTCACGCAGGCGCGCGACCAGCAGGCACTCGCGCTTGCGCAGCGAGCGCTGCGCAGCACCGAACCAGTCGAGGTTGAACAGGCGACGCGCACGGTCTTATTGTTTGGCGGCTCCAGCATGTGCGCGACTGTCGAAGCCCTGTTTGCCGACGCATCGCCTGCCTGCCTGACAGCCATCTTGACCGCGTTTCGTGGCCCGCTCACGGAGCCCGCGCAAACGCTGCTGCAAAAAATCGCTGCAGATCGAAAGAACCCTGTGTCGCTGCGCACCGCGGCTGCTCTGGCACTTGGTCAGGCTTCCATAAGCACTGCCTCACCATCGATACGCGATGCCTTCATTGATGAGCGCGACCCGAATTCGCTGCGCGCGCTCGCAGCGGCACTGCTGCAGCTCGTGCCGGATCAGCCGCCAGAGCTACAGAGCCTGCACTCCGGCAGCACGCCAACCGACCTTGCCCTGCAGCCAGACCACCTAGCCGCGCTGCTGATTGCACGGCATCCCAATGCACAGCGTTTTTGCCTCGAACAACTGCAAAACAAAGACCTGCCTGCCGCCGCTTTGTGCGGCGTGCTCCGCGCCTGTCACTT
This sequence comes from Planctomycetota bacterium, assembly GCA_014192625.1. Taxonomy (GTDB): domain Bacteria; phylum Planctomycetota; class UBA1135; order UBA1135; family UBA2386; genus BJHM01. The sequence goes on from BJHM01000003.1 coordinate 16,688, forward strand.
GAGCTTGACCTCGCCACTACCGACTCTGGTGCAGAACCTGCTGCCAGCCACAGTGCGCGAAATTCTCTGACCTGCGTCAGAGAATGCGTTTGCCGAACGCGCTGAGAATCACGTCGACAGCGACCTCACCACTCTGATTCTTCACGTCGAGGATCGGATTTAACTCGGTGATTTCCATGCTCGTCATGCGATTGCTGTCAGCCACCATCTCCATCAAAAGGTTGGCTTCACGCCAATTGATACCACCCTTCACTGGCGTTCCGGTGCCAGGCACAAAACGCGGATCCATGCCATCCAGATCGAACGAAACGTGGAAGCCCGCGGTCCCAGCCGTGGCAAAGGCAATCGCTTCCTGCGCCACCGCGCGCATCCCGCGCTCATCGACATCGCGCATCGTGTAAGCATGGATGCCAGAGTCGCGCACCACGGCACGCTCATGCGCATCGAGGTCACGAATGCCAATCAAGCAGACGTTTTCCTTCTGCACCTTTGGCGAAAAACCTCCCATCTGAACGAGACGTGGGTGACCTTGGCCAAGCACGGTTGCCAGCGGCATTCCATGGATGTTGCCCGTCGGCGAAATCTCCGGCGTGTTCATGTCCGCGTGTGCATCGATCCAGATCAAGCCAATCGTCTGCTGCTGATTGCGGTAGTGCTCGACCACGCCGGCGATCGTGCCGATGGCAATGCTATGGTCGCCACCCATCACCAGCGGGATCTCGCCGAGTTCTAGCGCACGACGAACGCGCAACCGAAGGCGGTTGCAGACGTGATAGATCGCATCCACGTAACGAGCGTTGGCCGGTCCAGGATCACGACTCTCGGGTGCAGGCACGCCAACATCACCATCGTCAATGACGGTGAAACCAATCTGCTGCAGGCCCTGCGTAACGCCTGCGATGCGGATCGCCGAAGGCCCCATATCTACACCTCTGCGACCAGCGCCTAGGTCCATCGGGACGCCGACGAGTCGGATAGTCTTACTTTGCATCTCCATGATCAGGTCTCCAGCGTGACCTCGGCGCCGCAGCCAAGGCCGAGTGTGTTTGCCGCACTGCCTTGGTATTCGGCAATCTCCAATAGATCGTATGAGTTGATCAAGGCCAGCAGGCTGCCTTTTGCTACTTCCCCATAGGTGCCGCGGATCGGCATGGATCGACCTGCAATCTGGACACTTCGCACCCGTGCGATAGCACTGGCCGGCACGTTGGTGACGAGGTTGCCATAGGCATCGACAAAGACGACGCGCGGCGAACCGCTATCGAGCAACGGCAACACGACCGGATCCTCCACGCGAGGACCTACCGAGGTGAAGCCAACACGACCGGCGGCCAGGTTGCCAGCCAATGGCGCAAGCACATCGCGACCATGAAAGGTGCGCGACGTAAAGCAAAACCCAAGATGGATGAGATCGACTTGGCGTAGTTCGCCGGTGCCTGGCAGCGCCCAGACCTCGCCCAGCAGTCCATTGTCAGGCGCGATCCAATACATGCCATGACGCACGCCACACAGGATCCGTCGCGTGGTGAAGACCCCCGGATCAACCACCGCGAGAACTATCGAGCCCGTTGGAAACCGATCGATTGCCGAGCGCAACAGGAACGCACCAACCGCAACGTCCTGCGGCGGGACATCGTGCGTGAGATCCACCAGCGTTGCGCTTGGTTGATTCTTCAAGACCATGCCCTTCATCAGACCGACGTAAGGATCACGGGTCCCAAAGTCGGTCAACAAGACGACGATTCCGGACGGGCGCGGAGACATTTAACAGGCTAGCGAACACGATCGAAGGGCGGAAGGCAACCAAGCACAGCGACGATGCTCATTCACCTTTTCCAGAGTGCCTTTCACCTGTTATCCTAACATCGTGCTTTGCGCCCATTTTGCAGCACTATTGATTGTCACTTGCTTGCCGTGCCAAGCGTTGCCGACCACTGCGTCCGTGACCGAACCTGGTCGCGGTCTGACCCGGCCGCTCGACATCGTGCTCAATAGCGGCGGCACCGAGGCTATCGAACGCACACTGCTGATCGTGCTCGATGCTTCGCCGGAGTTGAGTAAAGCGAACTTTGCCGACCTGCTCGAACAGGCCATATTGCGTAGTGAAAAGTCCCTCTTACGCACCCGCATCGGCATCGGTGTGATTGGCCAGAAAGGCTGCATCGTGCTGCCACCGACCAGCAACCTGACGAAGGTCGTCGACGAAGTGCGCGCCCGCTTGCAGAAGCCCGGAGAGGAGTTTCAAAACGTCTACGCCGACCTGCGCGCAGTGGCCCACGCGCTAAGCAACACAAGTGGTGAACGATCGGTCCTGCTAGTGTCGCTGCAGAATGGCGATGTTGAAGACGATGTCGATCAGGTAGCGCAGCTGCTCGCCAAGGCCAATATAAAAGTGAGCGTGCTCACCAGAGAAGCCATGCTCGCAGACAGCTACTGGTCATCACACGAAAGTCAGGAAACGCCGCGCGGCACCACCTTGACCGGCAGCGATGGATCGGTGATTGACCTGCCGTGGGGATTCACATTTCAGACTGGCTCCGCCAATGAAATCACCCCAGCGGCGTTCCCGATGTGGGGCCTCGCCCGCATCGCCGCAGCCACCTCTGGGCGCGCATTCATCTACTCAGCACCATCTCAGTCAAACCATCAGTGTGGCAATGGTTCAGAATGCCTGTTCTGCAACGACGACCATCTGCCACCAGACTCAAGCTGGTCCGAAAGTTTGGTGGCGCAACTAGGCCCGCTCGCGGCATCCCGCTCAGAAACGCTCTCCGCACTTGGCCGCGATCCGTTTTTTCGCGCACTCAACGTTGCATGGCGCGATGCCGCTGATGAAGGGCTCGTGCACAAAAATCCAGCCATTCGACTGACTGGCACTGCCGCTGCCGTCGACCGGACGCGAGATGGCCGCACGCTCGACCTATTCAGTGCGACTAACTTTCTGCGCAAGGCAAGGCGCGCGGACGAAGCCGCCGCAAAAGCACTATCGATCGGCAATGCGTTACAAAGCGAACTTGCGCGACTGGGTGACACTGCAAGTATCCCGCGCACCGAGGCAGCGGCCCGCTACATGAGCGTTCTGCTGCAACTCACACGGGTCAATATGCTGTTGTATTCTGCTTGGTGCCGCGAGTTCGCACTGCAGAACTTTGGCAAGGATTCGCCGGACATGCTGCCACCGGAGGTTGCGACAAACAACGGCGAGCAACGTCCAGAAGGCATCGGCTACAGCAACATGTGCCTTTGCCACGGCGTTCGTCCGTATTTGGAAATCGAGCTGCCAGGTGGGAAAGCCCTGCGGCTCGAACTTGAAAAACTGGACGTAATGTTCACGGCCTTCATGGCGCGCTACGGCAAAAGCCAGTTCGGCACAGCCCTGAAAAACAACGGCATCGCGCGATTCTGGGTCGGCTATGAAGGCGCCTATGTAAAGCAGCCGCGCAAACGCGGAAAGAGCACGACCGAAATGCCAGCGACTGTTACGCCGAGCCGACCGACCCGCGCAAATCCTAGTGGCGCTAACGGCACGTCTGGCCCGACAACCGGCGGCCGCTGATGCGCGTTACGACGGCGGCTTTGTGCAAACCACTGCGGCAAGGCGCAAAGCTGCTATGCACCATCCTGCTCTGCACCCTGCTGACGGCCCAGTCCGCAGCGGTGGCCTTGGTTGAACAGCTCGGCTCAGCTGACAATAACACTCGCACAGAAGCGTTTCAGGCATTGCAAAAACTTCGCTCGCCGGAAGTCGCCGAGCTCCTCACCCTAAAACTCGCTGGCATGAATGCCGCGAGTCAGCAACTGGGGTTTCTGCTGATGGAGCAGCAATCAATGGACATTGCCCGCGGCCAATGGCTCAGCATGGTCGCGGCTGATTCGCCGGTGCTGCGCGCGGCAGCAGCAGCTCACCTCTGGCGCCTGCAAGACCATTCGCATGCAACAACGTTGGCAACCGCGCTGCTAAAAATCCCGCCCCAGGCGGTCTTGATGCTGCTGAACTTCGTCTGGGGCATCGATGACCCGCAAGTGCTTGCCGCCCTGCGTAGGTTCGTGGCAAGGGGCCAACCATCCTTCGTTGTGAAGAATGCCCTGCAGCACCTGATCCAGGTTGAGAACCCGCGCAACGAAGCAACGGTGCTGGCTGCCAACTTGTTGCTCGACACAGAAGACATTGGTCTGCGCGTGATCGCACTCGCCAGCTTGATCGCCATGGGCGAAACGCAGCAAAGCATGGCGCTAGCAGAGATCCTGATTGCGAAGCCAGAGCAAACCGAACAGGTGATCCCGCTGCTATTGAAAGCAGCGAAGCTAGAGCCAGTTTTGGTTGACGCTCTCATCCAGCGACTGAAAGATGCGCCGAACAATTTTCAAGTCACCCAGATCGCATCCCTGCTGCAAATACACGCAAGCGAGAAGACGGTAGCGGTGCTGTTCAAATTGTTCGATCAAGAGGATCCGAAGATCCAGAGTGCTGCGTTATCGGCGCTGACCAATATCCCATCGGCACTCGATAAAAAACGCCTCAAGCTGATGCTGACATCCACTGATGCAAGTCAGCAACTCATCGCAGCCAAAATGTTGCGTCGCATGGACGACACTTCGGGCCTGCCATATGTGCTAGATCTGCTGACTAAAAACGTGAGCCGCAAAACTGAGGCGACGAAGGTACTCGCAGAGTTTCGCAGTCGTCAAGTCGGCTTGCCGTTGATCAACCTGCTCGACGATCCCGAACAACCAGTCCGCGAGGCGGCATGGAATGGCCTTCAGAACCTGATGCGCGACCTATTCCCCTACCGGCAGTTCGATTTTGCAAAAGCCGGATACGAGCCCAACAGCAACGCGCGCGGACAAGGCATTGCCATGCTGCGCGCCTGGTGGGAAGCCGCGCTAAAGTGAGGGACAACAGGCTTTGCCGCGCCACACTGCAAGCCTGACTGAGTTTTTGAGTCGCGCTGCCAGCGTTGGAGCTGTGACCGCACAGCTACTGCGTCAGTGATCTGCTGGTTCGCCCAGAATCGCAAACAGTTCGTCACGCTTTTGCTCCATGAGCTTTTGCGTGTCCGCCTCAAGACACATCCGCAGAAACGGCTCGGTATTGCTCGGGCGAACGTTCACCCACCAAGTCGGGTAAGTCACCGTCACGCCATCGAGAAAATCGATTTTGCCATCCGAGTACTTCGCTCTCACCTGCTGCATCAGCTTGTCCTTGTCGGCAACCTTGAAGTTGACCTCGCCGGTGCCGAAATACTTGCGCAGCGGATCCGCCGCCTGTTTGAGCGAGCGACCTTCGAAGCTGAGCTGGTTCAACACCATGATCGCTGCAAGCACGCCACAGTCGGTGTAGTAGTTCTCGGCAAAGTAGAAGTGCCCCGACAGCTCGCCGCCACCAATGCAATCTTCTCTGCGCATCGTCTCCTTCATGAAGGAGTGGCCAACGCGCTCACGCACCGGCCGGCCGCCGAGCTTCAAGATCTCCTCGGCCAAGACTCTGCTGCTGCGAAGATCGTAGATGATGCCTTTGCCAGGGTGCCGCTTCAGCATGCCGCGAGCGAGCATCACGGTGATCAGATCGGCGTGCACCGTTCGACCATCTTCGTCGACGAATGCGCAGCGATCCGCATCGCCATCAAACGCGAGTCCTAGCGCTGCCTTGTGCTGCTTCACAGCGGCGCGCAAGTCGTCGAGGTTCGATTCCTTGAGCGGATTGGCCTCATGATTTGGAAACGTGCCGTCCAACTGCTCATAGAGCGAGACCACTTTGAGGCCTTTGATCTTGGCAAAGATCGCGGGCGCTTCATTGGCGCCCATGCCGTTTGCGTAGTCGACGACAATCGTCATCGGCTTGATGCCATGCGCAAAGTTGGCGATGTGATCGACAAACTCACGCATCACATCAACCTGATCTCGCTTACCTGCGCGCGCAGCCAACGGCTGATCGGACGACAGCGCCATGCGCTCGATGTCCTTGATACCAGTCTCGCCGCTCATCGGCCGCGCCTCCTGCCGGCACAGTTTGAAGCCAATGTATTGCTTTGGATTGTGCGAAGCCGTCACGACGAGGCCGCCATCGCACGGGATTTTGCCGATCGCGTAGTAGGTCATCGGCGTTGAGGCGAGGCCAATGTCCACCACATCGCAACCCTGGCTCAGAATGCCATCGATGACGGCGTCTTGGACCGACGGCGCCATCGTCCGCATGTCGCGGCCAACTACCAGTCGCTTCGCATTCAAGAACTTGACCATCGCCGCACCAATCTTGCGCGCCATGCGTTCGTCAATCTGGTCTGGATAGGTGCCGCGGATGTCGTAGGCCTTAAAGATGCTCACGCGTAGGTTCCTTGAAAGAGTTCTAGAGGTTGGCCGCGCGAGCACAGAACTCTGCGGCGGCTTTTAGACATGCGCGCACCGCGAGATCAGACACATCGCGGTGAGTTACGAATCGCACTCGGTTTGGACCAGCCTCAGCAGCTAGCACCGCACCATCGCGCAAAAATGCGAGCAGACTTTTAGGTTCGATGCCCACCAAGTCCACCATCACGATGTTGGTATCGACCAACTCGGGCATCACACGAAAGCCCGGCAGCACTGCCAATCCCGTGGCAAGCTCCCTGGCGCGACGGTGATCATCCGCCAATAGCAACGGCCCTTCGCGCAGCGCGATTAGGCCAGCCGCCGCGAGGATCCCCGCTTGACGCATGCCACCGCCGAACGCCTTGCGAGCGCGCCGCGCTTCCGCAAGAAATGGCGCGGGACCAGCGAGCAGCGAACCAACCGGCGCCCCAAGCCCCTTACTGAGGCACAGCGTCGTGGTGTCAACCGCGGCAACGAGGTCGCGCATCTTGCAACCGAGTGCCACCGCCGCATTGGCGAGTCGCGCACCATCCACGTGCACTAAAAGCCCAAGCTTGTGCGCAGCATCGGCCAGCTCACACATAAGCTCCACACTTGCGATACGGCCGCCGGCTAGGTTGTGGGTGTTTTCTAGCACCAGCAATCGCGATCGAGGGAAGTGCACATTGTCGACCCGCACTGCGCCGAAGATTTGTGCCGCAGTAGGGAAGCCGTCTTTGCAGTCGAGCAACCGCACCTGCGTGCCCGACAGCCGCGCAATCGAACCGCCCTCGTAGTAATAAACATGACTGCGTTGCTCGCAGATTAATTCGTCGCCAGGCCGGCAGTGCACGTGAATCGCTATCTGATTGGCCATCGTCCCGGATGGCGTGAACACCGCCACCTCCTTGCCGAGCTCGGCAGCGCCGGCTTCCTCCAGTGCGCGCACCGTGGGGTCCTCGCCCCAAACATCATCGCCAACCTCGGCAGCGGCCATAGCTGCGCGCATCGACGAAGTTGGTCGCGTCATCGTGTCACTGCGGAAGTCGTGCATCATTGGCATAGCAGCAGGCAAACAATGCCCTTCCGGGCAGCGAATGCAATTGCGCGCGAAGCTGCTGTGCACGCTGGCTTCGCTGCACAAGAAACGCCAACCTAGCATTATCGTGCCCGAGTTCGAACGCCAGTTGCGCCTACTGCGCGCCTATGCAGTGCTGACGTATCCGTTCGCCTGCGTGCCGTTCCTATTCTTCTTCTTTTCGCAGCAAGGCCTCGACCTCGCCGGCTACGGCAAGGTGGTCGCGCTCTACTACGTGGTGATGTTTATCGCCGACGTGCCGACCAGCCTGCTGGCTGACAGGCTTGGCCGGCGCGCGATGATGGTGCTCGGCCCAATGGTGCTCGCACTCGGTTTTGTGGTGCTCTTTTACTGGCGCAACTGCACGGGGTTTTGTGTTGGCGAAGGGCTCATGGGGCTTGGCCATTCGATCCTGTCGGGACCACCATCGGCGATCCTGTATGACCTGCTGCGCCGAAACGGGCAGCAACATCGCTACCTGCATCACGAGTCCCGCATCCATGCGCTGCGGTTACTCGGCACCGGCTGCTCCTTCCTGCTCGGCGGCGGCCTTGCCTACGCAATGCGCGATGGCGACTCGTTCGCCTTTGCCGCCACCATTTTGCCCACCGCTTTTCTGTGCGTCCTCGCTGGCCTTATCGCCATGCGATTGCGATCCGCACCGCCACCGGCGCTGACAACATTTCGATCGCTGGTCAAAAGTGCCAAAGAAGATCTGCGCCACCGTGAGGTGCGCTGGCTGCTTGCGTATTGGATCGTGCTGTTCGCACTGCTGCGCTTTCCCTTCCATAACTACCAACCATGCCTTGTCGAGGCCTCAGCACGCGAGCCCTTGCTGCGGCACCCCCTATTGATCGGCACGCTGTTCGGGTTGCTCAACTTGGTCGCGGCACCACTGAGCAGCAAAGTGCCCGCACTGGTGCAGCGCTTTGGCCGGCGACCGTTGTTCTGGGGCATGCCAATCTTGCTCGCGATTAGCCTTCTGCTGATGGCGTTAGAAAATGCGCTCGCAGCGCAATGGCCCGCATTTGGCAGACCCCTTGCGTGGCTCGGCGTAAGCCTGTTCTTCTTGCAACAGGTCCCATTTGGGATGCACTGGGCGCTCGTTCAAGAATTCGTCAACGACCGCATCGGCCCAGAAGCACGTGCGACCGTGTGGTCGGTACTGTCGCTCGGCGGCCGACTCGCCTACGCGCCGCTCAACGCGTGGCTATTTTTTCTGCAGCAAAGCCAAGGGCTCACCGCCGTGCTGTTTGGCGCTGGCCTAGGCGGTCTTGCACTGACCATCGCCGTCATGACCGCGCGCCCACGCGGACTGTTACGAGGCAGAGGCAGAGTCGCCTAACCGCCACCGCGAGCAAAGCATTGGCCTTGCTACCAAAGGCCGCGCGGTCCTTGTTGCCAAGCAAGCTTCGCAACAGCAATGCAGCACCAAAGGAGCACTACGACCGCCAACCACTGCAGGCGACAAAAGCGCGCAGAGAAAACTTGGCGAATCGCGATGGGACCGCCGCACACGGATCGCACGGCCATGACCGCGAGATTCAACGACCCAGATCGACGAACTCGCCACCATTCTGGGCAGCGAGCGAGCGCAGGAACTCCTTCTCAAACTCACCAATCGCGATGGTGTGAATGACGAGGCGATACATGTCATTGCAACGCTTCACCTCCTTCAAAATCTCATTGGTGTCGACCAGTTTGCCAACTGAGGGCCGACCGTCACTGAGGAAGTAAACGGTGTCGAGCTTGCTCTTGATCGCATTCTTGTCGAGCCCTGTGATCGTGGTGCGTTGCGCAACATCGGGATCAATCGAGAATGAGTAGAGCAGCGCCTTCAGCGTGTTGGTTTTACCCTCGCTGAGGTTGACCATGCCAAGAAGACCAGCCTGCGATAGTTCTTGGTCCTCGGTGCCGCCAATCGGATTCAGCCGCGCAACCCATGCCTTCGCGGTATCGCGGTTGATGATGTTGGCAGGCACCAGCTTGCCTTTCCAAACGTGCAGGTCGGAAGCGAACGCAACGATGTCGAAGAAGGTGTCCTGAGTAAGGCTATCGAGCGCATCGATCAGGTTTTTTTTGACCACCGTGAACTTCTTCAGATCGGCATAACCTGGAAACTTCTCGACCTCGACGACGCGATCGTCCATCGAGCCAGAAACATCGATGATGAACAAGACGCGGGTCGAAGTCGTCTGGATGCCAGCAAAGGTGTTGTGAGCAAGTTTCTTGCCATACTTCACATCATTCTTTTTGCGCGCCTCTGCCTTCTTGGCGAGTTCCTCATCGGTCGGCGGTCGCCAGCCTAGTTTCTGCATACTCGCCCACGCCGTTGCCCACTCATCAGGCTCAACACCGAATTCATATGCTGTGATTCGGAACAAAGAATCAGCGCACTCGGTGCGAATGCGGCCTGGTTTGCGCATCAATTCAATCAGCGGACTGATCGCCTCGATCGGCCGCAGCTTGCCGACCGCGTTAACCGCAGCGGACTGCACCTGCCACTCTGGGTCGTCCAGTAACGGCACCACGTGTTTGCCAAGTGCCCGCAGATTCAGCACCGCAGCGCAGTCGGCAGCCGTCATGCGAACGCCAGCATCAGGGTCCGAGAGCATGGTGCCGACCATCGGTTCGACGCTCCCATCCCCAAGATGACTAAACGCCCTAAGGAGTTCAAACTTCACCGCCGGCGATTTGGTCACCTCCGCAGTCTTTTTCAACATCGGCAGCGCAGCAGTCATCTTCGCAGCGCCGAGCACCTTGATGATCAACGCGCGCTGCTCCTCGTCCTTCAGACTCAGCAGCGAATCCATCAAGGGCTGAAACGTGGGCTGCTCGCGATAGCTTTCCAGCACCAAAAGCGCTGTCTGCTGCACTTGCACGGCCGGGTTCTTCATGAGTCGGAGTAACTCATCGACCGCAGGCGGGCATTCCTGGCCCTTCAGGGTCAACACCGCCTCAACCTGCAGGGCCTCCTCTTTGTATTTCTTGAAGAGCTTCTGGAAGTCCTTCACCGCTTCGAGGCGCGTTGGATCGATCGTCACCTTTTGAGCAGCAACGAACGCAGAGAGCAGCAGTGCAGCGATGGTGCCAGTACGACGGAACATGCGGAGGGAGGTCCTTTCGAGCAGGAGATTAGGTTACCCGTAGTTCACCTTGTGCACAGCTAGCCTGCATAGTTCTGCGCAATCAAAAAAGTCTGCCGCCAGTCAGTTTTTGGGCCTCACCCACCACGACAAACGACTGTCGCGCGTGATGCTCAGCGCAAGGATGTCTAGGTCATGCTCGACTTGCACAATGGTGTGATCACTGAGCGGGCCTTGCGGGCACGGCAACAGCGTAAACACCATGGAGCGTTCGTAGCTGAGCTCTATGCGCCACGGCAATTGCAACTGGCCGCGACTCAGCATCAGAGACTTGGTGAGGTTCTCTACCTGCGCAAAGCCCTTCGCGTCCACCAAATGCCACTGCACACATGGCAGACTAAAACGCGCAGCTTCCACGCGCCGCGCATCGAGCACGTGCAAACCAGGCAAGCCACCAAGGACGTGCATGAGCGGCCAGAGATGCGGATCGATCCCAAGCTCGCGTGCCTTCTGCGTCATCTGCACGCCATGAATCGCACGTGGGTCGCCGGCCATGGCACCACACAGGTCACACTCGAATGCCACGAGGCCATCAAAGGGACGAGGGGAGATCTGGTGGTTGCCGCAATCAGGACAGACATCCATGTACGATGCCAGACACTAACCTGAATGCAGCTAGAACGTCGCAGGTGCGAAGGCAGGATTCATCAGCAAGCAGAGCCCATTGGCTCCGAAGCACACACGCACGGCTCTACTTGACGGGCTTCACGCTGGCGGGCTTCTTCGACGGCTCTGGCGTTTTAGCAGGCTTGCTACCTGCAGTCTTTACCGGCGCCTTGCTCGGGTAGAGCTCGCGCGTGGCCATATCCTTTAGCCAAGCTTCTTCCTTCTGGCCCGTATCAAAACGGAGATGGTCCGAGCTCTGCTCGATGAGCTCCTCAACAGCCTGCTTTGGCACCACGATTCGGTCGCTACGCATCTGCAAAACGTAATGATCATCGGCGACCGATTTCAGAATCGTGCCGACGAGCCGGTTGCGGTTGTTCAAGCGAATGACCCCATTCGTCACCTTCTGCAACTCCTGGTACTCTTCGCTGTCGAGCGCCGTCAACTTCTCAACCTCACCTCGATGCAGGGTGACCTCACCAGTGCCAACGCGCATCACCAGCGAGCTAGCGGCGACCGCCTTGACGCTGCCAATAAAGTAGTTGCCGTTGCGCAATTGCGCGAACGCCTTCGATCCGAGTCCGACACCAAGCCAGATCTGATCTGAGCGCGGGTCCATGTTGACAAAATCGCCAATCCACAGCGACTCACCAACCGGCAGCATCTGGCTTTTGTCCAGCAAAGGTGCGGTCACTATCGCAGTCATCTCCAGCTCATTGGTGGCCACAGGCTCGGCAGTTGTCTGCGAATCGGAAGGCACACTGGGCAACGGAGTCGTCGATGCTGTAGCCACTGGATTTTCGTTTTCCACCGAACCCGCATCGGGCTTTGCTGCCAACGATTGCTTTGGCTCAGTCTCAATCTTTCCGATCACTGGCATCGGCGGAGTTGGCGTGCGAACCTCAACTGAGGGCCGCGCAACCTGAACTCGCTCGACCAATTGCGGAGCGAAGTGCAGACCGATCCACTCGGGCTGCACCGTGACTATCGCGCCACCGACCAGCACTGCTGCTGCGGCGGCGGCCATCGGAATCCAGCCAGAGCGACTACGACGCCCAACGCTGCCAATCACACGCCCCAAGGCCATCGCAGTGGCGGCACCTGAAGCGTCATACTCCGATTCTACTTGTGAGTCTGACGCAGCCTCTTGTTGGCGCTCTTCCGACTCAGTTTCATCAACCGTTGACAAGTCCGCCTGATCATCAGTGATTCGACCCGGCGTAGCTGACACTGGTTCCCATCCAGCCTCGACGGGAAAATCTTCGCTGGCGTCGCGCACCGGATACGCATTTACGCCGTCGAGTGATGGAGCGCGCGAGGCGACATCATCACCGATGACTTCGAGTTCACGATCGGCATCCAGACTGTCCTCGGCATTTAGCGGGTCATCATTGCCACTTGCAACTGGCAAGCCCATGTCGCTCGCCGACATGTTTTTGCCAGGCCAACTGGACTTACCCGTTTCGCTGAACTTCGAGTTGCCCTCGTGATCCGCCTGTTCCGCAGCCGCGTCGGTAGGTTCAAACAGAAGGTCCGATGGTTGCTTTTTCTGGCCCGACTTTGCCGAGCTTGCCGTTGGCGGCACCTGGAAAAGATCTTCTAAATCGTTGACCGGTGCATCCTCGAGGATGAAGTCGTCTTCGTTATTTTCCGTCGGGTCGAGGTTCTTGTCGGCGGTCATCTTTATCTCCGTGGAGCCGGGGGATCCTCGTCGCTATCGACACAAGGGGGCTGCCAAGGTGAGACGGATTTGCGGCACTCCTTGCGATTGCTCTGGCGCACGGCAAAACGCCGATGACAGCGATGCTCCCCACTGCCGATTAACAGCGATCAGCGCGCGTCTGCTTCCATCGCCAAGGCACGATTCACGTCCGAACTGACTAACAATCGCCGAGCGCCGCCGCGCAAAACCGTGAGGCCGATTGCATCGACGTGCTCCAGCAATGGGATCAGATACTTGCGCGATGTCTGAAGCGCATCGCGCAACGCCGGAATGTCGAGCACTTCCGCGTGTGCAAGGCAGTTGTCGCGGATCGCATGCATCGCCATGCGGATCACCGGAGTCGCATAATAGTGCTCCCCAACCTTTTCCAATTGCGCCTCATCCTGACCACGCTCAAGCAGGCCTCCCATCGCCTCGCCTGTGAGGCCAACCGCTGCCTCCAACTCCGCCTGATCCGGCGGCCGGAAGCCACGTTTCTGACACTCGATCACCATCGCCGATAGCCGTTGCTGCTGCAAAGCTGGCAATGGCTTTAGCCGGTCCGCGAACAGGAGCAGACCTTGGCTGCCCTTCCGCACCCTGCCACTGCTTTGCAGCAGATCCAAAACAGCATCCAGCATCGGTTCTGGCAGCGTCTTCGTCGCACGCAGAGCCGCGCGTTTGATCGATGCTGCGGCAGCGCGCCTGGCCAACATGCGTTCTACCGAGGCGAGCAACTCATGCTCGCCTGCCGCAATGTCCACTAACCGAAAGGCACGCATCGCACGCTCGTGCAAATGCACCTGCGGCATCGCCCGTATCACATCGAGCACCTTGCGTTCCTCGGTCTCGAGAACATGCGCCAAGTCATCGATCGTGCAACCTTCCGCCGCGGCACGCTGCAACTCATGTTCGATCCGAGCTTCCGGCCGATTGCCCGCCGCAAGAATCGCCTGCAACTCGACTCCGAGGTCTTTGCGTCGGTAGCGGCCAGACTTCGCCAGCCGCAAAACGCGGCCGCCGCCAATGGTCATTGCCGGATTCTGTAGCCGCAGCAAGAAGTGATCGCCCTGCGAGCAGCACACGTCCGCATCGAGTTCGACGCGCACCGTTGCGGCCTGTTCTGCGGACAGGGAGTCACGATCCAGCAATAGCAACTCGCCTCGCACCTCGATGGTGCCGGTGTGGAAGCGGATCGGTTCTCGATGGTGCAACACCGGTGCGCGGCGGGTGATTTTGAGTGCTAGGTCGACGGCATCGCCCGAACCAAATGCGCCGGGTGTCACCACCACCATGCCGCGATGAATGCCACTCTCCTTGGCATCCGGCACTGACAACGCAGTGCCATGGCCAGCAACGGCTGCTTCGACCTTGCCGCCATACGCGTGCAAGCCACGCACTTTGAAGCGCTCGCCGATTGGCAGAATCTCTATCTCCGTGCCTGGCACAATGCTGCCACTCTGCGGAATCCCGGTGATCACAGTGCCGATGCCAGGCAGGGAGAACACGCGCTGAACCGGCATCCGGAACGGTCCGGTGCAAGACCGCGGTGCCACTAGCAGCGCCATCGTTTCGATCTGCTGACGCAACTCCGGCAGACCTTCGCCAGTGACCGAACTGACTCGGCAGATTGGCGCGCCATCAAGCACCGAACCGCGCAGCAATTTGCGGATTTCCTCTTCTGCCATATCTGCAAGCAGAGGGTCCACCATGTCGATCTTGGAGAGAGCGACAAGCCCGCCTCGCACCTCAAGCAAGTCGAGAATTTCTTTATGTTCGATCGTCTGCGGCATCACGCCGTCGTCGGCCGCAACCACCAGAATCGCAAGGTCAAGCCCAGTGCAGCCAGCGACCATGTTGCGCACGAACCGCTCGTGGCCAGGCACATCAACCATGCCAAGCCAACGACCATCGGCGAGCTTCAGCCTCGCGAAGCCGAGATCGATTGTTAGCCCACGTTCCTGCTCTTCCTTCAGTCGGTCAGGATCAATACCTGTCAGCGCTTTGACCAACGATGACTTGCCGTGATCAATGTGACCAGCGGTCCCCACCACGACAGGATGGATGGGCCGCGCCACTGCTCTGCTACCTCGGCATGAACTGGATGCGTTGGCAAGACCCGCACTGCACCATGGACGACCCGCCCATCAACTTGGCGCGGTCATTGGTAGTCACCTTGCTGTAGCAACCTTGGCAGAAGCCATTGGTATCCACTGCGCAAACGGCGATGCCATGGCGCGTCATCAAGAGCCGCTGGTATTCCGCGTGCAACTCCGGCTGGATGCCTTCCGCGGTTGCGTTGCGCTTTTCTGTGACTGCCTCGATGGCACCGCGGCGATCGCTGCGCAACCGGTCGGCTTCGATCAAGAACTGCTCGAAGACGGCGCGGTCCTCAGCAACAGTTTTGTTCGCGGCATCGAGGTCCACCTTTTGTGTCTCGAGCTGTTCAAGGATCTTCAAGCAGTCCTCCTGGGCCCGGTCGCGGTCCTTCTTGACCGCCTCAATCTGAAAGAGCCCCGCTTGATATTCCGCGTTGTTGCGCACCACGTTCAAGCGCTCGGTCAGTTTTTTGACCTCTTCGTCACCTTGCCGGATCGACTTGTCCAAGGACCTACTTTCGAGCTCAGCCTTGATCGAGCGGTCCTTTTTTTCCTGCGCCAGACGCTCGAGTTCATCGAGCTTCTTTTTCCGCTTCGCTTCCTCGGCAGGGAGCGCATCGGTATCCCGCCTCAAAGAAGCGAGTTCTTGGTCTACCTTCTGTAGTTCGAGCAGTTTCTTGACGTTCGGATGCACCAGTTCGTCCGTTACCGATCCACGATGAAAGCAAAAAAGAATAGCAACCAACGCTCGCCGCTCAAGGGTCATGCGGCCCTTGTTCTCACGTTCGCAACAAAAGTATCAAACTCGAATCGAACGCAACGCGCTCAACAAAGTAGCACCAAGGCACCGCAGCTCTGCGACGCACCCACCCGCTGCGCAGTTGGGCCGCTGAGTTACTGTGTATTACTTCGCCGCTGTGAGCACGGACTGCGCACAGCGGCAACTCTCGCCAGCTCAGCCCATTTCGCTGCTGGCCGAGTCGAGGAAGCCACCTAGTCGCCGAGCGCGGACCGGATGCTGGAGTTTGCGCACTGCCTTAGCCTCGATCTGACGAACGCGTTCGCGCGTGACCCGGAAAATGCGGCCGACCTCTTCCAGCGTGTAGGTGTAGCCATCGCCGATGCCATAGCGGAGCTTGATGATCTCACGCTCGCGGAAAGTCAACGTGTTCAACACGTTCTCAATGCGCTCCTTCAGCATCTCGCGACTCGCGGAAGTGACCGGCGATTCCACCGACTCGTCCTCGATAAAGTCACCGAAATAAGAGTCATCGGATTCGCCAATCGGGCGATCGAGCGAGATCGGGTGCTTGCTGATCTTCATCACCCGCTTCGCTTCATCGACCGACACCTGCGCTGCTTCCGCCACTTCTTCAATGGACGGCTCGCGACCCTTCGCCTGGATCAGCTTCTTGGTCACGTTGCGCAGCTTGCTCATCGTCTCGATCATGTGGACCGGGATACGGATGGTGCGCGCCTGATCGGCGATTGAGCGTGTTATGGCCTGACGGATCCACCACGTCGCGTAGGTCGAGAACTTGTAGCCACGGCGATACTCATACTTCTCGACCGCCTTCATCAGGCCGGTGTTGCCTTCCTGAATCAGGTCGAGGAACGACAGGCCGCGGTTGCGGTATTTCTTGGCGATCGAAACGACCAGCCGCAAGTTGCCCGACGACAGCTTGCGCTTTGCGTCCTCATAGGCAGCAAACGCCGCGCGCACGAACTCCAAACGCTTGGCCAACCGTTCCGCGGTCTCGAGCCCATCGATCTGCAACTCATGAAGGCGACGGCGGGTTTCCTGCGCATCAGGGTTATTCAACTGCGCGCCGCGATAGCGCTGCAAACGCGCCTGCAAACGGCCAACTTCCTGAAAGCGGCTTTCCAGCAAGTCGATCATCGGACGGACCTTCTTGCCCTGCAGGTTGAGTTCCTCGATCAGCGACACGGCCTTGCGCCGGCGCGAGAAAACGCGCTTGTGAATCGCCACCGATTCGGTCGGCGAAAAATTGCCGTCAACGAGTAGCTGCGAGTCCACTTTCGCGGCCTGATAGATCAACTTCAGCGTCGCGATGTTGCCTGGCAGACGATCCGAAAGATCGGCCTTGCCGACTTCAGGGTCCTGCTGGTTGACCTTGAGCGTCCGGTCAAACGCGAGTTCGCCCTTCTGCACGTCCTCAAGAATCTCGATCGCATTTTGCAGGCCGAAGCCCGAGGTGAGCACTTCCTTGCGGAACTGCTTGCGCGTGAGTTCTATTTTGCGCGCCAGCGAAATCTCTTCCTCGCGCGTGAGCAGTGGAATCTCACCCATCTGCGTCAAATACATGCGCACGGGATCGTCGATTTTCTCCGTGATATCCACCATCGGCGCCGTCAATTCGGCTTCACTCGGCTCCTGCACTTCAAGCTCCGGCAACTCGACTTCTTCGTCGTCATCGCCAGCTCCGCCGCCAGCTCCGCCCTCCTCGCCAGGCTTACGGGCCTTCTTCTCCTTAGCCTTTTCGTCTTCGACCAATTCGAGGCCTGCGTCTTCGATCATCGCCATCGCTGCTTCCAGCTTTTCAGGCGACGCAGAGATCTCGTCAGGCAACACCGCATTGAATTGGGCCAGTGTAATGGCGCCACTCTTGCGGTTGGCCTTGATGAGGTTCTTGAGCTTTTTCTCCAGAGTCTCCATGTTACTTAATTTGTAGCTTGAGTTCGAGCCGAGTAAGGGACTGGGGTTTTGAATGAAGTGGTAATTCAGGACGTCGCTGAACGCGGCCGTTCGACACGGAGTTGGTCGACGAGTTGTCTAGTGAGCAGGTCAGCCGTCGGCCGATCTCCCGCTGTTAATGCCTGCTGCAACCGCTGCCGCAGCGAGCGAGCACTCTGATTTGCAAGGTAGCGCTGGCGACCACGCTGCACGGCCGCAAGGAACGCCGCTGGTTCCGCAATGCGATCGATGCTCAGTGCCGCAGTGGCAATCCATTGCCGCAGGTCTTGCCGGTCCGCGCAACGGGTGAACAGGTAGCGGACCACCTCTGGCCCATCTGAGCGACCGACCGCGAGCGCGTCGCGCACCATTCCGAGCAGTTCGGCAATGGCGGCGGACTCGAAGGGGCCCTGACATGGCTCAGTTACACCAGGCTCGACCTGCAGAAGACTTGGTTGGGCCAAAATGCAGGCCAACAACTCGTGCTCGGCAGACACTGCTGGCGATAGCCGTTGCGGCACCACAACCGGGGCCGATGCAGGGCTATTGTCGCTCGCTTTCTCACTAACAGGAACCGTACGCTGCACTCCGGTCTTGATCATCCGTTCAAGCAACTGCGGCGGCACCGCCAAATGGCGCGCCATCTCCACCATCAGCCCCTGCCGGCGCAGCTCGTTGTCGACGAGCGCCAGCAGGTTGGTGCATTCGCGCGCCGCGCTTTCCAGTTGTCCCGCTTGCGAAAAGTCGAGCCGCTTCCGCAACAACCGGAACCACGTGACCAGCGCGTCATCCGCGCCCTCGATCAAGTCGGCAAAACGCACTCGGCGCTCAGTGACCAGATCTGGATCTTCACCGGGCCTTCCAACGACGACATCAGCCGGATCCTTCGCCTCACTCATCAATGCAATCTTGACAGAGATGGGGCTATTCACGAGTTCGCGCATGGCGCGCTCGGCGGCCTTTTGACCCGCCCGATCGCCGTCAAACAACAGCACGACGCCCGCCGAGGCATACCGCTCAATCTTGCGCGTGTGCTCTTGCGTGAAGGACGTCCCCAGCGCGGCGACCGCGCCAGAGAAGCCGGCTAGATGGCTGGCGATAACATCCGTATAGCCCTCCATTACGACAATCCGGCGCGCGCCCGCCAACTTGGCGCGATGCAGCCCAAACAACACAGCCCGCTTGTGGAAGTGCGCCGACTCGGGCGAGTTGATGTATTTGGGCGGGTCGTAATCGCCATTGCGCTCACTGCCCGGGCCGCCTGGCAAAATACGCCCGCCAAAGCCAACGACGCGACCGCGCTCATCCTCGATCGG
This sequence comes from Planctomycetota bacterium, assembly GCA_014192625.1. GTDB lineage: Bacteria > Planctomycetota > UBA1135 > UBA1135 > UBA2386 > BJHM01. The sequence continues at coordinate 35,657 of BJHM01000003.1, forward strand.
GAAGATCAATCGCCCCGCATAAGGCTCGCGACCGTTGCGCAACAACCCTGCGTCCTCAAGCACTTGGCAGGGCAACTGCCGCTGCTGCGCGAACGCACGCAGGGACCCCTGACCATAAGGGTGATAGCCGAGGGCCCAAGAATCCACTGCTTGCGTGAGCCCGCGCTGTTCGAGGTAGTCGCGCGCCAAAGCACCTTCGGGTCCATGCAGAGACTGCTGAAAAAAACTGCGGACTTCGCCGAGCACCTGAACCACATCCGGCCCGCGCTTCTGCAGATCCTCACCGCGGCCAAATACGCCATCGAGCGAGATCTTGGATCGGTCTGCGAGCGACTCCATCGCCTCGCGGAACGTGAGCCCCTCGCGCTCCATTAGAAAGGTAAACACGTCGCCACTCTTGCCGCAGCCAAAGCAGTGATAAAACTGGCTATCAGGGGTAACGTAAAACGATGGCGACTTTTCGGCGTGAAAGGGACAGAGCGCGACAAACTGTCGACCACGCGGTTTGAGTGGCAAGTAACTCTCGATGAGGGCAACCAGATCGGTCGCCTCCTTCACCCTGAGTTTTGCATCTTCAAAACGGTCCATGTGACTAATTGTGGTTTTTACAAAAATGCTGGCAAAATCAGTCGGACGGCAGAGCGGAAATGCCGACCGCAGGGGCAGTGTAGAAGTCTATCCTACAACGCGACAAAAGCTGGACGCATCAAGGATTACCAAACCACCAGCTGGTCTACCGCCCAATGCAATCCACAGCGAGAACTACGGGGATGCGAACCGGACTAGGATGTGCTTTGCCGGGGACGAGCAGACGCTTTGGAAAACACATCCTTGTAGCATGCTGTATGTGCACGTCAAGCCCTTTCTGTAGCGAATCGCGATTACGCTCCAAAGCCATCTAGTGTCCACCAAGCCAGCCACATTGAACGCAACCTGAAAGCAGGCCCGAATAACATCGACCACAATGGCCTCGCCAAACGGGCTCGCTAAACGGCCTTGACTGCCACCAAGGACGCGCTTCCCGCACGATCCGCTTTGCCATGCAACGTTTGGCAGTCTTTAGTGCCAATCAACGATCTGCCCGCTCCTCCACAGCTATCTGCTGCCACAGAGCGAGCACCTGACTAACAGATAATACTTCCGCGCGTTGCTGCAGGAATTCCGCTGAAAAACCCTTGGGCGCCGCCAGACCTACCGCTGCAGCTGCCGCCGGGAGGGTCGTGCGCATCGTCTTACGCCGCTGCTGAAACAACCGACGCAGAAATCTGGCATAGGCCTGCCTGGCTGCGGCCAACGGCAATGGCAAGTCAGCGCGCAACTCAAGCAACAGGATTAGCGACGCCACCTTTGGCCGCGGCCGGAACACTTCCGGCGGCACAATGCGCAGCGCCCGCACGGTGAATACCGACTGAACGAGCGCCGACAGACTGCCGTAGTCAACACTGCCCTCGCGAGCAGCAATGCGATCGCCGAGCTCTTTCTGCACCAAGAGCACGGCGCGCGCGGGCAACTGCGCCTGACAAACTAGCTCTGCTAATAACGGACCCGAGATCGAATATGGCAGGTTGGCTGCGACTACGAACGCACCACCAGCTTGCAGTTCTTCCGCCAAAATCGCCATCACCGCCGGATGCAGAGTCCGACTTGGTCCACCAAGTGCGTCGGCGCAGATCAGCCGGACGTTGTTGTGGTCTGCCAAATCTCGGCCGGCAATCTCGAACAGTCGATCGTCAATCTCAACGCCGATGACACGGCGGCTACGAACCGCCAGCTCGCGCGTGAGAAAACCTAGGCCGACCCCAATCTCGAGCACCACATCTTCAGGGCTTTTCGCCGCAGCTTCCGCGATGTAGCGATGCAGAGTCGGATCGAGCAGAAAGTTTTGGCCGCGTGCGCTACTTGGCCGAAAGCCCATCGCGTCGAGTTCTTCGCGATAGCGCGCAAACGAATCACGGGAGTTGCCGGTCACGGCAGATAAACGCGCCAGAACGCGAGCTGTTCGCTGTCGAGTGCTGCTCTCTGCGCACATTCAGACAGCGCTGCGCGCAACACTTCTGCGTGACCCTGCCGCAGGATGAACCGACGCAGTTGTTGTCGATCGTCGATCGATAGCTCTTCTGCAATCGCAGCGACCGCGCGCAGGATCTCTGCGGGCCGCGAGCAAAGTCTGAGGCCGATCGTGTCGGTGCGATCGCGCAACGCGTGGGCCCGAACAAAATCAGTGCGGTCCGATGCAAAATCGCTGCCGAGCACTTCGCGCGGCGCACTTTCTCCGGCGGCCTGAACCAATAAAAACGGCGACCAACCAAAACCTGGAAATGACCAGGCTGCGAGTGCTGGACTGGCCTGCAGCACTCGCGTGGCGGACCAAACCGCAGACAACGCGGATGGCTCTGATTGAAAAAAAGTTGCCGGCACGGACTCGGTCCATTCGGCGATGTTGCCAACTAGGTCATATGGCGAAAGGGCATTGGCACGACCTGATTCAAAAGTGCCGACCGCCACTGGTTTGAAAAGCCCAAGCTCATACGTGTTGGCACGCGCAGAGTCGTAGTTGTCGCCCCAAGGAAACGCGTATCGACCATTCGCGGTGGTCGCATACCACCACTCCACGGACGATGGCAGGCGACAACATCGCCACGTTGCAAACGCTCGCGCTTGCAACCAGTCAATACCTGTCACTGGCAAGGCGTCGTCGCTGACCACTGCAATCACAGGCATGGGCGCCGCGTTGGCAATGCCAGTAGGAGTGCGCGCGAACTCTGTCCAGTCTGCCCGCGTGACCTCGAAACGATCGAGAAAAAACGGGCCACCAAGTGACGGAGCGCGCTCGAACAATACGAGATCACGGAACGAACCTAGCCGACCAGTGCGCGCCAGAGCCTGCGGTGCACGCTCGCCGCAGCCAGCTAAGGCAACGGCGAAAAATAGCAATCCGCAGCGCTGCGGCAGGTTCACTGGTCGAGCATCAAGATCTCGACGCGACGATTCTTTGCGCGCACATCATCGCCCTTGCCATCGACCGCGGGGCGGAACTCGCCGTATCCAGCAACGCCAAGGTGATCCGCTGGCATGCCCTGCTTGATCAAGAAGTCTGCCACTGAAATCGAGCGCTCAACCGAGAGGCGCAAGTTGGTGCCCCACTGGCTGCGCGCGATTGGCTGATCGTCCGTATGGCCATCGACACGCACGCGCTTGCCTTCCTTCTGCAGAGTTGTGAGGATCGACTGCAGAGTCTTTTTGCCCTGCTCACTGAGGTCCGCGCGGCCTGGCGAGAACAGCACACCGCCGAGCACGCGGAATGCGTATCCCTCGGGCGTGCGCACCAGATCGACGCCTTCCATCTGGCGGGTGCCACCAGCCTGAAATTGCTTCAGCAACTCGTCGAGCTTGACCTTCTGATCACGAATCCAATCCGCATCAGCAGCCTGCTTGCCAACCCGATCAAGGTCAGCGCGCAGCCGATCGTTTTCTTTTTGCGTTGCGCGCTGGGTCTCACTCAGCGAAGCCAACTCGGCCTGCAGAGCGTTATTTGCATTCAGGGCACGGCGATGCTCTTCAGGACTGACACAAGCCGCAGCGAGTAACAACACTGCCAAACCAAAGGTGCTTCTCATCGATGACATTGGATCCCCTCCAAACGGAGTCTTTTACATGCCGAGCGCGACCGACCGGTGGCCGCGCCACAGCAGCGAAAACCTAGCCCGCAACCAATGTGATTGCCACAAGCAGCAGCCCCCACTGCTGGCTGAATGCGCAAAAGCCAACGGCTCGCGTGCGTACCAGGCAACCGCTTTGCAAAAAAAAGGGCCGGACGCTACTTGGCTTTTTTCTGGGCGGCGAACAACGAGGTGAACGCGCTGTCAGCCGGATTCGCTTCCTTGGCCACCGAGAAGGTGACTAAGAAGCCCCAAATCAGCACGAGCGTGCCGACGATGGCAAAGCCGGTAACCCAGCCTGGCTCCTTGCTGGCTGGCTCAGCGCCAACATAGTCGGACCGCGACGGCCTACCCAAGGGCTGCGTCGGCGCATTCATCGGATAATCGTCTTCCGCCAGCAACGTGTCCTCTTCGGTCAACTGCTCAGTGACCATGCCGGTGTCGTCTTCGAGCGAATCCGCAAATGCGAGTTCTTCTTCGCCCTTCGACTTGGCAGTGAGTGCGACAACATCTTCACGACGGAACTTCATCGAGTCGCCGTCCTTGAAGGCGCGAATCTCACCTTCGGAGACCAGCTTCTTCAACTCTTCACTACGCATCTTGAGCTCACGGAGAGCCTTCTCAAACGAAAGGAAATCGTCTTTCTCGGACACGGGTGTTCCTCGATCTACTCGGGACGAGTCAGGGGGTTAGATGTGAAGATTTTGATCCTACAAAGATTTGCGCCGAGGACCAGAGCTACTTGCCTCCGTTCGCTCGTCCTTCAAGACCGGTCGTCGGTTCACCGTTCTTGGTGTCGCCCTTCTCGAACAACTTGCGCAGCCGGACATACTCGTATTCGCTCCGGTCGTTGTAGCCCTCGAGCTGGAGGTCCAAATCAATCTTGCGGGCGCCAACGAATACAATCCGACGCATATCCGGACTGCCGCCGCGCGCCTCGTAGACCGCCAGTTGCCGGGTCTTGGAATCGATCAGATACAACACCGAAGTGCCAACGCCGTAGCTGCCCGTAACCGCTAGGAAATCACCGTTTGAAGCTGTGCGGCCACCGTCATCACTGTAGATCACCGGCCTGACCGCCGACGTGTCGACTGGCGGCAAGATGGCTGTGATCGGTGGCGGCGGCGGAATGTTTACCGGTCCGCGCGTGCCCTGGGCCTGCAACTCGGGCGCGATGGACCAGTTCGAGAATAGCTGACCGGCGAAGAACCCGCCGGCAGCCAATAAGCCAAAGACCACCGGGACATGCCATTTCATCGGATGAGCTCCAGACCTGCTGAACGTGACAAAAATCATTGGCAAGCATGCCTAATGCAGGCTCTGGACTCAAGCGGGGCGCAACCTAAGCGTCCCTCAAGGCGCCATGGGTAGCGTTAGTCGCACACGGAAGCCCTGTCCAAGTGCCGAGTCGAGCGTCAGATCGCCACCGTGATTCCGCACAATCGAATAGCTGATAAACATCCCAAGGCCGCTCGCATCAGGCCGTTTTTGCATGGTGAAAAATGGGTCCATCACGCGCGGCAGATCCTTTGCATCCATTCCGGGCCCGTTGTCCTCGGCAAGCAGCTGCACCCGACCGGGTTCGGCAGCGGCGGTGACTGTGATATTGCCGCCAGCGCCCTTCTGCTGCAAAGCGTCGAGCGAGTTGAGGAACACGTTGAGCAATACCTGCTGAATCTCATGCACGTCCCCCACCACGCCGAGTTCCGCAGACACTGTGGACGTGAAGCGGACCCCCTGACTCTGCAACCGATGCTCCAGCAGCGCGCGCGCACCTTCGACTGCGCTGCCCAACAAAAATGGCCGAGCCACCGCCGCGCGTGGCGAGAAGTCGAGAATCTTGCGAGTGGTACGGCCGATGCGCTGCAGGCCGTCGAGGACCAGTTGCAGATAGGAGCGTTGCCGTTCGCTGAGTTCCGGTTCCTGCAGCAGCCGGTGGACCGCGTTCTGCATACCGCCAATCGGGTTGTTGATCTCGTGAGCGATACCGGCGGCCAGCGTGCCGACCGAGGCCAGGCGCGAACTTATTACCAACGCGCGCTCCTTCTGCTTTACGTCTTCGACTGCGGCAGTGACGGCACGCTGCAGTTCGCCGGTATGGCTCTGTACTTTGGTCGCCATGGCATTGAACGAGGCAACCATGGTGTCGAGTTCGCGCACGCCGTACAGCACTGGCAATCGCACGCCATACGCGCCCATTCCCACCTGCGCAGCAGCGGCACTCACCCGTGCAAGCGGACGGCCAACCGTGCGCACCACGAGCCAGTAAATCAACGTGCCGAACAGCAGCGAACTCAACAGCACAGCGCCGACCGAAAACCACAACGGCAATGACGGCATGTCATCCAGCGACAACTTGAGAACAAACCAGAGATTGCCGACGGCGCGATTGCCGACGCGCACGGCAACCGCGTAGCCATTGCCACACGGCACCAAAGCGTCCGTTTCATGCGCACGCAAAAAGCCATCCATGATCGTGCGCGCCAGGAAAATGTCAGGGTCACGATGCACGGCACCACGCGGGTTGATGGCGACTAGGCCGTAGACCGGTGGCCGGTTTTCGCTGGTGACGATCGCGTCCTCCAATCTGCCGACGGGACTGCGCAGGATCCGCCGCACTTGCTCCGCAGCTGGCCGGTCAACCCTGAAGACATCGACCAAGAACGGCAACCGCGAAGCTGCGAGTTTTTCGCCTTGCGCCATGCGAAACCACTCCTGCTGAACCGCGAATAACACTGCTTGCACACCGCTCACGACCAACAGGTTGGTCAGCAGTGCTGCTAGCAGGATGCGCCATGCGAGGCTCACGAGGATCAGTGGCGATTGAGGGCGCGCATCATCGTGATCAGCGGCATGAACAGCGAAAACACGATGAAGCCGACGATCACGGCCATCACCACGAGCAACAACGTCTCGATAACCTTGAACGTAGTGTCGACGGTGCGATCGACTTCGATCTCATAGCGATCGGCGATCTTGACGAGCATGCGGTCGAGTTCGCCGGTCTGCTCGCCGACATCAACCATGTTGACGACGATGTCATCGAACATCCCGCTCTCACCCATCGGCACGGCGATGCCAGCACCTTCGCGGATCGAGTCATGGACCGAGGCCACGGCATCGCGCATGTGCACATTGGCGACCGAAGCACGCAGGATGTCGAGCGCGTCAAGATGCGGCACACCGCTCTGGATCAACGTGCCGAAAGTACGTGCGAACCGGCCAACCAAGCTCATGTGCAACAACCGGCCAAAGATCGGCACCTTGAGCACGAACCGGTGCATGACTCGGCGATAACCCTCGACCCGCACCATCAACACGCGATGCAGCAGGGCCAGCAACACGACACCGAGCAGATAGGTCCACCAATACACCTTCATGTGCTCGCCTAAACCGATCACCAGCTGCGTCGACCAATGGAAGCTCTTCATGCCGCCGCCCATCGTCTCAAACACCGCCTTAAACTTTGGGATAACGAGCGCGAACACCAGCAGCAACACCAGGAAGGCGACCACCATGATCGCCACCGGATACATCAACGCACCGATCACGCGTTGCTTGATCTGTTGACTCTTCTCCATGAACGAAGCGAGTCGGTTGAGGATCTCCTCTTGCACACCGCCAGCCTCGCCAGCACGCACCATGTTGGTGTAGAGCGAGTCGAACGTCGTGGGATACTTCTGCATTGCCTCCGACAACGGCGTGCCACCTTCCACGTCTTCAACCAGACTGCCACAAATCCGCTTCATTGGACCGGCGGCCATCTGACCTTCGATCACGCGCAGCGAGCGCATGATCGGAATGCCGGCGCTGAGCAGCACCGACAGTTGGCTGGTGAACTCGGCGAGCATCTTGGGACCAACCCGCCCACGGACACGTCCATCCTTTACGCCAGCGACAACCGGCGTGTTGGCGGACTTGGATACGGGGATTTTACGCTGCAGCTTCTTGGCCATCGGACTAGCGCATCGTTGCGTCTCGAAGCCGCGGGAGCAACCACGTAGATCGGCAACTGCACCATTGGCGCCCGCGCAGTGAAAATCGCGGTCGCGGCTCAGCCATAAAATTGAGCGCGCAACCAACCCCAAAAGTCCAGCCCCATAAACCACTGCAGGCACAACAGGACGAAAAGAATCAGCGCGGTCGCAAGTAGAAACCAAGGCCAGGCCGGCCGCTGCGGCCCTCTGGTTTGGCGCGAAAGCTCCGCCACCCGCGAGCTCTCCTCTCTGGGCAACTGGCGGTCGACCCAGTTGCCACTGGCCCGGTCTTGCACCACATGGACCACCAACGCAGTGCCGTTATCAGGGCCGCCAGCGCCGATCGCCTGCTGAAGAATCTGATCGGCGGCGGCCTGTGCGCCTGACTTGCCCAAGAGCTCGCTCAGCCGCTCATCCGTGACCGTGCTCCAAACGCCGTCACTGCATAGCAGCAGTCGGTCGCCAACCATCAAATGCGTTCGCTCGATGTCTGGTGCCGCCTCAGCCTGACTACCGCCAATCACTCGCAACAGTCGGTTCTGCTGTTCGCGCGAGGCGTGATCCAAAGTCAACTGAACCAGTCGGGAGTCCCGCAACCGGTAGGCTCGACAATCACCTACGTGACCAATTACTAAATCTTGTTCACGGAACAACAGGACCGTCAACGTCGTTCCCATGTCACGCAAAGCCGGCACCGCAGATGCCTGTTCCTGCACGCGGTTGCAGGCCGTCTTGAAACCCTGCCGCATGGCGGCCTCGAGTGCTGCTTGGTTCGCAGCATCGGTGGTGGCAGCCAACAAGCCACTCGCAAAGCCACGCAGTCCCGATCGGCTCGCCTCCGCGCCACCACTAACGCCCCCCATGCCGTCAGCGATTGCCACGACCAATTCGCAAGGCAAGCCCTTTGGTGGTGCAAGCAGCAGGTAATCGTCCTCATTGGTGCTGCGGACGATCCCTGTGTGCGTTGCAACTCCGACGTCAAAACGCTGCGGCAACTTCACCGCTCACCTCTGACCGCGAGCGTCGCCGAGACTACGCCACCGGTAATCGTGCCGACCAATACTTGCATGGCTCCAGAAGGGACCGAGGCAGGCAGATCGGTCTCATAGCCAAACCGGCCGTCGACACTGCGCAACGTCGCCAGGAGGTCACGCTCGAACGCCTGGGTCACAGTGTCTGACAACAACAGGCCCGAGGGACGCAGGCGCACAGAGCTGATACTTTCCGCAGCTTCGATTCGCAATCGGCGGCCGTTCAGCATGCGGATCGTGGCACCATTCGTGCTACTCAAGCGCTGTCGAACCGGCTCACTTTTTAGTTCCCGTGCCAACGAAACCAATAAGCGCCGCAAAGTAATTTGGCTCACTGCCGACCGAACCCGCTCTTGGTCATCGCCAACCCAAAACGGCGGCACCAAAACCGACATCAAGATCCCAAGTAAATCACTGCGCTCAATGAGAGACAGGTCGACGGGGCCGGCGAATAGCCCAGAATCGTGCACGATTCGGCCCGATTGCAGATCGCGCACGGTCACTCGCAGCATGGCCCGCGACTCAAACGTGTGATCAGGAATGAACACGCCGACACCGAGCAACAGCCAAGTGGCAAGCGTCACAGGCCAACGCCCATTGATGCCCTGCGACTCGATACCGCCATTCTGAACCTGTTCCACCACCAGCAACAAATCAAAGCCATCATCGCGGACGCGTTGCAGATATTCGAGCAACGCAGGGTCAGCAGAACTCGACCGGAGTTGCTGCAGCAGCAGATGCCGATGCGCTTCGTCGGCGTCGATTCCGAGGCGCCGGAAAACCACACCCGATTGCAACACATCGTGCACTTCAGTCAGGTCAACGACCTCTCTGCTAGGGATCGGGATAACAAACGTATCAGCGATGCCATCGCCGCCAGTCAGGTATGCACCGCCCGTCACCAGCACCGCGTAATCGAGCGGTGGTTGTTCCGCGAGCCCGGTTAGCTCTGCCCGCGGCGATTGACAACTCGCAAGTAGCAGTGCCGCGAAGAAGGCGATTTTAGGCATGCGAATGAGCCGTGAATGCATAGCTCAAAGCCCTCGCACTCGAGCCACAAAACCTTGACCGCTGGCGATGCGGAAACCAGCACGCAGGACGCGCGGGTCAACCGAGCCGGGCAGTAAATCGCGGCCATCCCGACGAACTTGCTCACTGCGAACCACACCTGGCACGGTTTCTGGCAAGCGCAAAAAAGCAAGCTCGCGCAGTGGCGCACCGCGAGCATCAAGCAGGCCAGTAATCGCACCCAGCGGCAGCCCACGGAGGACCCCAAGGGTCCGCAATCTGGCTTGCAAGTTCGCAGGCGGTGGCATGCCGCGCGCAAATTGCAGCGTGCGCGCCGACAACGTGCTGTGATCCGAACTCCACTCCGGCAACGCAAACTCATTGCGTGGCTCTGGCCCCCAAGGCAGGTCCATCACCCACTCGCGCGCGCCAAAATCGAGCCCAGTAAAATCGCCACCAAACGGAGAGGCCACCTTGTCGCCAGCTGCGGCTGATTGCAAAGCCGATGGCCCAGCAACCGAAGCCTCAAAGCCAAGCGCAGCAGAGCGCCATGCCTCGCCGTCGATCCCAGCGCCATGCACCGCTGCACCATAAAGCGAGGCACTTCCACGGTCTGCACCCAGTGCCGCAAGTTCCAGTTCGCACCCGAGCGGCAGACGCAACAGGTCCGGCGTGCCGCCGATGGAAAGCGACAACAGCCGCACGGCAGTAAATGCCTGAAAGAAACTTACTCCCTGCACCGCACCTTCGGGATTCTGCTCGACCAGCCGCGCAAACAGAGCCGCGTCCCCGTGCAGCGACAATGGCAACATGTTGCGCACTTCTGCGCGAGCAATACCAAGCGGATCGTCGGCATGCAAAAGTGCCGCTTTGTCGCCGACCTCCGCGAGCTGCTCCAGCACGACCGCATATTGGTGAATCGTAAACTCGCCACGCTGCACAAATACGTCAGGGAAGTTACGGATCTCGAGCGGCGGTTGCGAACGGAACGACGCGCGGCCGGGAACCTCGGCCGGCACAGGCTCGAGAAACAACCCGCCCGATGGCGCAAGCACCGGCACCATTTCGATCGCGGAAAACGCCTGCGGCAGTGTTGCGGACAGTTTGACCGGCGCAAGCTCGCCTAGCCGGATTGGCCGCAGCGTGGTGCGTGCGGTATGCAAGCCGATGCGCAGCGGCAACGATCCGGCGGGCGTGCGCAGGGTTGCATCAAAGGTAACTGTGATCCCCGTTGGAAAGGACTCGCGTGCGAAGGAATCCAAACCCGCAGCCTCCACCCACGCTTGAAACGGCAGCATGAATTCAAGCTCGCTACCCACGGGCAAAGGGCGAAGCGCTGCGGCAACCCATTCGCCATTGCCCACCGCCAGCTTCAGCTCGGGCCGATCAATCTCAAGGAACGGCAATGGCGACCGCAACTTGATGCGCGTCGGCTGTTCAAACTCGACGCGCACTTCTTCACCGACAATCTGCGGCAACGCCGGATCAAAATAAAAGTCTGCGAGCAACGCTAGCGCATGGTTTTCAACTTGCAGAACTGGCATTGGGTGACCGCCACACTCCACCTGCACCGGGCGGCCAAGAATGTCGCGCAATTCAAAGGCGACGATGTTGCGCCCATTGGTCACGCGAATGCGTGGCAACAGGTTTGCGACCAGACTCTCTGGTTCGGGAATCAGCATCGCTATGAGTTGCCCGGGATCTGGACCAACCCAGACCGCGCCACGAATGCAGCGCCGCAACGCAGCCTCGATACGAAATGTGCCATCGCGCAGTTGATCCCCTTCGACAGTGAATACCCCAGCCTGCCGAAGTTGTTCGAGAAACCGCCCGCGGCAATCTGGCAATTGCAGCGTGATGCTTGGCGGTAGCACGAGCAAACGCTGCAGCCAACGCGCCGAGTGTGCGCCTTCCACCCCAGGCTCCTCAAGGTCGATCACAAACTCATACTCTCCATCGGAAAGCGGCGGCAGAACGAAGCGAACACCGCCGTCGCTTTGCTGGACCATTGACACTTCGGCCTGCTCCGGCCGTGCAGCACCAACTTTCGATTGGACCAGCGCACGCAGCGGTCGGAAAGTCGCGTTGCAGCGAAAGTCGAGCGCGATTTCATGCCCGGCGGCGATCACCAATTCATCGCCGGCCCGCACAGCACCAACTGCGTTTGCGTCCACAACTCGACCATCCACACTGCGACTGCGAAAGGACAGCGCAATGGCTTGCTCGCTGCGATTGCCCGCCAGGTCCGTGATGATGAAACGGTAGGTCCCATTGGTGAACGAATAGTCGCCATTATTAGCAAGGGCGCGCAGCTCTATCCGGCAGAGTCCCAGAGCATCTGGGGACGGCTGCGACCCAATCAGGCGTTCGTGTCCCTGTGCGTCGAGCACGCTAAAACGCAAACCTGCTTCAATGCCCGACAGTTTCGCCTGCACTAGGACCTGCGGGCCAAAATACGGAATCATTGCCTCACCGCTGAGACCGGTAACTTGCTCAACCTGCGGCACAGCTACATCCACGGCTTCAAACACCGCCGGCGGCGAGCTTGTCCGATTGCCGGCTCGATCGACCGCCACCAGAATGACCTCCCCAGCGCCAAGCGCCTCGAAGCCTTGCCAATGCTGTGCGATCAACAAGCCAAGTTCGACCTCGCTGGTTCCGGTGGCCAGCGGTAACGAGCGCGTCATGACGCGCTCGTCAGCCAGGCGCACGCGCAATTGAAACTCGGAAAGCCCGGTATGGTCCTCGATTTGCCAACGGAGCACGGCGTTGCTCAGCAAACTTCTACCATCAACGCTGCCGCTTTCGATCGCGCTCCGTAACTCAGGCACGGAATCATCGATCTGCAGTCGTGCATCGCCCAGTACTGCCTCGCCAGGGATTGAGAACAAGAGATCGAGCGGGCCTTCGCGACTGCCGTTTCTAAGACGTTCGACGACTTGCTCCCACTGCGTTTGGGTGTCGGCCTGCAGCACCAGGCTGCCGGCGCGATCTACTTGCGGCAGCAATTGCTGGCGGTGCAACACTTGGCCAGAGCGCCAGATCTCAACCACCAAACGGTCCGCAGTGAAGCCCCCGAAAGTACCGCGCAGCGAAGCGACATTCGCCGACTTCAGGTATTGCACGGGCGTCGTTGGCAGCAGCGTTCCGTCGAGCAACGTCAGTTTGTCACCCATCAGCCGCATGAATGGCTGCGACGTGCGAGTGATCGACAGCAGCGTCGCAATCGCAGCCGCAGCAAAAGTGACCACGCTGATGCGCTGCAGCCACTGCGAACGACGCGGCAAAAGCGCGGTCAATTCAGTCAACAGCGCGGCAGCATTTTGTGGCCGTTGATTACGATCGCGAGCCAAGCAAGATTGCACGAGACGGAGCAAGCGACGCGGCACTTGTGGCGGCGTGCCCAGCGGCTGCAGTTCGCCAGCAATCGTCGCGCGCGCGGCAGTCCTCGCATCGGGTTGATTCACCGGCAACCTCCCGGTCAACACCTGATACGCAACCACGCCAAAGCTGTATAGGTCGGCACGCGCATCGACTTCGTTGCCAGCGAGATGCTCAGGCGCGGAAAAAACCGGATTGGCGAATGCGACATCGCCGGCAGCGCGATCTTCCGCAGCCTTTTTGATCGCGACCGACTGCGCGATGCCAAAGTCGAGCACCTTCACGATTGGCACGCCGTTGCGCAGCGCGATCATCACGTTGCGCGACGAGAGATCGCGGTGCACGAGGCCCGCAGCATGAATGGCAACCAGAGCGCGACCAATCTGGGTGAGCACGTCGATCGCAATGCCGATCGGCATCGGTGCATCGCGCACCCACGCATCGAGCGTCTCGCCGTCGGCAAGCTCCATCGCGAGATAAACGGTGCCTTCCTCGGTCTCACCAACGTCCAGCACTCGCGCGCATTGGTCGTGAACTACCCGACCAACCTTGCGCGCCTCGGAAAGCAGGGAGCGCCGAAATTCCGGCCGCGCAGACAGCCGTGGGTGCAACAACTTGATTGCCACCGGCACTTGCGAAACTGTGTGCGTGGCCCGGAACACCGTGCCCATGCCGCCGCGGCCGAGCACGTTCTGCAGTAAAAACTTTCCGTCGATCACGGATCCAAGCAATGGGTTGCCCGCGTCAACTTCGCCGCGACGAATGGGGAAGTGAACCGCCGAGGTCGGCAGCAGCGCGATCTCACAGCTCGCGCAACGGTCCTGATTGGTTGCAGCGACTCCATCGCAGGACAAGCAGATCTTCAAAGTATTACGCCGCCTCGGGCATCAGCCCTGACGTGGTTGTAACCACGTTCGCCATCTCACCTCAAAGCGCAAGTCCCCCGAGACCAAGCCATGCAGACCCGGGAAGTCGGCAAGGATTGCACGCAACACCGCGGCCTTGGCTCGTACTGGAACTCGCGGCAGCACCGACCCAACCGGCTTGTCGTAGCCAAAAATCACTGCGGCACCATCATCACGCTGCAGGTGCACGCGCACCTCTGGATAGTCCGGGCTGCGCACCCAGCGCTCGCCAAGATTGGTGGTATCGATCTCGATCAGCTTTGGCCCACCTGGCACGAGCGGTGCAAACTGATCGCGCCACTCGACAGCGATCGCCGCGGCTGCAAGCGCGCGGTCATCGTTGGCAATCTCACCAAAGGTCGAGTGCAGTGTGTCCGCGCCGCCCTCACGCCGCAACACAACAACTGGCAACTCAAGGCCATCAACGAATGGCAGGACAGTGCCACTACGGTCGCACAGGCAGAGCGGGCGGCCTTGCCCATCACGGACTGCGATAACCGGCTGACGCAGACCAAAGTGCACGGCAAAATGATCCGGAAACACTCGGTCAAGACGCGTCTCTGTAACCCATGGCACAGACTGCAATCCAGCGAGCAGCTGGCGCGCCGAAACTTCATCGAGGATCGGCACGCGACCGTTTAGCCATGGCTGCAAGTCCCGACTGATCACCAGCAATAACGTCTCGCCGAGCCACGCCGGCCGCTTTTGGAAACCGACCAGATCAAGATCGACCAGCGGGCTGCTCTGTGAGTGCTTGTCGAGTCGCTTCGCCAGCACCGCGTATGCCGACGGCCCAAAGCCAATGGCAACGCCGAGGAATGCAATCCAGACGACTGCTCGCGCCACCCATGTATGTGTGCTGCTGCGCGGTCCCATGCTGGCTGTAGAAGTCACCGTTGCGTTTTATGATTCACGCCGCAGAACGAACACTCCGGCCGCGCCTCGTTCTCACCAAGCGGCGACCGGTTCGAAGAGCCGAAAAAACAATCGCAATTAGTTCAGACGCGCAACCGCTGGCTTGCTCTCGACACTCTTGCTGCGCTCGCGCTGCACACCAGCGGCGCCTTCGCAGTCCTCAACGAAGATCTCAAGCGTGTCGAGAATGTTCTCGATGGTGCTGCGATCCACCGTGACTTCGCGTGCTCCCTTCGCGAGATCGAGTTCGTGCTCGAGGACGCGAGACAGGAGCTTCACCTGCGACAGGTGACGGCTGATGAACTTGGCAATGCTGATTTCGGGCTTGATTTCCATGGGATTGATTTAGGGATACGGCGCCACTGCATCGACAACGAAAAGCAGCGCCTTTGGACCGGATCTACGAAACGCTCCCCGCGACCTGCGGAGCGGCGAGGAGCATAGCCACAGGACCAGCAGAAGCCAGTCAAGGTGAAGGGGAGTCCTGAACAGAGATTATTGCTACTAGTTGAAAGTCCTCCACAAGTGGTCATTCTGTGCCATGTGGCGGGCCAGCAGTTCAAGGGCTATACGCTCAACGATTTCCAAGTACGAGCAGCTGCTGCCATCGAGGCTGGCAAAAATGTGCTCCTTGCGGCTCCAACTGGTTCGGGCAAGACCTTGGTCGCCGAGTATGCAATCGAACAAGCGGTCCGCTCCGGCCGCCGTGCGATCTACACCAGCCCGGTAAAGGCGCTCAGCAATCAAAAGTTCCGCGACTTCAAAGAAGCTGGGCTCGACGTTGGCTTGATGACCGGGGACCTCACGCTGCATGCAGACGCAAAACTCTGCATCATGACGACGGAGATCTTTCGCAACGCGGTGTTTGAGGACCCAGAACGCTTTCGCGACACCGACTTCGTGATCTTCGACGAGATCCACTTCCTCGACGATATCGAACGCGGCACGGTCTGGGAGGAAAGCCTAATCTTCGCACCGCAACACGTCCGCTTTGTCTGCCTGTCGGCGACCATCGACAACCTAATCGAGTTTGGCAACTGGATCGCAGAATCACGGCCACAGCAGCTCGAAGTAATCGAGCATAAGCAGCGGCCAGTGCCACTCTCGCACCGACTGTTCCACCCAGATGCCGGCGTGTTTCAATTGAGCCAGCTAAGCCGAGCGAAGTTGTTGCATCAACGCGCGCTCGAAAGCAACAAGCGGCAAGGTGGACGCGACTTTCATCGCAAAAGCGAGCGCTCACGCTCTGGCGACAAGGGCACGCGCGAAAGGGGACGCCGCCACATGATTGGACCGCGGCCATACATTCAGTTGCTCGACGAACTCGTCACCCGCCAGCTATTGCCGATTCTTTACTTCTGCTTTTCGCGCAAGGAATGCGAGATCAAAGCCGAACGCAACATGACCCGCCGCCTGCTCAACCGCGCCGAGCGCGAACAGTTGCAGTCGCTGTTTTCAGATATCTGCGTCCGCTTCGAACTCGACGTAGCGGCAGACCCAATACTTCATGGCATTCTCGGCAGGGCACTACAGGGCACGGGTTTTCACCACGCGGGCATGTTGCCGATCCATAAGGAAGTGGTCGAGCGACTGTTTACCAGCGGCCTGCTAAAACTGCTTTTCACCACCGAGACCTTTGCGCTAGGAATCAACATGCCAGCGCGCACGGCAGTGTTCGACCTGTTGCGTAAATTCGACGGCGTGCAGATGGATTACATGCGAGCGCGAGATTACCTGCAGATGGCGGGGCGCGCCGGTCGCCAGGGTCTCGACGAAAGTGGCCTCGTGATTGCGATCCTCGAGGACGAAGACCTGCTAAATGCGCCGCTCTCTCGCTACCACAGCGGCAAGGTCGAGCCGATCACTTCACGCTTCAACCTGTCCTACTCGACGATCCTAAGCCTCTACGACCGAATGGGCATCGGCTTACTCGATGCCTACGACAGGAGCTTTGCCGCTTATCAGGCACAAACCGGATCACAATCTGCGCGCACCAAAAAACGTAACGCCGCACGCGCAACGCTGCTGAACCGCATCCAGATCCTGCGCTCGGCAGGCTACCTCGGCGACGAGGGCATTCTCGATCGCGGCAAAGTTGCGCAGAAGATCAACGGCTATGAGATCCAAGTAACGGAACTGCTGTTTGGCGGGGTTCTCGACGGCATGGACATACACCAGCTAGCAGTAACTTTCGCAGCGCTGATCCACGAAGAACGCCGCAGCGCAGACCCACGCAATTCTCGTGCGCTTGGTTCTGGCATGGAAGCTGTTACGAACGCAGTGCAACGCTTTATTAATATCGAGCTTCAACACAGCGTTCGTGAACCGATCAAGGAACCCGACTGGGGCATTGCAGCAGCAATCAATTCGTGGAGCCACGGTGGCAGCGTCGAAGATCTTGCTCGACTTGCTCGTACAGATGCCGGCGACGTAGTGCGTATTCTGCGGATGGCGATTCAAATGATGCGCCAAGTACGAATGGTTTTGAGCAAGCAGCAGGAGCTCGGCCACCGCCTCGACGAAGCGATCGTAGCAATCAATCGCGACGTAATTGACGCCAAGCGCCAATTTGAACTGGGTTGAGCGCCACCCAGCGGCCCACTTTCTACCCACCTGTCACCGCATCCAGCTAACAAGGCAACCGCGGCATCGGCGGCCGAGCCGCCAGCGACGGCGGTTATGTCGGCAGGCCAAACCGCATGAGGATCTTCACGATCGCATCCCGATCGAAGATCGCCGCGAGCAGCTTCCGCGGGCCGGTTTGCAGGGCAAGCAAGCTGACTTCCTTACAATCCGAGCGGCACTAAGCATGGTCGCCACCCCTTCGGCTCCTGACAAGGGAGCAGCTGTTTGCCCCGGCTCCTCACATTCCTCCCCCAGATGAGCGACACCGTGCCGCGAAAGAATCACGCTCTGGGTTCTCAATCACTAACTGCAAAATAATAACGGCCGCAACGGGATCACCGTTGCGGCCGTTAATCGATCTGCCTAATGGCAAAGCAACCTATGCCGGTCAGAAGCCTTGCAGGAAAAGTTTCACACCGTTGCTAGCCAGAATGCCAAGCGCGTTGGCAGACAGGTCTAGTGCAATGGACTGATTATAAAGAATCATGCCTGCAAACGAGCTGTTGTTCGGGATAGTTAGCAAGCTGGTGACCGTTGGGAAACCAAAATAAACAGAAGTATTTCCCAAACTCAGGTCAACAAATTGACTGCAACCTGGGGCCCCCAAAGCTGTCAGGCTGACGCCTGGATCAAAGCCACCAAAGCTCACGACCAAAGCACTCAAGATGGACGAAGCAGTGATGTTCGTCGTTGTATAAGTAATCACGGAACCTAAAACCGGAGCGGGTGCAACGGCGAGACTAAGTGGATTAACTTCTGAACTCGTTGTCCTAAATCCACCAGCAATCATTGATTGATTGCCAGCATCAACCACTGACGGCCCAGCAGAGCCAGTCGTCCAACCAGCGATCGATGTGTTACCGCAGGTAACTGCGCCATAGCGAATCTCAATCTCGCCGGTTACCAGGTTGAATTCGGTCTGCAAATCGCAGTTGCCGCCAACGCCACCAAAGATCGGGACATTGCTCCAAGTCACGTAAGCTTTGCTATTAACCGCATCCACTTCGGCATAAACGTCGTGAAGTGCATCTGGCACTGCGTCACACCACATCGGGCAAATGCGCGCCGGGTTGCTGAACAGTTCTGCATTAGTTGGCGTAAAGTCCGCCAAAACATTAGGCTGCATCCAGATGTAGCCGTTCGAACAAATCGTCAATGAAGAAGTTACGCCGCCAGGGTAGTTAAACCCAATAGGCAGCACAAGCGTGGCAACGGTGTCATCAGCCATGGCGAGGCCAGGCAACGTATGCACGAAGTTCGTGCCAATGCCAGAAGTAAAATCATAGCCGCCAACAGAGTTTGGGCTTAGCTTAACTTTCGCATTCGCAAGGTTTACCGTATTTGCGGGGAAGTTTTGATACGCAGTTGCCGAAGCTGTATTGCAGCCTGAGCCATAGTTCGTGGCAGAAGCTGGAATACAGGAACTAACAGACTGATCGTATCCGCCTAACGCATTTGGCAAGAAACTGATAGCCTTATTTTGCAAATTGAACGTATTCAGGACGCTGAATGATTGATACATCAAACCATTACTGGAGCTATTGCCGCCCGCATTCAGAACCACCGGCAAGCTTGCTGATGACCCCACTGCATTGCCAACCGAAACGCCGCACATGGGAGTAATTGTGGTGTTAGTAAAGTTAGCGTAGAACATCCGGACTTCACCAGTCGCAAACAGCTGCGCTTGCACGGTAAAAATCGGCGCCGTTTGGCCATAAGCTACCGCGTTCTTCCAGGTGATTACGAACTTACCCGGGATCGTATTGTTGTAATACACGCCACCGCTGTTGAGTGCGAGCATGTTTAAATCGCGCCAGTAGCATGCGATCCGCGGCGGTGAAGCGGCAACGCCTCGCAGGTTGGTCAACATAGTAGTGGCATTAGTCGAATAGCCAGTCGCTGCCCCGCCCGAGGCCAAGCCGTTCGTCAGATAGATATTACCGTTCGTGTTAGCCTGGGCATGCGTGTAACTTGCAGCTACGCCACCTGCAGGCATGGGGAAAGTCAAGTTCATTGGCTGCAAAGCCAGCAGGGTGTCATCTCCCACACCGAGCAGTGTACCGAAACTTGATTCAAAACATTGCGCCGAGGCTTGGGAAGCCAACGCAGCTAATAGAGAGATTGACGCGAGTAAGTGGTTCATTTTATCCTAAAAATTAGGGGGGCAACCGTAGAACGGTATTTCATCCGCTTTGACGTAAAAAAATCGGGCTAGGTTCCCAATAAAATCGCGCCAAAATCCAAACCTTTACCGCTGCCATCCACGACAGCACTTATTTCCTTGCCTCAAAATGAGTTGACAAAGATTTTGGCGCCTTGATTGCGCCGCGAATTACGGGCCTACGGATAGTCTCATGCGAGTTTTCAATTCGCACAATAAAATTATTCTATCCCCTATTACGCATAAGCGATTGGCATAGAACCCATGCGGCCCTCAAAATAGAACATCGTATACCCACCGAATGGCCCGCCGATATTTCGTCGACACTCTGCCGCTATCTGGCCCCGCAAACCTGCATGGGGAGGTGGTTCATCATCTCGTTCATGTGATGCGCGTTTCACCCGGAGATCATGTGACTCTTGGTGACGGCCGCGGGCTTGAATGTCAGGCTCGTATCGAAGGTCATCACAAGGACACCCTGCACGTAACGGTGGCGGCGCACACTGCAGTAGTCCCACCTTTGCTGCGAGTTCACGTCGCGTTTGCGCCACCACGTTTTACCCGTGCCGAGTGGTTATTCGAGCATGGCACCGAAGTGGGAGTTGCGGTGTTTCACCCGTTGTGGACCGAGCGCACGCGGCCGCAGGGCGACCGCAGTGATCGTTGGCAGAAGATAGTTCGTGCGGCGGCAGGCCAGTGCGACCGCGCTTGGCTGCCAGAGATTCGACCGCTGCGTTCGGTGCGCGAGTTCCTGGTCGATCCGAAATTGCCCCGCGACCGTCGAATCGCGCAAGGCGGCGCACCAAAGCCAAGTTTGGTGAGTGACGGCGACGTGTTGCTCCTAGTCGGCCCCGAAGGAGGGCTCGCACCAGATGAGCAGACTCTCGCTCTAAAGAACGGCTTTGCGCCGGTAGGCCTCGGGCCAAATGTGTTGCGCACCGAGACTGCCGCACTAGTTGGGGCCTCGGCGCTGCTGCTGTTCACACTGGGGACTCATGTCAGCGACACAAAAGCTGACTCGGCAAAACTGTAGGCGCGCTCCTCACCCACCACTACGTGATCGAGCAGCTGAATCCCCAGCAACTCCCCGGCCTGCCGCAATCGATCGGTTACGGCGCGGTCCTCACTACTCGGTGTCGGGTCACCCGAAGGATGGTTATGTGCTACGACAATAGCTGCGGCACCTTCGCGCACTGCTGGTGAAAAAACTTCGCGCGGATGCACCGGCGCCTGCTCCAAGCTGCCCGTGCTGATCACGCGCAGCGACAGGATGCGATGACGAATATCGAGCAGCAGGGCAAAAAAAGTCTCACGCCGACTGCCGCGTACAGACTCTCGCACAACAGCCGCAACGTCGGCCCCCCGATGCAGCGTGCGACCAGGCCGCAAGCGCGCCTCGAACACACGTCGCGCCAGCCCGAATGCGCCGCCGATTGCCGCAGCACGAACCAGACCAATGCCTTTTTCGTGTGCAATCTCTCGAACTGGCGCGGCGGCCAGCAACGCAAGGCTGCCAAAGCGAAGAAGCAATCGCTGCGCCATAACTTCGGCCGACTCACCGCGCTTTCCGGTGCGCAAGAGCAACGCCAAGCACTCCGCGTCAGATAGCCGCGACTCGCCGATTTGCAGGAGCCGTTCCCGCGGTCCGTATTGAAAATCGTCGGACGCTGGTAAAGAGTCACTTGATATGGACACGCTCATGTCATGGTTGTGGCCAAAGCTCGCCAATGGGAACGGACAATCGCTCTGCTATGCGAAAACGACGCCTTTGCTACGCTCGTCACAGTTGTGCTAGACCTAACCTTAGAACTGCATCGCCTGTTCGGCCACCCGACTTTTCGTGGCCCCCAAGAAGCCGTCATCCGACGACTTCTTGCAGGCAAAGACACGTTGCTGGTTATGGCAACCGGCGAAGGTAAGTCGCTCTGCTACCAACTGCCGGCCATGCTCGGCGATGGCCTTACGGTCGTAGTCAGTCCGCTGATCGCGTTGATGGACGACCAAGTGAGCGCATTGCAACGCCGCGGCTTGCCGGCGTCCTGCGTGCACAGCCTGCTGGATCGCGATGAGCGACAGGCGCGACTCCTGGCTGCGTTTCAGGGGAGGACTAAGCTGCTTTATGTAACACCAGAGCGATTTTCGGTGCCGGGTTTCCTGCCAGAGCTAAAGCAGACCGGCGTTACGCGGCTGGCAGTCGACGAAGCGCACTGCGTGAGTCATTGGGGCCATGACTTTAGGCCCGACTACCTAAGGCTCGGCGAAGTGCGTCGCGCACTCGGCAACCCGCCGTGCCTGGCCTTGACTGCGACTGCTACGGCAGATGTTCAGGCAGACATCCGCAATGTACTCGGCATGCAAAACGCGCCGCTGATACACACCGGCATCGACCGACCAAACCTCTACCTGTCGGTCGCCGCCTGTGACAGCGAAGAACAGAAATTTGACCAGCTCATCGCCCGGCTTGATCGCACCGGCGGCCCAGCAATCGTTTACTGCGCGCTGATCAAAGACCTGCTGCGTTTGGAGGCCATGTTACAGCGCCGCGGACTTGCGCCGCTTGTCTACCACGGCGACCTTGCCAAAAACGAACGGAAGGACCAACAGACGGCCTTCGAACAAAGCAGCAACGCGCTGATGCTCGCCACCAACGCGTTCGGCATGGGGATCGACAAGGCTGATATCCGCGCAATCGTGCACTGGCAGATGCCTCGCACCTTGGAAGCCTATTGGCAGGAAGTCGGTCGCGCGGGCCGCGATGGGCACGGCTCGTTCTGCGAACTCCTCTACCGCGAAGAAGACCTGCAAGTGCAGCGCTCGTTCGTCGAATGGGCCAACCCCAGCCGCGCGTTTCTAGCTCAGGTCGCGGACCACTTACAGAGTCTCGGGGATCGCCTCCACGCCGAGGATCTCGACTCGTTGCGTGCCACGTTTTTCGGCAAGAACCGTAACGACGGCAGGGTCGATACCTGCCTCCGCCTGCTGACTTCCGGCGGTTGCCTTGCCGGTGAGATCGGTCGCAATCTGCAATTTGCGCGCCCCCCCACGGCGCAAGAACTCGCGACCTGGATACCTGATGACAAGCGGCAGAATGATCTAATGGGACTCCTGTCGATGCTGCGCTACGCGACTGGCACCGATTGCCGGCGGCAGTCGATCCAGCAACACTTCGACGGCGCTTGCAGTGCTGCCAACTGCGGCTTTTGCGACGTGTGTTTGCCGGTGGACACTTTTTTCCTCGGCCACTTGCCCGCCACCCGCGCCTTGCCAAAACGCACTGCCCAACCAGAGCACGCAATGGTTCAGCGCGGCGATTGGATCTTGGTGCGAGGGCTTGGCTTGTGCTGTATCCGCTCGGTGCATAAAGGCCGCGACACGCTGCGCGCGGACGTTGAACTTGCCAGCGACCTGTCGCAACGCAACATAAACCTGATGCACGGCAACTGGCGCAGAGTGGTGAACTGATCCGTGTTTGGCGCAACGCGCGCCGTGCTACATACCGAGCTTCAGTTCGCCACCGTTGCTAGTGATCAGGCTCAACGCGTTGGCAAGAGGAGCATCTAAAACTACCTGCGCATAAACCGACACGCCGAGCAGGCCGCGCAGATTGGGCACCATCACCACGAGTGACATGGTTGCCCCAGAGACCGCGATGGACATTCCGGCCGAACCAGAAAGTGCAATGTGCTGATAGCAACCGGGCAGACCAAGCACGCCAAGTTCGACCGAGGGGGATGCCTTCTGGACTGAAAGCAGTAATACGCCGAAGAACGACCAACTCGGCACGCCGGTGACGCGCAGCACGCAGGTATTGCCAATCGCCGGACGATTGCCGGGCGCTGGAGCAAGCAGCACTGGCACGCCGCCGGAGCCAGTATTGAATCCTTGCAGTTGACCGAGATCGGCACTGCCCGGATCGAGCGCGCCGCCACCTGCCGTATAACCAACCAGGCAACTTTGCAACGTGGTCGCGATCGCGCCGTAGCGGATCTCAAACTCGCCATTGCTCTCCAATACTAACTGGGCAGTGTTGCGCGCTAAGGGGTTGCCCTTCTCAGGACAGTCACGCCAAGTGATGTAGCATCGTCCATGCGCAACGGGCGCATCAAAATACACCGCACCACCACCGGGCGGAAACAGGTCCGTCCAGAGTGCCGCAATCGATGCCGACTCAGAGAAGAAGCGGGCCCTAGTAGGCTGGCCACTACGCGCATCGCCGATCGTGTTCGGCACAAGGTAGACGCAGCCGTTGGTGGTGACATCGATCGCCGTCACTGGGCTACCGAAGTGATCAAAGGCAAATGGCAGCGCAATACCGCGCACCACCGCGTCATCCGCCACGGAGATCACTTGCTGGGCTAGCGTGAGGTCGGGTGGGGTATTGCCGGCAGCGACTAGAAATCCGCCTGCCCCGTTGGGAACGAAGCGCAGGCTGCGCCCCGAAAGATCCAGCGCACCCGGGGCAAACTGCTCGTAGACCGTCGGCGCATCGGGGCAGCCGCGCCCATAGCTGATGAATGAGGCTGGCCGGCACGAAGCAACTTCTGCCACGCGATAGCCACCGACACCATTGGGTGTAAACGACATCACCCGCGAGGCGAGGTCAAACGTCGAAGGCGCGAAGGACTCATAGACCGTCGAGTTGCCGCCGGTGTCCGTGACACCACCCGCCAACACCGACGATAGGTCGATCGCTCCGGGTGCTGCGTTGTTGCCACCGGTCACACCGACCAACATCGTGTGCCCGGTGATCGTGAACGGGCTGCTCCATGAAATCTGAATCGTGCCATCGCCACTCAACATCAACTGCGTCGAGCCAGCGAGGCCAAAGCCGAGCTCGGCAACGTTGCTCCAGGTGACCACGGCGCGTATCGGCATGCCACCCGACGCCGGCAAGGTATTCATCTGCACCGTGCCAGGCGCCAGGTTGGCCCACGCAGCGGCAATCCGCGGCCCACCGCTCAGAAACGACGCGAGATCACCGTTGCAGCAACCGGCCGCCGAGTTGGCACCGAGCCAGATGAAGCCATTGTCGCTGACACTGATCGAGGTTACCGGACCTGCCGGCCCCGGGAAGGAAAACCCAAGCGGCAGACCGACCGCGACGGATTCGTCGCCGAGACCAAGGTTGACCCCAGGGTTATCTGCAAAACACGGTAACTGTGCGGCGGCACTGCCAGCGAGCAGCGCCACTGGCAACAAGAACCACGGACAGCGTTGGCGGGCAGGATGCATCATTGGGTCCGCACGGAATGCGGTTTGGCAGAATACGCAAAGCGGATTGTCCTGCAAGGGCCTCGCCGTGGCAGCAATGCAGGAAAACCGGGCCGCGCGCGGCGCCTCAGCGACTCGCTTACAAGCCGACGATGCCAGGGCAAGTCCGGCGCACCATTGCTAGCTATTCATTGTCCAACAAAATCTTAGGTGAGAATGGCCATTCGCGACACTGCTGTGGCCGCAGCCCGTAGATGGAACAACCTGCGGTCCGTCCATCCTGCAAAAACACGCAGCGACCACCTAGCCCATCCTTGAGTGTTGCACCATCCGGCTGCAGAAAACGGCTTTGGAAGGCAGCGACCGACATGCCAAGGTGGTTCGCGATCGCCGCGCACTCGGCCTCGGTCGCCCGCACAAATCCGCCGGAAATTGAACAGCAGTTGCCGGACCGCTTGCAGGCAAAACCAAATGGGAACCCGGGGCGCGCGTCTCCATGGGCGATCAACGGTCCTTGCGCGGCCGCCGCAGCCCCAACTTCGGCCGCGTTTGTTGGGCGCGCTCGGTCAGTTGACGCTGGCTTTCCTGCGCAGCGAGATACGCGCCGATCTCCGCACACAACTGCTTTGGGTCCTGAAAACGGATCTCGCGCTCCTTCGCCATCATCTTCTCGATGAAGTAGTGCACCTGCGGCGACAACTGCAACGCACGAATGCGCTCCCCGGACAACGACTCCAACACCTGCTTCCGCAGCACGTCCTCATTGGACTGGCCTTCAAATGGCAACGACCCTGTGACCAGTTGATACAAAGTCGCACCGAGCGCGTAGATGTCCGCGCGAACGTCAAGCTCGCTGCCGCCGCGCGCCTGCTCTGGCGCGATGTAGTGCACCGTGCCCGCCGTTGTTTCCCCGCCCAAAGGTTGGCCGCGCGGCACGGCAAATCCCAAGTCAATCAGCACCGCGCCGCGCGCCGCGCTGAACAGTATGTTGCCCGGCTTGATGTCGCGGTGAACCAGGCCACGCACGTGCAGCACATCGAGTGCGGATGCGACTTGCAGCACGATCTGCAGCGCCTGTAGTTCCTCGAACCGTTGGTGAACGGCCAGCTCATCCTGCAGGCTTTTGCCGGGCACTTCTTCCATCGCGAAAAAATACGTCTCCCCCTCGCGCGCCACGCGGTAGCCACGCACGAGGTGCGGGTGCACAAGGTCAAGCAACAGCTTTGCCTCGCGTACAAAGGCTTCCACTTGCGCCGGCTGCTGCGAAAGCTCTGTCCGCAGGACCTTGAGTGCCACGCGACGGCCATCGGTTCGATCGAGCGCAGCAAAAACCCGCGCCGAGCCACCTTCACCAAGCAGCTCCTTGACGTCATAACGACTTAGCACCGGCCGAGTGCCGCCAATGGTTTGCTGCCACAGGGCCCACTGCTTTGCGGTGCACTTGCCATTGGCCTGCAGCCAGTGCGCAGGATCGCCAGATTGCATCGCTGCATGCGCGCTCTCTTGATCGAGCAGCGCGCGATGCACAAGCACCGCCAGCAATTGTAAATCTGCGTTCAAGGATGGTTCCATTGCTTGCTTCGACAAGCACTAACGAGTTCTCTGGTGCTCCGCATCAAGTCGCGGCGGGAGTCCGCCGATGTAGCCTTCATGACCTCGATGGGATTGGCGTCGTGAAGCATCCAGAAGCAAGCTTTGTCATCAAGTACTTCGACTTGATAGACGAGTTCATCAAGGTTCGATGCTGCTCGGAAGAGCTGCTATCGGACTTACATTCTGCAGCGATAACCAACAAGGCGACCTACCGCCAGCGAGTGGTTCGATCGTGCGTCCCTACTTTCGAGGTCGACATCCTTGCCGCCATCGGCAAGCTGGATGAAGACTACGACGTAGAGATCGTCGAGGAGCTGCTCTACCAGATCTGCATCGACGTCAATCCGTCGCTGGAAATCCATCAAGTAAGCATCCCGTCGCCCCACTCGCATTCGAAGACCGACAACGACGAGATCGCCCGACCCAATGCCGAAGCGCATCGGTTGATGATGTATCGCCGCGTCACTTCGCTGGAGCGCCAGTTGCGCTGCCAGATCATCGGCCAGGACGAAGCGATCACGAGCCTCGTCCGCGCCGTGAAGAAGTCTGCGGTCGGCCTAAAGCGCCCATGCGCACCAGTCGGCACGTTCCTGCTGGTTGGCCGCACCGGCACCGGCAAGACCGAACTGGCGAAGGCGCTCGCGCGCAGCCTGTTTGACGATCCAACGGCGATGGTCCGCATCGACTGCAGCGAGTATGCGCTGCCCCATGAATACGCCAAGTTGATCGGCTCGCCGCCAGGCTACATCGGTCACAACGAAGGCGGCATGTTGACCGAGGCAGTAAAGAAGAAACCCAACTGCGTCGTCCTGTTCGACGAAGTCGAGAAGGCGCACTACAAGGTCCACAACCTACTGCTGCAGTTGCTCGACGAGGGCATCATCACGGACAGCAAGGGGCAGACCGTTGCCTTTCACCAGGCGCTGGTGCTAATGACCAGCAACCTAGGCATCGAAAAGATCGAGTCGATCCGCACGCGCATGGGCTTCTCCGCCGCGCACAAACGGCAAAGCCTGATGGACATCGACCTCCGCAAGGTCACTCAGGAAGCCTTGAAGGAATACTTCCGGCCCGAGTTCATCAACCGAATCGACGAGGTGGTGATGTTCAACCCTCTCGACCTGAAAGTCTGCGAGCGAATCTCCGGCAACATGCTGCGCGAAGTAGCTGACCTTTTGAAGAAGCGTGGGATCGCATCCTCATTCTCTGCCGGCGTGCGAGTGCAAGTGGCCAAGATCGGCTTCTCGGAAGAGTTTGGCGCGCGCGAACTGCGGCGCGTCATGAAGCGCAAGATTGAAGATCCGATCACGGAACTGATCCTTGATCACGATCTCGGCGCTGGCTCGTCAGTGTCGGTGCGCGTGCGCAACGGCGAGTTTGCATTTGCGTGCACCACTGGCCGCAAGCTGAACCTGCAACCTGCGTGATCGCAGTAACCGCTGCGATGCCGTAAGAGGGCGCGCATGAGTAACCTCATGCGCGTTTTGCTTTACACCCCGCTGTTCGCCATTGCGTGCCAGAGCGCGCCAAAGATCCCGAACGACAGGGTCGCGGTATTCATCCTCGCCGGCCAATCCAACATGGAAGGCCAGGCCGTCGTCGACCTTGCTGGCGACGACTACAACCAAGGCAAGGGCACGCTCGTCACCTTGCTGCGCGACCCAGCACAGGCAGCGAAATTTCCGCAACTGCGCGCAGCGGATGGCACCTTTCGCTCGCGCGACGACGTGTGGGTTCGATACCAACGCGAGCACGGCCCGTTGCTAGCTGGCAAACTGGGCTTGGGCTACTCGGTCTACGGCGACCTGCACCACTTCGGCCCCGAACTGCAGTTTGGCCACGTGCTCGGCGATGCTCTCGAACGGCCCGTGCTGTTGATCAAAACCGCGTGGGGCGGCAAAGATCTCTACCGCGATTTCCGTCCGCCGAGCGCCTCTGGCACGCAGGGCGCTTACTACACGCGCATGCTCGCCGACATAAAGGCAGCGCTGGCGGCGCTCCCACAAGAATTCCCCGGCTACCACGGACAAGGCTACGAACTCGCGGGCTTCGTTTGGTATCAAGGCTGGAACGACGGCTGTGACCCAGAACACGCGGTGCCGGAGTATGAAACAAACCTCGTGCACCTGATCCACGATGTGCGACACGACTTGAACGCACCAAACCTGCCCGTCGTGGTCGGCGAACTCACCGGCCCGTGGGTCATCGCGCCGGGCACTTGGGACACGCTGCGCAAAGCGCAATGCGCGGCCACCAAAAGGACTGAGTTTGCCGGCAATGTCGCATTTGTGATGACGCACGATTTTGTTCGCTTGCCAGCCGAATCGCCCAATGAAAGCCACGGCCACCACGAGTTTGGCAACGCCGAAACCTACCTGCTGGTGGGAAACGCTCTCGGCCAAGCGATGCTCGACCTGCTGCCTGCCACTGCCCGCTGAACCTCGCAGCCGAGCATGGACACCGCTTGCCACGGCGGGCATCCTGCGCGCCCATGTTCGCTGGCCTTACCCTGACCTTGTTTTGCTGCCTGCCCAACGCACAGGATCCTGCGGACGGGCAGGTGGTCGCTCGCTTTCGCAATAACGGGCAAGAGGCGACCGTAACCGCGACCGACTTGGCGCTCGAAATGGCGTTTCATTTGCGGCGCAAGGATGAGGGCCGTGCGGCGTGTGAGCAGCTGGTGGGTGCGCGACTGGTGAAGCTGGCGGCAGAACAGCAGCACCTCACCGCCAGTGACGAGGAGGCGCGCAACGAGTGGCTCGAACTGCAGCGCCAACTGCGCGGTGCGGGTCGCTCGCCAAAGACAGAACCCATTGTGCGCAACAGTAGCGAGGCGGAACTGCTCGCCTACTTCTCGGTGCCGGTCCTGCTGCGCAAGTTGGTGCGCGCGGAGTTGGCGATGAAGCCGTCCGAAAATGTCGGCGGCGAAATGATGCAGCTCTGGCTGCAGGAAGCGCGCAAGCAAAGGCAAGTAGTCGACGATCCCGAACTGTTGCCGATCGGCACGGCGGCTCGCATCGGCACTGAGCCAGTATCGATGCTCGATCTCGGGCTGCTACTGCTGCGCACCAGCAGCGAAGAGCAACGGGATCACTTCGTGCGTCAGGTCGTGGTGCTGCAGGCAACCGAAAGCCTTGCCCTGCAGCTCAAGCTCAGCGTCACCCCTGAAGAACTACAACGCCAACTCGAATTACGCCGCGAAGACGCCGCAGCCGATCCGCGCTTTCAAGGACTGGCGTTTGAACAGCTGCTCAAAGCCCAGGGTGTGACCTCGGCCTGGCTACTGCAATCGCGCGTGTTCCGCGCCCAAGCACTGCAGCAGAAGATCGTGCAGCACAACCACCCTGCGGCACTGCTACAGGCTGAGTTGCAAGAACATCGCGACTCGGTGATCGACCGGGTCGGGCCGCGGCGACGACTCGGGGTGATTTTCGCGCGGGCACTTGACGAGCCAAATGCACTCGTGCCGCGTAACTTTGAGGCTGCGGTCGCGCACCTGCAAAAGGCCAAGGCACGACTCGACAAGGACCCGTTTGACTTTGTTGCCGCGGTCGAGAGCGATGACCCCGCCACCAAAGCACGCGGCGGCGACCTCGGCTGGTTTCAGCGCAGCGATTCGTCGTTGCCAGCGAACGTAATCTCTGCCGCTTTTGCCATGCAGAAAGACCGCGTCAGCGAACCACTGCGCGGTCGCGACGGCTGCTATTTGGTAAAGGTGCTCGCCATCGATCCAGAGTTTAGCGATGCACAATTGCTTGCGCGGTTGCGCGAACGCTACGTCCTCGAAGTCACGCCGCAGATTCTGGCCAGCGCCGAGATTCGTCACCTGGACGGCTCGCTGCTCGGCGAAGAAGCGACCGCGCCAGAAAAAAACAAATGAGCAAACTCACCACAACGCCCTTGGCTTTGCACCAGGGCGAACGCACCGCAGCGTTGCCCGCCTGCCGCTTTTTCGAGTGGCTGTCCGTGCTCGCAGTTGACGGCACGGCAAGCGTGATCACCGGTGCGCATGAAAGCTGCGCGATCCTTTTGAGCGGCACTTTTGATCTGGTCGGCGGCGGCACCACTTGGCCAGCGCGCGGTGCCCGCAGCACGCCCGAAAGCGGTCGCCCGGTGGCGGTGTTCTTACCGAAGCAAACCAACTTCGTTGCCGCCAATGGGCAGGGCGAGATCCTGCGGATCGGCGCACGCCAGCCGCAGGCACCAGTGATCACTGGCCGTGAGGCCCTGCGGATGTCGCCCCTGCTGCAGATGGCCGGCAGCGGCAAGGCTTTTGACCCCACCACTGGCGAATGGCAGCCCGCCGAGACGTTTCCCACGGCCCCTGAATCGCTGCCACCGCGGCGGATCGAACGCGTGTCGATCGGCGCGTGCACCGTCGAGCGGGTGTTCGCCGCGGACTACAAAGCAGCAACGCTGACCGTCGACGAAGTTCAGTTGCCCACCGGCGCCACCTTTGCGCCGCGCGAACTGCCCCTGCCAAATGCCACCGAGTGCCTGCTCTACATCCGCGCCATCGGCCAACTCCTGATCGAAGCTGGCGACCAACAAACGACGGTGACTGGCGAGCAGGCGGTCCTGTGGTCGGGCGCACCTAGCGCACTCAAACTCAGCGCGATCGGTGGCAATGCCTATGTAGTATTCGCCTACGCTGGGAAGTAGTTCGCCACACGCAGTCAAGGATTCGCTGCAGGGCCACGCGGACCAAGCACTATAATGTTTCGTGCATGTGTCTCACTCGCAAGCGGCAGCTCGATCTCGAACGTTGGAACTGGGAAGGCGACCTCATCGTGCACGACAGCGTCGTGCCAACGAGTCGCCCGCTGCCTGGTCACAAGGCCAAGGACTACCCGACCGACATCCGCAAGTTTTTGATCACCACGCGCAGCGACGTGCTGAGTCGCGCGGTGCAACAGGATCTGAGGCAGCACGTGCAATCGCTGCCGGGCGGTGACTGGAATCGCTTCACCGGTCGCACGGCGGGCTGCTTTGACTATCGCGCCCGCATCGTCAGCGACTTCCTAGCGCAACAGATCGCCTACCGTTTTCGCGGCAACGAAGCATGGTTGTTTCCCGAGGAAACCTTGCTGCTGCGCGCCGGTGACTGCGAAGACCGGGCCTTGCTCACGGCTGCACTGCTGCTCCAGTGCGGCATCAGCTCATTCAATCTGCGTGTTGCGATTGGCAAAGTCCGGCTCGGCAGCCGCCAAGCCTTCGATCACGCATGGGTCGCCTACAAGACAGAGATCGGCACTTGGACGGTCATCGATCCGCCGGCCGCCGTCGTGCAACAAGCACCACGCGGTCGCAAGCGCGCCCCCGCCGAGCGACTGCCGCGCTACGAGCCATATTTTCTATTCAACGACCATCACGTGTGGCGCGTGTGGAACCGCGAAGCGCCTGCGCGATTGTCCGACTATGTCGCACGCGAGTGGCAAAAGGCTGACCCCAACCACCTCGGCGCAGTGCACCTCGACGTAGTGCAACGCGCGCTGACTGGCGCGGACCAAGCCTCGGTGAAGCTGCTCGAGGAACGCTTTCAGCGGCCCTTGCGCGGCCTGTTCACGCCGCTGATCGACGCGGTCGACCGGCTCGACTACGACCCGGCACTGCACTTTGACAATGGCTATGTTGATGCTGGCTGGGCAATCGTGAATCAAAAACTCGCTGAGTTCCGCGCCGACCCATCGCAGGCCGAGAGCTTTACCATCGCAGCGCACGGCATCGCCGATTTCTACGCACACAGCAGCTACGTGCACTTCGCCGCCAAGGAATCGCGCATGCAAGGCGACGAAGGACCGTCGGTCGCGTGCTATCTGTCCGGCGAATTATACGGTGGTCTGAAGACGGCTCCGAGCTATCAGTCGGGCAGCGGCTTTGATCTGCTGAGCCGGCGCTTCACCTGCAACGACTCCGTACTAGAAGTGGATCGGCAGACCGGTGCCGCACATTGGGAAGGCAAGATTTTGACCGGACGCTACGCGCAGCACGGCGATGGCCATGGCGAACATCTGGACCATCTCATAGAAGCCTCGACCTGGATCCCCGAGCACTATCTGCAAGACCACGAGTTCCACTTTCGCGGGGCACTCCCGCACCACCGCGAGATCGCCATCGACGACCATGATCGCGACGCGATGCATGAGCTTTACACGACGGATAAGCAATACCGCGAACAGTTCGACCTACGCACCAACACTGCGATCCTGCACGTGCGGCAGGCATTCGAACAATGCCTACGCGGCTAACGTCGCAAGGCCGCTTGATCTCGCTGCCCATTGTGTACGGTAATAGGCGCAGCAAGGTAACGCCTCAGTCGACCACCCCGAGCACGGTCACCGCAGTGCCATCGGCGAGCGCCAACTTGGTGTCGGCCGCCTGAAAGTCTTTTGGCAGGTAACCAAGCCCGACGCGCAGTTCGTGCTGCGGCACCGGCACGGCCGACATCACGCGACCGACGGCGAGTTGGTCCACCAATTCATACAACGGCATCGGCAAAGCGATCGCACTGCCCGCGGCCAGCTGGAGCCGGCACAAGGCACGGTTGGTGTGCCCGTAAGTGAGAATCCGCGCGACAATCTCCTGCCCGGTATAGCAACCCTTCGACGTCGAGCAGTGATCGGAAAGGCCCGCTTCGAGCGCCAGCGTGTTTGGCTCGGTTTCCTGGCCAACCTTCACGATGCCCGCGATGAGGCGCAGCGCCTCAGCCAACTCGTCTGACAACGGTGCGCCAAGCTGCGCCGGCAACTCCGCAACGGTCGCCGCGTGCCAGCGGACAAACCTGACCGCGCCCCGCAACCACTCAAACCTAATCGCACCAGTAGCCTTAGTCACCGGCTCGCTGGCCAACGTTACCAACTCACGACAGACACCACTTTGTGCATTGATCGTGAGTGCCTCATTGAAGTGGTAACGAAGCAGCATCTGCAGCAACCGTTCATGTTGGTGCTCCTGAGTCTCCAGGTAAAAGGTCGACTCAATCTGCTGCACAAGGCACGTCACCTGCACCTTGCCCTTCGCGTCGAGGAACGCCGCTGGAGTAACCTTGCCTGGCGCCATACCGAGCACGTCCTGGCTACAAAGTCGCTGCAGGAAATCGCCCGCGGCAATGCCTGTTACCAGCAACAGCCGATACGGCGCGGCGTCGCGCAGGAAGGGACCGTTGGCAAGGAGGGTCTGCAGCAGGGAATCGCTACTTGTCATGACAAGGGAGGTTTTACGGCACCGTGACTCCAAGCCTGAATGAGCCTGAAGTCGGGGCTTTTTTATGCCGATGCTTGAATGAGCCCTAAAGCAGGTCTACATTGATTGGCCGAGTGACGCCAGCCTGTAGACCAGTAAGTCTAAAGCTTGCCGGGCGCACCACGGGTCCAACATCATGCTCCGCATTTCCAAAAAGGCCGACTACGCAGTGTTCCTGCTGGGCTGCTTTGCTCGCGAAGGTGCATTCCCCGGCGGCAGCGCAGCAACGTCGGTTGTCAGCGCCCATGAAGTCGCCCGCTTGGCTGGCCTAAATAAGTCGGTCGTCGCCAATCTGCTGAAGATCTTTGCCAAAGAAGGGATGCTGGAATCGGTGCGCGGCTTGAATGGCGGCTATCGCCTGACGCGGGAACCCCTGCAGGTCACGCTCGGGCAAATCCTGACGGCAATCGACGGGCCATTTCAGCTGGTCGAATGTGTGCGCGATAGCCACAGGCTCGGCAGCAGTTTGGCTGGCAGCAGTTTGAAAAGCAGCCAAGGCCACCAGTGCAGCCTGATCTCCTTCTGCCCCTCCAAAAATCCAATGCGCGTCGTGCACGACCGTATCGAGCGCATCTTGAACGAACTCACCCTGAGCGAAATGTGCGGCCTAACTGCCTGCCCGACGACACCGCTGTTCGCTCTAAATACTCACCGATGAAGACGCCAATCTACATGGACTACAGTGCGACCACCCCGTGCGATCCGCGCGTGGTGCAACGCATGTTGCCATTCTTTACTGAGACGTTTGGCAACTCTGCCAGCCGCAGCCACGCGTTTGGCTGGACGGCCGAGGCCGCCGTCGATCACGCTCGCGAACAGGTTGCAGCGCTGATCGGCGCGCACCCAAAAGAGATCCTCTGGACCAGCGGCTCGACCGAGGCCAACAACCTCGCGATCAAAGGCGTGGCCCAGATGTATCGGCAAAAGGGCAACCATCTGATCACCGCGGTGACCGAGCACAAAGCAGTGCTCGACCCGATGAAATACCTGGAGACGCAGGGCTTTGAGGTCACGTTTCTGCCAGTCAATCGGCTGGGCCACGTCGATCTGGAGCAGCTCGCCTTTGCGATGACCGATCGCACGATTCTGGTCTCGCTGATGGCCGCCAACAACGAGATTGGCACGCTGCACCCGCTCGCCAAAATCGGCGCACTCTGCAAGCAGAAAGGCGTTCTGTTTCATACCGACGCGACCCAGGCACCTGGCAAAATCGAACTCGACGTCGAGAGTCAGCACATCGACCTCCTGTCGCTGTCCGCGCACAAGCTCTACGGCCCAAAGGGCGTCGGTTGCCTCTACGTGCGGCGCAAAAACCCGCGCGTCCGGCTCGTGTCGCAGATGGACGGCGGCGGCCACGAGCGCGGCATGCGTTCGGGCACCCTGAACATCACCGGCATTGTTGGCATGGGTGAGGCGGCAGCGATCGCCAAGACAGAACTGCACAGCGAAGTGCAGAAGCTGCTCGGCTTGCGAGCACGGCTGCAAATGCGGATCATGAACTCACTG
The DNA here is from genome assembly GCA_014192625.1 of Planctomycetota bacterium. GTDB lineage: Bacteria > Planctomycetota > UBA1135 > UBA1135 > UBA2386 > BJHM01. The sequence continues at coordinate 70,871 of BJHM01000003.1, forward strand.
CCGGACTCGGTCGTCAACGGCGACCAAGACGCGCGATTGCCGCACCTGACCAACATCTCCTTCCCCTACGTGGAAGGCGAATCGTTGATCATGGGCATCAAAGAAATCGCCGTTTCCTCAGGTTCGGCATGCACCTCAGCAAGCTTGGAACCTAGCTACGTCTTGAAGGGACTCGGGCTAGGCGACGAACTCGCCCACAGCTCGATCCGCTTCTCGCTCGGCCGCTTTACTACCGAGGCTGAAGTCGACTTCGCCGCAGATCGCGTCATCGCCGAGGTCAACCGCCTCCGCGCGATGTCGCCACTCTGGGAAATGGTGCAAGAAGGCATTGATCTCAGTCAAGTGAAGTGGACTTCGCACTAAGCACAATCAATCCACCCAAACTAACACCCACAAGGAACCAACCATGGCTTACAGCGACAAGGTTCTAGACCACTACCAAAACCCCCGCAACGTCGGCACTCTCGACAAGAATGCCCTCGACGTCGGCACCGGCGTCGTCGGCGCTCCAGAGTGCGGCGACGTGATGAAACTCCAGATCAAAGTTGGCGATGACGGGCGCATCCTCGACGCCAAGTTCAAGACTTACGGCTGCGGCTCGGCGATCGCGTCGAGCTCCCTGGCGACAGAGTGGCTGAAAGGCGCTTCCGTCGACGACGCGGCACAGATCAAAAACACGCAGATCGTCGAAGAGCTAGCCCTGCCACCAGTCAAAATCCATTGCTCAGTGCTCGCAGAAGATGCGATCAAGGCGGCCATCGAAGACTGGCGGAAGAAGCAGGCTGCGCGGATTGCGGCGTCTGCTGCGAGCCATTCCTGATCTTTTGCAAACAGGCATGCCATGAGCGAGCTCAAACCAATTTCACCTTCGATGACGATCAACAATCTCGCCGCGGCGAGCGCGACGGCGGTCGCCGTGACCGCTGCGCCCGCAGCAAAACCCGGCCGCGGCGTGCAGATCACCGAACGCGCCGCGAAGGAAATCGAACGGGTCATAAGTGAGCACAAGTTGCCCGCAACCTCCTGGGTGCGCATTGGCGCCAAGGGTGGCGGCTGCTCGGGCTTCACCTATGTGCTCGACTTCGATCCGATTGGACCGACCGAGTTTGACCTGTCATTTGAGCAGCACGGCGTGAAGGTCGTGATCGACAAGAAGAGTGAGTTCTTCATGGGTGGCACGATGCTCGACTTCAACGATGGCCTGCTCGACCGCGGGTTCGTCTTCAAGAACCCACTGGCCACCGGCACCTGCGGTTGCGGAACGTCATTCTCGGCGTGATGCAGCGCGCGGCACGCGATCCCTCATTTTACGAACGCCGCGCCTCGCCCGTCCCTCGCTCATGACCAAGGCCCCCCTGCTTGATCCATTCGCCGTGTTCGGCGTCGAGCATCGCCTCGACCTCGAAGAGCACGCGCTCGAACGCCGCTACTTGCAGTTGTCGCGCGAACTCCACCCCGATCGCAACCGCGCCATCGGTGCCGCCGATTGTGCGGCAGTGCTCCTGCGCGCGGCCGAGGTCAACGATGCTTGGCGGGTGCTGCGCGACCCATGGGAACGCGCCCGCGCCTTGTCGCACATTCTGGCCCCTGGCATCCTTGAACAGCACAAAAGCCTCGACCCCGACTTCTTGCTCGATGCGATAGATCTCGCCGAGCAAGTGACGTTGTGTGAACCCAACGCAGTGGCCAACCTGCAGGGGCGCATCAAGCAGCAGGCTGACGCGATATTCGCGACCTTGCAAAAAGCGTTTGCCGCCGGCGACCACGCACTTGCCGCGCAACAAATCCACCAGAGCAAATACTTGCGCAAGGCACTCGCCGATCTGGAGACTCGCTCGTGACGGATGCTGTGCAACAACCCCGGCTCGTCATCGGCATCGACCTCGGCACCACCAACTCGTTGTGCGCGATCCGCACTGGCAAGGGCGCGCGGGTGCTGCGCGACCGCGACAGCGAACCACTGATCCCCAGCATGGTCTGCTTCCATCCCGATGGTCGAAAGATCGTTGGCCGGGAAGCGAAGGCGCTGCGACTGACTTTCCCGGACCGAACGGTATTCTCAGTCAAGCGACTGATCGGCCGCGCGGGCGAGGAGGTTGACGCTGAAACCAAAATCCTGCCCTATCCGGTGCATCAGGGTGAGCGAGGTCTCGCGCGAGTGCGAATCGGCAACGACGACTGGTCGCCCGAGCAAATCAGCGCCCTGATTTTGCGCAAAGTGAAATCGACTGCTGAGCAGGCTCTGGGCCAGGAGATCACAGCTGCCGTGATCACCGTGCCAGCTTGGTTTGACGATGGTCAACGGCAAGCGACCAAGGATGCCGCCGCACTCGCAGGACTCGAGTGCCTGCGGATGATCAACGAACCCACGGCCGCCTCACTGGCATACGGCATCGACGGCAGCAAGAACGGCACGGTGTTGGTCTACGATCTCGGCGGCGGCACGTTTGATGTCTCGATCCTGCGGATCGATGACGGCGTGTTCCGGGTGCTGGCGACGGTCGGCGACACGCACCTGGGCGGCGACGATTTTGATCGACTGCTTGGCGACCGCATCCTCGCTGCGATCGGTGCCGACGCGCGCAATCCATACGTGCTGCAAGCCGTCCGCGCCGCGGCCGAAAGTCTAAAGTGCGAACTCAGCACAAAACCAAATGCAAACCTGCAGCTCGACCTGCAAGGCAAGCAGAGTTCCTTCAGCGTGACGCGGGTGGAATTTGAGGCGATGATCGCGCCGCTCGTGCAGCGCACACTCGAGTGTTGCCGCCGTGCGTTGAAAGACGCAAAACTCACCGCAGCGCAAATCGATGAAGTTGTGTTGGTCGGCGGCAGCACACGTGTGCCACTGGTTCGCCAGCGGCTCTACCAAGCAACCGGCCGCCAGCCGAACACCGGCGTCGACCCCGACCTAGCAGTAGCACTCGGCGCCGCGATCCAAGCCGACGTGCTCGCCGGCAACGACAAATCACTGCTGCTACTCGACGTGATCCCTTTGTCACTCGGCCTCGAAACGCTCGGCGGAGCGATGCAGAAGATCGTGTTGCGCAATAGCACGATCCCAACGAGCGCCGCCGAGGAGTTCTCGACCGCGGTGGATGGCCAGACCAGCGTGGCGCTCAACATCTATCAGGGCGAACGCGAACTCGTGCGCGACTGCCGAATGCTCGGCAGTCTTACGCTCGCGGGGCTGCCGCCACTGCCAGCCGGTTTGCCGCGCATCGCCGTCACGTTCCTAGTCGATGCCGACGGCGTGCTGCGCATCAACGCGCAGGAAAAGCGCACTGGTCAAGAGGCTAGCATTCTCGTGGTGCCGAGCTTTGGGCTCACGCGCGACGAGGTGCGCCGCATGATGTTTGAGTCGATCGAGCACGCACACGCAGACATCCTCGCGCGCGAGAGCATTGACCTTCGCAACAAAGCGCAGTCGATGGTGAAGGGCACCAAGAAGGCACTTGAGCAATCGGATCTACCACCGGATCAGACGTTTGCCGTGCAAAAAAGCGTCAAGGCACTGGAGAAGCTACTCGCCGCGCTTACCCCAGTCGATCTGGCCGTGCTGAAGCTCGCTACCGAAGAACTATCGAAGCTCACCGTAACGATTGCCGACGACGTGATCAGTTCGGCAGTGCAAAAAGCGCTCGCCGAAGAACAGCGCGAAGGCAAGGTATGAACGGCACAACCAAACTGCAGGTCACCGGCAATCCGCACCCGATCACACTGTCGCTCGGCCAATCGATCCTCGACGCGGCAATGGATCAGGGACTCACGCTCGATCATGCCTGCGGCGGCGTGTGCGCGTGCTCGACCTGCCACGTGCGCATCACGCAAGGGCTGGATTGTTTCACGGAAGCTAGCGAAGACGAACTCGATCAGCTCGACGAAGCGCGCGGCACCGGCCTCGATTCGCGACTCGGCTGCCAAGCGAGGCTCACCAGGCTGCCTGCCAGCGGAGCGATCCTCATCACGATCCCGAAGTGGAACGTGAACGCAGTGCGCGAAGGGCACTGAGCAGCGACCCGCACGAGGCTGCGGAATGGATTATAGGCCTTCGGTTTGGCCAAAAAAACCGCGCCCAAAAGGATCCCTTTCCCGATCGCTACGCACGGTGATAGCCAAGGCTTGTGCAGAATGAGCATGGCCTCGAACCGTTCGCTTTGCAGTAGCTTTGCGAGTTGATCTTTCTGCGACGCAGTTTCGGTGCTGCCACAAACCTGCGATGCCGCCTGCGCTCGCAGTAAAAAAGCTGTTCAAGCAGCAGCGAGGTTGCCGCTAGCTACAGCTCCGAACTGCGCGCTCGACGGGCTGTGCAATCAGCCGAGCAGGCTCATCCCCAGGCTCGTCGCCAAGCGGCCCGCCGCAGGAGCAAAGCGGCCAACGACATGGTGACGAAACTCGGAGTCAGGGACCACATGCGCTTTGTTTCGTGCGGTCCCTTGCTTCGCTAGAGTTTCTGCCCATGACTGCCTCCGAAACCGCGCTCAAACTAGCCGCCAACACCATCCGTGGCCTCGCCATCGACGCCGTGCAAAAAGCCGACTCCGGCCACCCGGGCTTGCCAATGGGCATGGCGGATGTGGCGGTAGTCCTTTGGACCGAGTTCCTGCGATACAACCCGCAAGCACCGCACTGGCCGGGACGCGACCGCTTCGTGCTGTCGGCGGGGCACGGTTCGATGCTTTTATATTCGCTGCTGCACCTGGCGGGCTTCAAGCTGTCGATCGACGACCTCAAGCAATTCCGCCAGCTGCACAGCAAGACTCCTGGCCACCCCGAAGTCACCGACACGGAAGGTGTCGAAACTACTACCGGTCCGCTGGGTGCAGGCTTCAGCAACGGCGTCGGCATGGCGATCGCCGCACAGATGGAAGCAGCGCAGTTCGACAACCCGCTGCTGATGTCGCGCGTGTTTGGCATTTGCAGCGACGGCGATTTGATGGAAGGCCTCAGCCACGAGGCTGCGTCGCTAGCGGGCCACCTGCAACTCGGCAACCTGATCTTCCTCTACGACAACAACGGCATCACGATCGAAGGGCATACCGACCTCGCGTTCAGCGAGAACATTCCATTGCGCTTTCAAGCGATGGGTTGGCACACGCAGAGCATCGACGGCCACGACTTTGAGCAAGTGCGCGCGGCACTCAAACTGGCCGTCGCACAAAACGATCGGCCAAACCTGATCTGCTGCAAGACCACGATCGGCAAGGGCTCGCCCAACAAGGCCAACTCGCACGACTGCCACGGCTCGCCGCTAGGCAAGGAAGAGATCAAGCTGACGAAGCAAGCGCTCGGCATGCCGCTTGATGATTTCTATGTAGCGCCGGATGCCTTGGCCCTGTTCAAAAACACAGCGGCTTTGAACGTGGCCGCATACCAACAGTGGAACCGTGACATGCAGGCCTGGCAGACTCGCGCGCCAGAGACTGCGAAGCAGTGGCGCGCGTTTTGCGACCGCACACTGCCGAAGGATTTATACGCGCAGTTGATCACCTCGGCCGGCGACGCCGCATCGTTAGCGACGCGCGTCTTGTCTGGCAACGTCATCCAGAAGGCTGCCGAACTCGTGCAGAGTCTCGTCGGCGGCAGCGCCGACCTCGACCCGTCGACCAAGACCCGCATCAAGGCGAGCGCCAGCTTCTCCGCCAAAGAACGGGCGGGCCGCAACCTCCACTTCGGGATCCGCGAACACGGCATGGGCGGTGTGCTCAACGGCATGGCGCTGCACGGCGGGTTCCTGCCGATGGGCAGCACGTTCCTGGTGTTCGCCGACTACATGCGGCCTTCGATTCGCCTCGCTGCCATCATGCGGCAGCCAGTCACGTTCGTCTTCACGCACGACAGCCTGATGGTCGGCGAAGACGGCCCCACGCATCAACCAGTCGAACAAATCGCCTCGCTGCGACTGATCCCCAACGTGCACGTGTTCCGCCCCGCAGACGGCATGGAGACCGCGGCCGCCTGGACGCACGCGCTGTCGCGACGCGACGGCCCTACCTGCCTTGCTTTGACGCGACAGAACCTGCCAAAGCTTGCCCGCGCTGCCAACTTCAACCCTGATCTCGTGCTCCGCGGCGGCTACCTGCTGCGCAATGTCGAGGCCGCGAAGGTCACGCTGATCGCCACCGGTGCGGAAGTGTCGCTCGCGATCGACACCGCAACGCTAATGAGCCAACAAGGCATTGAAGTGCGCGTCGTGTCGATGCCATGCGTCGAACTGTTCCTCGCACAAGACGCTGCATACCGCGCCGCCGTGCTCGGCACACTGCCGGTATTTGCACTGGAGATGGGCCGGCCCGAGATGTGGTGCCAGTTCACCTCGCGCATCGATCGCTGTATCGGCCAGAGCGTGTTTGGCGCCAGTGGCCCAGCCAAGCTGGTCGCCGAGCACTTCGGCTTCGTAACAGCCAAAGTCGCCGAACGGATCTGCGCCGCGCTGTGAAGTTTTTCGCCAGCCTCGCGATCCTTTCGCTGTTCGCCACAGTGCGCGCGCAGACGATCGCGCCTGCTAACAACGACGCAATCCAGCGCGAACTCACAACGATCGCAACTGCGCTGAAGGTGCCCGCACTCGGCGGCGCAATCGTTCACAGCGACGGGCAAATCAGCACCTTTGTCACTGGCGTGCGCGAAAGCGGCAGCGACGTTGCGGCCACGGTGACAGACCAGTGGCATCTCGGCTCATGCACGAAAGCGATGACGGCCATGTTGGTCGCGCTGCTCGTCGAACGTGGCGACCTCACTTGGGATCGCCCGCTTGCCTTTTTGCTGCCGAACCTCGGCGCGCCAATGGATGCGGACTACGCACGACTCACGCTGGTCGAATTACTCGCGCATCGCGCTGGGCTGCCAAGCATGACCGGCCCAGACGAAGACCTGCGGGCCGCGAGCGAACTCGTCGGCACCGAAGTGGAGCAACGCAGCGCACTCTGCCGCCGCATCCTCAGCCAAAAGCCCCCCACACCACCGCGACAGGCATTTGTCTACAGCAACGCGGGCTTCATCGTGGCTGGCCACATCGCCGAGGTCGCCACCGGCAAGTCGTTTGAGACGTTGCTGCGCGAACTGTTATTCGTGCCACTCGACATGCAGAGCGCAGGCTTTGGCGCACCTGGCACGAACAACAATCTCGATCAACCGCGCGGCCACGACGCTGCCGGCAAGCCTGTGCAGCCCAGACCTAATGGTGACAACGTGCCGTTGCTTGGCCCCGCCGGCACGGTGCACGCGTCACTCGCCGACTGGGGCAAGTTCCTAAGACTGCACCTGCTTGGCGATGCCGCCGATGTGCAGGTCGGGGCGATCACGCTGCACCGCGAAACGATTGCGCGCCTGCACACCGCTTGGGACGACGCAAAAAACCCCTACGCCTACGGCTTTTCCATGCCGCATCGCGACTGGGCTCGCGGCCTTCACACCGTGCTCACCCACTCGGGCAGCAACACAATGTGGTTCTGTGTCTGCTGGCTCGACCCGTCGTCGGGTTTTGGCGTGCTGGCCGTCGCCAACTCCGCCGGACACGATGCTCTTGAGGCCTGCGACCGCGTGTCGGGCCTGCTGCTGAACAACTGGCTCGCGCGCCGCAAACTTGCGGAGCAAGCGAAGCCGGCCGAAGCAATGCCCGCGGTAACACCGGCTTTTCCTCGCGCCATTACGCCACCCGCGAACGGCGGCAAGTAGCCGCCACTTCCCTCGCTCAGAACATCCCGACGACGTTGCCCTTGTCGTCGATGTCGATCCGCGAACCACCAGGGATTTTGCCGAGGCCCGGCATCGTCATGATCTCGCCAGCCAGCGGGTAAACGAACCCGGCACCGACCGCAACGCGCGCATCGCGCACCTTGAAACGATAGCCAGTAGGCCTGCCCTTCAGCGTTGCGTCGTGCGATAGCGAATACTGCGTCTTCGCCATGCAGATCGGGAAGGAGCCAAAGCCACGCGCCTCAAACATCGCGAGTGCCTGCTCCGCCAGCGGTTCGTAATCCACACCATCCGCGCCGTAGACCTGCAGCGCGAGCGTCTCGATCTTTTCCTTGAGGCTCGCCTCACTGGGATAAAGCAGATGGAAGTTGTTGGGCTCGTCGCAGGCGCGGACCAGTGCATGCGCAAGCTCTTCGCCGCCCTTGCCACCATCATTGAACAACGTAGAGGTGTGCGCCGCAGTCGCCCCCGCAGCAAGCGCCGCCTGACGAACGAACTCAATCTCGGCATCGGTGTCGGTCGGGAACCGGTTGATCGCAACGACCACCGGGATGCCAAACAATCGCACGTTCTCGATCTGCTTCTCGAGGTTGCCGATGCCATTCAAAAGCGCATCGAGATCTTCTTTCTGCAGGCCCTCAGGCAATGGCTTGCCTGCCTGGATCGCAAACCGGCCGCTATGCATCTTGAGCGCGCGCACGGTCGCAACGAGCAGCGCGGCATCCGGCTTTAGGCCCGATGCGCGACACTTGATGTTGAAGAACTTCTCCGCGCCCATGTCGGCGCCAAAACCGGCCTCGGTGACCACGTAGTCAAGGCAACGCAGCGCAATGTAGTCGGCGACAATCGAGCTATTGCCATGCGCGATATTCGCAAACGGACCAGTGTGCACGATCGCCGGCGTGCCCTCGATCGTCTGCATCAGTGTCGGCTTCAAAGCATCTTTCAGAATCGCAGTCATCGCACCGGCGACCTTGAGGTCTTCGGCGGTGACCTTCTCGCCGTCTTTGCGATAGCCGACGACCACCGCGCCAAGCCTGCGACGCAGATCGTGAATGTCCTTACTGAGGCCGAGGATCGCCATGACCTCGCTGGCCGAAGTGATGTCAAAGCCAGTGCTGCGCGGCGCACCATTTTTCTCGCCTCGTGCAACCTCGACCATCCGCAATGCGCGATCGTTCATGTCCAACACACGGCGCCACGAAATCTGCTCGAGGTCGATGCCGAGTTCGTTGCCGTGAAACAAATGACTATCGAGGAACGCCGCGCACAGGTTGTGCGCCGCAGTCACCGCGTGAAAGTCCCCGGTCAGATGCAGGTTCAACTCCTCCGGCGGCACGACCTGCGAGTAACCACCACCAGCAGCGCCACCCTTGATGCCAAACACCGGGCCCATCGACGGTTGTCGGATCACGCAGCACGCTTTCTTGCCGATGCGGTTCAGCGCTTGACTGATCCCAACCGTGTGCACCGTTTTGCCTTCCCCGAGCGGCGTTGGCGTGATCGCCGTGACGACGATGTACTTGCCATGCTTGCGCGAGGTCGGCTTCTGCAAGATGTCGAGTTTGATCTTCGCCTTGGTATGGCCGTAAGGCTCCAGGTCCTCCGAACCGAGACCCATGATGCGGGCCACTTCGGAAAGCGGACGAAGCGGGAAGGAACGTGCTATTTCCAGGTCGTTCAGGGACATCCGGGGCGGGACGATAGCGAACCGCACTGGCGTAGGCCACAACCCGACCGCGGCGAGATCGACGAAGCAGCAGGGAAGACGCACTGCCAAAGCTGAAAAATACTTTTTCCCGGAGGTTTAGTTCCGGCTTTAGCTGGCAGCGCTGGGCACGTTTTTGCGACCAGCTGGGCGACCATTCTGCGCACCATCGCCAATGCCACGCGTGCAGCGGCAGCACGCGTTGCTACTCTGCTAGCCGTTCTGCCTGCTGGTCGACTTTGGAGATTTGTATCACCATGAATCGCGCTGCCGTGCTCCTTGCCTTTGCCACGCACCGTTGTTCTGCCATTTTGCGCACCAACATTGCGGAGGCCGTCAACCCGGCACTGCAGGCTGCGATCGCAGGTGGTTTTCGGATCGTCGAAGTGACCATGACGACGCCCAACTGCATCGAGCACCTGCAAGCACTCAGTGCGCGTGGCGACTTGATCGTCGGCGCTGGCACGGTGCTGACCGTCGAGCAGGCAAAGCTTGCGATGGCCGCCGGGGCACAGTTCATGGTGTCGCCGGTCATGGACGCATCAGTGATCGCCTTCTGCCGCCAGCACGATCTGGTGTCGGTGCCGGGCACCTATACGCCGACCGAGATGATGGCCGCACACCGCAACGGCGCCGACATCGTGAAACTGTTCCCCGGTCCAGCAAACGGTCCGGCCTATGTGCAGGCGTGCCTTGGACCATTGCCGTTCCTCAAAATCTTCCCGACCAGCGGGGTCACCGAAGACAACCTGGCCGAGTGGATCGCCGCCGGCAGTTTCGGCGTGGGCTTTGTCAGCACCCTGTTCCAGCACGAGGACATGGCGCGTGGCGACTTCGATGCAATCCGTATTCGCGCGCTGCGACTGACTGCAAAGGTGCGCTCCTTGCACGGCAAGTTCATCGCGACCACGCAGGCGCACACGCAGGCCGCAGTCGCCGCTGCGGGCCGCTGATCAACCAGCCGCTGGGATAATTCGCGGGGTCACTTCCGCGGGGTCAAATCTGCGGAGCGATCGCCCGGCACGTGGTATTGACGACGGATACGCGCATCTGCCTTGCGCGCGGATTTTACATCCAGCAAGACCGTGCCGCCGCTGCCGGTTCCCACCACCACCTCGCCCTTTGCCTCGTCAACGATGCCGACAAATTGCTTCAGGTCGCGCAGCTTTACGCCGTTGACCTCCACCACGTAGTCATTGTGGAAGTGCTCGTAGCCGACGTTCACTTCATCCGCGAGCACCTGCGACACGACAATGATCTCCTGCTGGCTTTCCGTACGCTCGCCACTGTGGAACAGGTGCAAGAACTCCTTCGGCGCCTTCTCCCACCAATTGTCGCCCCAGACGCGCAAGAACTCGCCGGTCAATTTTTGGAACACCAACCCGCCGAACTGAAACCAGCTCGGCTGCTGGTCATATTCAAAACGCGGCACCAGCCACGCCATTGGCTGCATCGTCATCGCCACGTTGAGGCGTTTGCCTTTGCGCAGCACCTTCGCGCGGATCCGATCGCCGACGAAATGCTCGCCGACCACGACATCAAACTGGCAGCGAAAGCGGCCGCGATAGCGCACCGTGCCATTGTCCGCGATTTTCAGCCCATCGAGCTCCAGCAGCACATCGCCTTTTTGCAGCACGCCAAAGGCCGTCGTCCCAAACTGCACGGCATTGACCAGCACCCCGGTGTCGCCTTGCTGCATCGACAACCATTGGCGCAGCGCCGGGTTTTCAAGGTTTTGAGTTCCAATGCCAAGGCCTGGGACCAGCTGCGATTTTTTGCGTTGAATACCAGCTAGAAACGTCTTGATGACCGGCGCGGGCACCATCTCACCGATGTTTTCAGCATCCGGCAGCGATTGAAACGCGATGCCGACGACGCGGCCTTGATGAAACACCGGCCCGCCGCTGTTGCCTTCATTGATCGCCGCATCCACCGTGATCGCGAGCAAATGACGCTGGCTGTGTTCGTAGCGCTGCACCTCAATGCGCGAAACGACACCCTCGGTAATCGACACTTCGTCGCCACCAACCGGATACCCCACCACCGACACCTGATCGCGCAGCGCCGGCAGATCGCCGAGTTTTGCCGGCGCGATGCCCTTTGTGAAGGAGCCATCTTCGATGCGCAGCAGAGCTAAGTCGCTGTCATGCGAAATCGCCTCGATGCGAGCCACGGTCTTCCTTGGATCACTCGGCTTCTGCACCTGCAGAAACGTCGAGTTGGCCACCACATGCGCTCCGGTCAGGATGAGATTTTTGCCTATCACCACCCCTGAGCCGCTGCTGCCGCGCGGCGCAACACTTTGCCACGGGCTCTCGTAATCAGGATCCTGGTAGGTGCAGTAGACACGAACAACTTGCGGATAGGAGACGCGCACGGGGGGAAAGAGTGTAGAGCATGAAGCGCCGGGTGACAGCCTCACAACCTCGACAAAAAAACTGGCCCGCCAAAGCTCGCAGGCATGACCGGAAAAAAACCGCTGCCAAGGCGCGGGCAAATGCGCGCTTCTACACAGCAAAAACCCGGCGCGAGCAGCCCCACCGCCTCAATGAGCACGAAGACTCACCGGCTGGCGGTCGATTTGCCCAGAGTCAGTTGGGTGATCGCGGTCGTCAGCAGCTCGAGTTCGAACGGCTTTGCAAGATGCCGCGCAAAACCCGCACGAAGGCTGCGCTGCCGCGCCTCAATGTCAGGAAGACCACTCATCGCAATCGCTGGCACCTTGCAGAGGGCAGCAAGACCGTCGCCATCGGCATCTGGCAGCGTGAGGTCGCTTACCAGCAAATCAATCGGCTCTTGCACCAAGAGTTTCCGGGCTTGCTCAAAAGTCGAAGCCTGCAACACCAAATGCCCGGCCCTGCGCAAGCACATGGTCAGCACAGTGAGCATCAATGGGTCGTCTTCTACAAGCAGGATGGAAGGCATGATCTGTCAGTCGAAAAAAGCATGGGATGACTTTAGCAAGCTAACAGGGTGTTTTACTGCACATCGCGTTGTGAGCCACCTGCCAGTTAGGCCGAAACCGAAACGGAACGCTTGCTAAAGCGAATACGGAAGCGCGCACCAGATCGCTGCGCCGGCATCAACACCAATTCGCCGTGATGCGCTGCAATGATCTTGCGGCAGGTCGCAAGTCCGATCCCAACCCCACCGTGCAGAGCATGCTGGAACGGCAACCAGATCGCAGCGCGCCGCTTGTTTGCCACCCCAGGCCCGTCATCTTTGACATCGATGCCAAACTCCTTAGCCGTAAACCAAGCACCCACTTCGACTAGCCCCTTGCCCTTGGTCGCGGCAAGTGCGTTGCGCGCAAGTTCGGCGATCACCGCCGTCAACTCGGATCGATTGCCCGAAAAGGAAGGCAGGTTGCTCGGGCATCGAACTGCCACCCCGGAATCCGTCGCCAATACACCTGCCGTCCGCAGCGTTGCAATGGCCGCCTCGATGAGTTCGCCAAACACGAGCGGCTCGCGATGCTGCGCCAACGGCTGCACGAAACGATGCGCGTTCGTCATCAGCAAATTGACGCGCGCCAGATTGGCGTCGATGGGATCTAGCAGGTCGCGCGATGCCATCCCCAGATGCTCGGCGACTCGCCGGAGCGCACGATTGGTGTTGCCTGCCACATCGCGCGCGGTCTGCTGCGCGGCGAAAGCCAACGCGGATATGGTCGAGAACTGCGCCAACAGGCCTTCCTGCAAGCTCGCCGATTGCCACAAATCGTGTCGTGCTGTGACTGCACGGCGAGCTTGTTCGATGCACAACAACAGGCGGTCATCCGACAGGTTGGCCGCCATCACGGTGCAGCAAAGCCGCTGTGCATCTGCCGCAGCGGACGACCCCTCACTGGCAAGCAACAGCACCTCCGGCCGCACCGCTTGCAAATGCAATTCGCAAACGAACTCATGCCAATCCTCCGTCCCCGCGAACGCAAGGTCGAGCACCACGACTTCTGCAGGCTCCGTTTTGCATGCCGCACGGACCACTTGGAGGGTGCCATGGCAAACGCGACACCCGGCTTTCGCCAATGCCGAGCATAGGGCCTCTTGGTTGCGACTTTTTTCGGTGACGACAGCGACTCTGGCCATGGCGATTTCAGTCCGGGTAGCAAGCACTACCTAGACATTGCTTTCACCAGTAGCCAAACGGCCCCGGGAAAGACACGCGCAATTGTGCGGCCAATCGAGCCCAGCGTCGAACCTCATTGTGCAAAGCGAACCGTGTTTTGTTTTGCTGCGAACGGTCCCGCGCGGCGACTGCCTTATGAACGCACAAAGGTTTGGGTCAGTGCAAGACCTGCACGGCTCCGACGGCCATCACAGCGCCCCTAAATAATGGCCGAATCCGCAACTGCTCGAACCCGCTCGCAGCCGCTTCTAATTCAATGCGATAGGGCCGCATGCCGCCATATTCACTGCGCGTGTCGGTCTGCACGTTTTTGGCATGGAGCACCTGTCCGCCTCTACAAAACTCGCAGCGATAGACCGACGCTGGGCCGAACGCGATCTCGATTGCGACCCCGTTTTGTGGCGTTGCAAAATCGACGTCCAAGCCGCCTTCGTATAGCACGCGAGCCTTGCAGTTGAACCACCAGGTGTCTTCCTTTACGGGTGGCGGCAAGTCGGAGACTTTGACGACCGTCGGCTTTGGCTGCCAATACTCTGCCGCAAGGTAGGCCTCCAAGTCCGCGCGATATACGCCACTCATTAGGTCATACGCTGCCGCGATGCGGGCAAGAGACCAGAGTTCGCCGCGCGTGACCGCGAGTACCGCTTGCGCATAGCGTGCGAAGTGCGGATCGCAAAAACGGTCCTCGCCGTTGTTCAGCAGCTCGAGGTAGCCGACCGGCACGCGCCGCGTAAAATGGCTGATCTGCCAATCGTCGCGCACCATCGTCGGCAACCGGCACAGCACCGGATCACACAGCCAAGGATCGACGAGATGCAGCTGCGGGCCTCCTTGAAAACCACGTTCGCCGACCACGCCATGCACTTCAAAAACGGTCTCGCTATGACCCATTTTCTGCAACGCGACCGAGATGCTGTTTGGCAACACTTGGCGGCGATCCGGCGACAGCAGGCCACACGCCACCCAGCCCTGTTGACGGACATCGTGAATCCGCCAGAAAGCAAACGCATCCTCCGCGCGACCTGTGCCAACGATTGCTGCGGGGATGCCTTGCACGCAGGCAAACACCAGCAACCCGAGCGCAAAAAGAACGCGCGCCCCCAAGGCAGCGTGCCGACTTTGCACGATCAGAATGGCTATGCCGAGCACCCAAGAGCTAGAGAAGAAGCGGCCCGCCATAAAATCGCCGCCAATCCGGATGATGTAGCCGAGATACAAAAGCATTCCGAGTGCAAGCGGCAACTGTGCGCGTCCACTGCGGCGCAAGCACACCGCGATTGCCAGCACAAACACCACCGCGCTGGCGGGATCGCGCAGCACCAGCACTGAAAAATAGCACAACCCTTGCAGCGCCAACTCCCACATCGGCAAACCCACCGCGAACAACTTGGCGTATGCCGTACTCGGGAACGGAGTGCCGTAGTAAAAAGTCGCAAACAACAACCATCCGACGAATGGCAACGAAGCGATCGCAAGTCGCGGCAGCGCGCGAGCCATTCCGACTTGCCATGCCGCGGCTAGGATCGCCGGCAAAACGAGCAGGCTCAGGTCCATGCGCGAGGTAGCAAGCAGCGCTCCAATCAGAGCGAGCCGTAACAGCCGTCGTGCCAAGTGTTCGACGCCCAGCTGTTCGACGCGACACCACACAAACACAAACGACGCCAACAGCACGTGCGATAGCGGGTTCTCTAAACCCGACGTGCTGTAGTCGATAAAGCAGCGACTGCTGATTGCCGCAAGGCCAAGCGCCAGCAATGCTGCACTGCTGCTGCCGGCGAGTTTGTGCAACACGAACAGCGTGCCGATCGTCGCGCCACCACTCAGCGCCAGCGACGTAAAATACAATTCGCCCGTAATCGCGCGGCCACCGCTGCAAAGCAACATCCAGAGCGGACAGGTAAACGTCTGCACGCGGTCCGCGACATTCCAACGCAGTCCATAACCCGAAAACCAATTCTCGATGCTGCGAAACGTGATGTAGGCGTCATCGCCAACCCACGCCGTACGCGCGATGCCGAAGGCCAACATGGCCATCACTAGGGCAGCACAAATGGCAACAAAAGGACGCGGGGGCATCGGGCCTGTGGATGGTCCGAGGGGGCGCCTCGGGAAGCAAGCGCGGATCCGTCAGACACCACCACACCAGCAACTCCCCACCACACATTGGCGGACTTTTAGGGCGCTAGAACAAAAAGGGTTATCCCGCGCGGCGCAGCGGTTCACCGCTTGGCGATCTGGCGCTGCGCAAAGCTTGTGCCCGTTGGCAACAATACCGCCCCGCGGGTTGTGACCGCGGGGCGGAAGTCCCGTTGTGATTTCGGGAATGGCTCCTCGAGCAGGACTTGAACCTGCGACCCGGTGATTAACAGTCACCTGCTCTACCAACTGAGCTATCGAGGATCGCGTAGACCGAAATCGGCCAACTGGGGCGCGGAAGGTTAGCGCTGGTTTGGTGCTGGTCAAGTCGGCACCGCGACTGCGCCCTTTTGGTGTGCATCTCGCGATGGCGCGGCCGACTCGCAGCGCGAAGGCAAGCACCACGTCAAGCCACCCCCGCAGCTGTAATTTCTGGTTTACCCCGAATCCAATTCCAGCCGCACATACTTGGGCTGAAAATCGCCAGCGGGTTGCCTGCTGGAAGAAGCAGAGGGGCTTGAAATTTATGTCTGCAGGCTATCATCAGCCGGCTGATGGCAATGCCACTTTCGGCACGCTGCCATGAGCCAAGATTCTTTCCCCTCGCCCTAGAGTTACCCATGCAACGTTTTGCAGTTCTCTCGTTGGCCACGCTTGCCTCCGTTCTCGGCGCGCAAGCGAACACAGTTCCAGGCCTCAATGGTCGGCTATCGGTTGTCGACAGCCTGACTTATTGGGGTCGGCGCGGGGCGGCAAACCCGGCAGGCGAGGTCGGCATGTCGATGCTCAACACGATGTGCAACCCTGGCTCAGTGAACATCCCTTGGAATGCGGCGATGGCCGCCAACCACCCGAAGTTCGGCTTTCTAATCTGCCGCGAATCTGGTGGCCGCTTCGTCCAAATCAGCGACTACTCGTTCTGCAAACACGCATTCACTTCAACCAACGGCAATGGTGCCTGTGGCACCTGCATCAACCCCGGTACCGGCTCGCTCATGGGCGTCGCCTGCTCCGACACCTACGGCGCTGGAAACAATGGTGACCGCACTTGGCTTGGTGCGCCCAACGAACTCAACCCATGGCTTGGCACCTGGAATCCAATCGGCAGCTACTTTGATCGCGGTGACCCCGCTGTCACCGGCGCAGCCGCGACCGACGGCGTTCGCAGCCTTGTGACATCCGGCTTTGACGCAGTGAAAAACCGCGTCACCGTCACCGAAGCAAACCTGCTCGTAGCTGGTGCTAGTTACTTCTACGGCATTCACCTGATGCACGAAGGCGAAGCTGCCGCCAACCGCACCGACAATCTCGCGTCACGTGGTTTCAACCCAGTGTGGAGCGGCACCACTTGGAGCTTCAATAACAACACCGTGGCACAAGTCTGGGGATCCATCCTGCAGCACTGGACTGGCGCCACTGTGAACAGCGCCAGAAATGGCAACGACGACGGCACGTTCTATGTGGCCGCCAAGGTCACGCCGATCGGCGGCGGCGTCTACCACTACGAATACGCGGTCCACAACGCGGATAACAACCGCGGTGGCGCGGCGTTTCGGGTGCCGGTCGATCCAGCTGGTGTCGTCAGCAACTTCGGCTTCCGCGACATCGACACCAACACGCTCAACGATTGGACTGCCGCCCGCGTTGGTAGCGAAGTCGTGTTCTCGTCTTCTGCTGCCAACCCGCTCAACTGGAACTCGATCTACAACTTCTCATTCGATTGCAACATTGCGCCCTCGAACGCGCCGGTGCGGATCGACGAGGCACGCATCGGTGCGGGCCTGCTCGATGTGACGGTTGTGAGTCAGGTGCCAAGCGGCGGCCTGCCGTTGGCGACGGTAAATACTTTGGGCACGCCCTGTGGCCAGACCACCTGCAGGACTGCCGCCTATGAAATGTTCGGCACGGCGGCGGCCTTCGATCTCGTCGGTTCACGGATGGGCATGACGCTTACCGGCGGCAACTACACGATCGGCTCGGGCACGGGCGTGTTTGCGGCCGCGGCTGGCACGCCGCTTACGCTGACTGACGACTCAGAGACCACGATCACTTTGCCATTCACCTTCCCCTACCCAGGTGGCACCACAACATCGTTGGCGGTCTGCTCCAACGGCTTTGTCTCAAGGTCTTCGAACGGGACTTCGTTCACGCCCACCGAAAGCGCCTTCATGTCCGGCGCACCGCAGTGGGCGGCGATGTGGCATGACTGGAACCCAAGCGCTGGCGGCCAAATCCTCGTCGACTCGAGTGCGAGCGTGGTGCGCATCACATGGAACGGTGTCTTTAGCTACGGCACGACTAGCCCAGCAACCTTCCAGTATCAGTTCTTCCCGAACGGCACGGTGAACATGATCTGGCAGAGCTTCACAGCCGCTGGCAACGCGGTGCTCACTGGCTACTCGCCGGGCGGTCCCGCGATCGACCCTGGCAGCATTGATCTTTCTGTCGCACTACCAGGGACGATCTCACTCTGCGCAGCGCCGTTCGCCGGCATCTCGCTTACGACCGCCACGCGCCCGGTGCTCGGCACCACCTTCATCATGACGTCATCAAGTGTCCCTGCTGGCACGCCATTCGCGAGCCTCACGCTCTCGTTTAGCATCCTAAACCCGCCACTCGACTTGACCCCAGCTGGCATGCCTGGCTGCTTTAGCCACGTGACTGGCGGCAACAACCTGCTCTATGTGTTGCCAGCCAGTAGCGTGGCCACGAGCATTGTGCTGCCAGTTAACGCGAGCCTCACCGGCCTCACCTTCGCAGGCCAGACGTTTAGCATGAGCAGTGGCTACAACGCGCTCGGCGTAATTGCTTCGAACGGTTTGTTGATGGTGCTCGGCCCGCAATAACCCAAAGGGGTCCTCCCCCTGGCAGCAAGTGCACGCGGTGCGGCCCGCGGTGTTGCGGTGCTACTGCATCGCCTCAATCAGCCTCGTCTGAATGAGCCTCGTCTGAATGAGTCCTGTAGTCCGAAACGGACTGCAGGACGGTTTCATTTTAGCCAAGCCCGTTTTGCGCAGGCCTTAGCCGCAGCGGGTTTTGGCTTCGCAAAAAGGGCTCAGCTTCGAGCCGTCGCGAGCGAGCGAAAGCATGTGATCGTGCTTGTGATCGTCAATAAAGAGCCGATCACCAACGCCGTCGTGGACTCAAACCATAAGAAACCGGCGGCCCCAATCGCTGCCCCAAACGCCACCCCAGCACAGCTGAGATAAAAGCCGATGATGCCAAACCGAAACTGTACGGTCTGATGTTCTGGCGGTGGCGAGTCGGTTTGCATGGTGCGCGTTCAGGGTAAGTATCGCGAGAGTCGCGCACCAAGGCGATTGGTCAGGAACATCGGCAACTTCGACCAAATCCGCCGCGGCAGGTCCAGTTTTGGGTTGCCCGGATGGAACTGCGGCAACTTGCTGCCAGCTGAAAGCAGCATGTATTCGTAGCGCAGCGGTTCGGCGGTAAACCCCATGTTTTCTTTGAAATGCGCCGGCCCGCTGCCTTCGCGACTGCGACCGAAGTCAAAGCGTGAATACCCCGCGCGCACAGCCCATTCCATGATTCCGCAGTAGATGAAGTTGTTCACGCCAGTGTGATTCACACCGGTCAATGAGCCAGAGTAATACGCGTAGACGGTGTCCTTGAAACAGAAGCTCATCACCGCCGCCAACGTTGCGCCGTTGACGTCGATGGCGCGATGAATCACGACGGACTTGCCAAATTCGTCCACCAGTCCTTGGAACCACCGCCGCGGCAGTGCCGGCGAGCCGAGCCGCCGCTTGTTCTCGGCAAACAAGAGGAACAGATCTTCCACACTGCAATCGCTACGCATCTGAATGCCGTAGCCCTTGCGCTTCTTGGGATCGGTGCTCGTCAAATCCAGCGGTTGCCGCGCGCGCCGCACCTCGGCTCGTGCTCGCTTCGGAATCGCCGCCATTACCAACGCTTCGTCCTCGGGCAGATCCGTCCGGAACGTGACATAGAGATTGCTCTGCGAACGATCTCCTGCGCGCACGCCAAGATGCCGAAGCTCGACAAAACCATTCACGCAATTTTCTTTGCCGATCATCTCGGCATGCGCGAGCAACGCCACCTGCGCTGCGTCGGTATCTGCCAGCACGCCGCCATAAACGCCATACGGCACGCTGATGAGATTGCGCCCAAGGAAGGGGCTCTTCGTAAGAAACATCGGCAAGACACCAAGCCAGCGGCGACCTTGCTCAACCACTAGGTAGCGCTGCTCGTGCTTATAGGTCTCACGCACCACACGCCCCCAACCTGACAGGTGGAAGAAGGTGCCAAGCGGATGACGACTGACGAATGCATCCCAGCGCGAGTCCTCGCCCGGCAGCACTTCGCGCACGCGCAGCGGCAGATCAGCGATCGCCTCTGGCTGCGGCTTCAAAAGGTCAACCGGCGTAGCGCCAATCAAAACCTCCTCTTTCAAAACAGCATTCGCAATGCCACTTGATTGCGCGGGCAGCAAGTCGACATGCGTCGGCGCCGGCTCTGAGCCACCCTCGACAACCTCTTCGATCTTGTAGTCCCTGAGGTTGGGCGCCTGAGTGAAAATTACGATCTCGCCAATCAGCCCAAAGCCAATCAGCTGCACGCCAAAGGCGCTCATGATGGCCCCGATCACGAATAACGGCCGATCCGCCAAGCTCGTGTGCTCGAACAACTTCATGTAGAGCGGCTGAGCGACGAGCAAAAGGCCAAACACAATCGCGAGGAATCCGACGTAGCCAAAAAACCGCAGCGGGCGCTGTGTGAAGCGCGTCAGAAACGAGATGGCCAGGATGTCGAGGGTGCGACGCAAGTAAACGCCGACGCCATAAAAGCCAGCACTGCCGCGTTCTTCGCGGTGACGCACCTTCACCTCGACGACCCGGAATCCCTGACGCAACGCGAGCACCGGCAAAAAGCGATACAGATCGCCGTAGACGCTGACCTCTTCGAGCACCTGCTTGCGGAAGCCGCGCATCCCTGAGTTAAGGTCGTGGAACGGCATCCCCATGATCATCCGCAACACGCGGTTGAACAGCCGCGATTGCAGTTGATTGAGCCACGGATCCACGCGTGGGGTGCGCCAAGTAGCAACGCAGTCCGCGCCGGCTTCGAGTGCTGCAACTACTTGCAAGATGTCATCCGCGTCCGTCTGGAGATACGGCGGGATGTTGACGATGAAGCGGCCATTTGCCTTGGCGACACCAGCAGAAAGAGCAATCGACTCGCCAAGACCACCGCCCTGAAGGCGCACGATTCGCACTGGGCAACCCGCATTGATAGTCTCGATCTCACGTTCTACCGAGCCGACTGGCCCGTCGAGCACCAACACGAACTCGCACGTGTAACCGCCGCGCCGCAAAGCAGCCGCCATCGACTCTACGACGACCCTTGGATGTGCATCGGGGCTACCAATCGGCACCACAACCGAGACGAGGGACGAATCGCTCATCGACTGGCCTCCCGGGCGGTGATCGAAATGCGCTGCCGGAAAAAGCGCGACACCTTGATCTGCAACTCGGCGAGGAAGCCCAGCAGCAGCACATTTGCCGCAAACAACAGAGTGACGGAACCAGCCGCGACCGCAGCCATGTCATATTCGCGGAACCAAAGCCATTCACCAGTAGCGGTGCGCTTGATCGCACCTAGCGCGAACAAGCTCGCAGCGGCCACGAACAATGGCAGCGACAGAATCCAGAACCAGCGGATCGGATGCGCTGCGAACTGGATCAACATCTTGATGCCGATCAAGTCGGCAAGGACCCTGAAGATCCGGCCGAGCCCGTATTTTGACTTGCCCGTGCGCCGTGCATGGTGGCGCACCGGCACTTCTGTGATGCGCGCACCGAGGCCGACGCCGAGCGCTGCCATGAATCGATGCATGTCTGAATAGAGGTTGAGACTGCGCACCACCCACCCGCGGTAGGCCTTGAGCGAACAGCCGGTGTCATGAATCCGCGCCCCAGTCACGCGCGCGATGAGAAAGTTGGCGAGGCGGCTAGGCAGCAGGCGCGACCACATGCGATCCTGACGATTGCGACGCCAGCCGCAAGCCACATCGAAGCCATCGGCGAGCCGCTCAACGAGTCGGCCGATGTCGGCGGGATCGTTTTGCAAATCACCATCCATCGTTATCACGATGCGGCCTCGGCACCGCTGAAAGCCAGCGGCCATTGCCGCAGTCTGCCCGTAGTTGCGACGAAACATCACAATCCGCACGCGTGCATCCTGCGCGGCAATTCGCCGCAACACGTCACGGCTGCCATCGGCACTGCCATCGTCAACGAACACGATCTCATAACTGTATGGCAGCTGGCGCAGCGACCAACTGAGCGACTCGTGCAGTGGCACTAGGTTGTCGCGCTCATTGTAGACCGGCACGACGAGGCTTAGCTCCGGCACTGCCGTTACTGCCAAAGCCTGCGGCTCCAGCATCAAAGCATTAGGCTCTACCAGGCTGCTCAAGCTTAAAACTCCTGCGGCAAAAAGCCTTGGCAGTGATACCGGTGCGCACACAGCGATTGGCAGCACAGAGTGGAAATGAATACCTGCATCAGCTCCCCACCGTAAACCACGCGACGGTCAAGATCACAAGCGCAGTCAACAGAAGCACCACAAGACTGGGACCTCGCTCCCTTTTGCGTTGGCTTTTTGGAAAGGGCAACAAGGTGGCAAAGTGGCCAGGCAGAGCGCGCTCGGCGGCCGCAAGGTCGCCCCGTTCCAGATGCGCCAGTGCTGATCGCGCTCTACCTGGCAGCTGCTCGGCCAAGGTTGCGTCGGCAAGGAGATCTTCAACAAGCAACCCCTTGAACTCCCGCAGCAGGCGGACACTGAGCGCCACCTTTGCCGGCACGCCATCGGCAGGCACGGGCTGCAGGCGGATCGGCCCGTTTTGCCGCCCCAGTGCGTCCGCATCGTCAGGTTCATCGTCCCGTGTCATCGATTGCGTCTATCGACTGCTGACCAGTTGCTTCTGGACCGCGCCGGTGGACGCTGGTGAGCAAGGCGTTACCGTCTCGCAAATACTGCGGCGTCCTTCTTCGCTGGCAGCAATTGTCAGGCCTTCGCATTCATGGATCAAACGGTTCGAATCGCTACTGCCGACCTGGAAGACGGCATCCTCGTTGAACGAATGCGGGCGCTGCCCCTCCGCCCCGAGGTCGCCGTCCATGCAGCGCTATTTGCCGTGCTCACTGGCTTAGTCGCCAAACCGCCGGACATCCTGGTGCTCGGCATTCGCAGCGAGACAGCGGATCTGCCAGGGACGCTGCGGACCCTGCGCGCGCTCATGCCAACACTTGGCCTCATCCTTGTGGCTCCTGCTGCACAAGAACTCAGCCTTGCACCAACCTGCGCCCGTGCCTTGGTGCAATTACTGCCGCTGCCTTGCAGCGATGGCCAACTTGCCAGCGCAATCGAACGCGCACTCGAGAACAGCGACCGGCCACACGAAGGGATGTTCCTTGATCTCGCCCACGGATTCGCTGATGCCGTGAACAGTCCGCTGCTCGCCATCACGGGCCAACTGCAACTGCTGCAAATTCAGCTCGATCCCATCGTCGACGCCAACCGCCGGCAGATCCTCACCACGACGCTTGCACAGGCGGCACGGGTGCAACAGATTGTCGACGACGTTCATCTCGCCGCCCGCGCAGCCGAAGGCGCACGCAACAAAAAGCCGGTTGACCTCCGAGCAATGTTGACTGCCGCACTGTTCGCAATCGAAGCTGGTCAGCCACCGATGCCGGTCACGTTTGAACCAGATTTTGAAGTGTTCGTCATTGCCGGCGACTCGGAGTTTCTGCAGCCCGCCGTTAGTGGACTAGTGCGGCTCGCGCGAGAAATCCAGCAGGTATCGGGACCGGTGCGGCTGTCGCTGTCGCGATTTCGAACATCGATCCGAATGCGTCTCACTATCGATTCACCTGGCGTGCCGCGGTGGCGCCTGCCACGCACATTTGAGCCCTATTACCTAAACCGCCTGTTGCGCGGCACCACGCATGGGCTAACGCTGTTTCTGTGCCAAGCTGTTTTGCATGGCCACGGCGGCCATGCCACCGCGCGGCGACTAGCCGACGACGGCTTGGCGATCGACTTACTCTTGCCCGCTGACTGACCCGCGGACTACTGGGCACCGGGCCGCGCGGCAGGTGCCTGTTTTATTGCAGAAAATTTCTGCGCACGTCGTCTCGCCACGGCACAAGTCCAAGGACCGTCCTAGCCGATGGATGCCTCAGTCTGAATCCGGCGACCCGGGTCCATTCGCTACGACATGGCAAAGATCCTCATCGCTGACGCTGACCCTGCACTCTTAGTCACAATCTGCAATCACTTGGCAGCACGCGGTCACAGCGTGACAGCGGTCAACGACGCCATCTCCGTGCGCTCCCACCTAGCACAAGAAGAAACGGACCTGCTAATCGCCGACCTCGACCTGCCAGGCCAAACTGGTATCGAACTCTTGCGCGAATTGCAGAAGGAGCATCGCGAACTTGGCGTGATCTTCACCACGGCCTTTGGATCGGTAGAAGACGCGGTGCATGCAATCCGCGCTGGCGCCGTTGATTTTTTACCGAAGCCGTTCAGCACCGAGCAGGTGCATGTCGCTGTTGACCGCGCCATCGAACGCGCAACACTTGTGCGTGACAACCAGAACCTGCGCGCGGCGCTCGACGACCGAGTCCGGATTGACAAACTGATCGGCAACGATGGCCGCATGCAGGCAATCTTCAAGACCGTGCGCGCCGTCGCCGACACCCGCACCACGGTTCTGCTAACTGGCGAATCAGGCACCGGCAAAACAGTGCTCGCACGGTCCCTGCACGCAATGAGTTCGCGACGTAGGGGCCCATTCATAGAAGTCAACTGCGGCGCGTTGCCAGAGACCCTGCTCGAATCGGAACTGTTCGGCCATGTTCGCGGATCCTTCACTGGCGCCAACAAAGACAAGATCGGCAAGTTTGAAGCGGCACACGGCGGCACCATTTTCCTGGACGAGATCGGCACCAGCTCACCGGCGTTCCAAGTCAAACTGCTACGCGTACTGCAGGATCGCGTGGTCGAGCGTGTCGGCGACAACCAAACGGTCACGGTGGACGTGCGCATCGTCCTCGCCACCAATCTCGACCTCGAAGCGGCAGTGCAAAGTGGCCGGTTCCGCGAAGATCTTTATTACCGAATCAATGTCATCTGCATCGAGATGCCAAAGCTGTGCGAGCGATCTTCCGACATCCCCGATCTCGCACTCCACTTCTTGCAACGCTTCAGCCGCGACCACGGCAAGGCGATCACAAGCTTCACGCCGGACGCGTTGCAAACGCTGCAGCTAGCACCGTGGCCCGGCAACGTGCGCCAACTCGAAAACGTCATCGAGCGAGCGGTCGTGTTCTGCGGCAATCGAACAATCGACAAAGAAGACCTGCCGCCAGCAATCCAACGACAGGCCGAAGCCGCAGCACCAACGCTGCTGGCACCAGCACATAGTGCAACTCAAAATTTGCCGCAACCACTCAAAGATTCGCTCGGAATCGCCGAGCGATTGATTCTCGAACAGGCACTCCAACACTGCGGTGGCAACCGCGAACGAGCGGCGAAGGTGCTCGGCATCAACCGCAGCACGCTATTCGCAAAGCTACGTCGGCATGGTGTCCGGTGACCGTACGCTCAATCGCCAATCCTTGTGCGTGCCGCTCTGCACGGCGCCAGCTATAAAGAACAGATCTATGCTCCGGCGCAGCCTTGTCATCATCGTCGCGTTCATCCTGTTGGCCTTCGGCCTCACCGCTGGCTACGCACTGCTCAATCTGCGTGGCGCTGACGAAGTCCTGAAGGACGCCCGATCACTCGCAGAACATGGCAACAACATTGACGCCGTCCGGTTGCTCGATCTATGTGAGAACAGTGTCAACATCAAAAATAAACCAGCCCTGCGACAGCAGGTCTGGCAACTTCGCATGGAGTGCAACAGCCGCCTGCAAAACTTCACGCGTGCATTGGCAGACAACGAACAGCTGCTAGCCGAAAAACCAGCCGAAAAACATTTACAAATATCCCGAGTCTACCTGCTCGCCGCTTTGGGTCAGGGCAAGCTAGCAAAGCAACGCGCACTTGAGTTCGTCACCGAAAACCCAACTTTTCCGCGCGGACTAGAACTCGCGGGCGAAGCCTGCCAGGTGGACTACCGCGATCGTCTGATCAAGGCCAGCGAGCAGCTGCAAACGGACCTCGAATATGAACTCATCGGGCCAGCGCGCGACGCATTGCTATCTTACCTCTACCGACCTGCTGGCGACCAAAGCGTCACCACTGCTCTGTTGGATCTGCGTGCGATTTACGAACTAGTCCCAGCAAGACAGCAGGTCTGGGTGCGTATGCACAATGTGTTGAAAGACCTGCGCGACCGCATCCAGCAAGCACTCGAGTTCTACGAGCACGCGCTCGAGATCGCCTGTCCTGACAAAGCATCTCACAAGGAATTCTTCATCTCCGCCTACCGTGGCGCGGCGTTCGCATTGCAGCAAAGTGGCCGGAACGACTGTGTCGTTGCTGAGTCCGACATCTATCGCGGCAGCTTCCAAAACGTTTTCACGGTCGAAGCAGCCATCAACGCTGTCCACGCTCACTTAGAAGATGGACTTTTTCGTGCCGCCATCTCCGTGGCCAACGGTTTTCTTCCGAGTGACGCCTACAAAGAACGGCTTGCCAAGAAACAAATCACGGCGGACAGCCTGTCGCCCTTGTTCGAAGCAAAAGTCCTAGCGCTCTACCGGCTTGACGACCGCCCTGCGCTGTTGGAATGCGCGCTCGAACTGGGTCGCATGCAAAAGGACGGCTTATCAATGCCGCGCGCACTGCACTTAGCTTTTGCCTACTACTTTCTGAAGGAGCCAGAACGTAGCAAGGATTGCGCGGCGCACTTCGATGTCGTTTTCAATCTGTTCATTAACCTTCCAGCGCCGGTCAACGGGCCTGACATGCTGGAGATCCTGATGCCGCTGCACATTCAGGCGATGCAGAAAACAAGCCTGCCAACCGAGCAGATTCTCAGCGCCGTTAATGCCTGGGCAAACCAAAGGCCTGCATCCATTTTGCCTTTGCGCGAACGCGCGATGGTCTTTTTGAACGCTGGTCAGTCTAGCTCGGCCATGAACGTGGCAACCGAGTTGGTGCGCAAGCAGCCACGCGACGAGGAGAGCATGCAGATCCTTGCTGCTGCTGCGAAGTCGACCTATGCCGATTCGGGTCAGGACGGGGAAGGCCTCCTGGCCCACTGCCTGTCGCGCAACGTGCTGCGGCCGGAGGTGCCACACCCGATCTGCTTGCTACTCTGTGGCGAGGCCGCGCTGGCACAAAACCAGCTATCGATCGCACGCGAGTGCAGTCGCATTGCGGAGGATGAGTTCCCGTTGGCACGTTGGCCGCGGCACCTGCGCGCAAAGGCACTCATGCAAGGTGCAGGCTATGCCGAGGCTGCCTATTTCCTGGACCGTTGGATCACGAAGGAGCCAACAGACAGCGAAGCAATCCGCCTGTGGTTTGCATGCTGCCAGAAGGAAGGACTGCCTATCGAACGACACTTGCAAGATGTTGTCCGAGTTGGCCTGAAGGACGCCGCTGTGACGACGGCGATGCTTCGCCGCGCCATCTTGAGCCACTCCACGGCTGCGAACCATCTGGCAAAAAACACCTGGCAAAACAGTGACAAGGCATCGTTGGATCCCGAGCACTTGGCTTTGGCGGCACAGGTATGGACCGCTTCAGACCCAGCGATTGCCAAGCAACTGATTGACTGTGCGGCGAAAGCTCTACCTAGCAACAATTCGCTCACGGCCCGCTCAGCGATCGTCAGCGCATCTCTGCAATGGCTGTTGGCGGTTGCTGCCAAGTCCTCCGACAAAGAACTGACGGCCCTCGTTAGCGATCTGCAAAAGCAGCCTCAGTTCGATCCTAAAGCCTTCCGCGCAATGCTAACCGCAGCCGAAAAACTCGCGGCAATGGCTCGTCCGGAAGCTGCCTACGCACTTACTACCGCAGCGATTCTCATGCCCGGCGCACAAGCGCAGCGCGATGGTGCGGCGCACCTGTTGGCAGGCCAATTGGCACTAACAATCGGCGACCTGGCACGCGCGCGCGAATTCTTGACGGCAGCCGTCAGCTTTGACGAAGGTAGCGACGCCGCCGAACCGCTAGCCCGCCTGTTGCTCGCAGTCGAGGCACCAGAACTTGCACGCGCCGCATACGCATTGGCAAAGACTCACGAGGACCCAGCACTGGCTCGCCTGTTCGCACCGCTGCAGGAACAAAGCAAACTCACGCTGACTAGATTAACGGCAGAGCGCGGCGACTTGGCGGCACAGCTCGTGGCTGCCCTGCTTTCGCAGCCACCGGCAGAGCCGGTAAAGCCTGCTCCGCCGCTACCAGTTGAAGATGGCAGCAAAATGCCATCGGTAAAAGCCGTGGTTGTGTTGCCATCTGAAGCCGTCGCAAAAGCCGACTTCGCCGTCGAACTGTTGGCTGCTGCGCCCGAACAGCAGCAGTTGGCCGTGCAACTAGCCGCGATTCTGCGCGAGCCTGCGCTGGCAAAAACAGCTCTGCACTTGGCGCAAGCACTCTACCAGAATTTGCCCGGCTCCATTGCCGCGCAACTATTGCTCGCACGTGCTCTCTGCAATGCCGAACAGCCAGACGCGGCGGCGCAATTGCACTTGGCGGCATTCTTGCATGGCGACCAAAGCAGCGTGCTGTTTGCGGAGGTAGTCCAGTGTGTCGCGATTCCCGGCTACCAGATTGCTGATGCCTTGCTGAAAGAACTTCAAAGGCGCGCGCAGACTGCCCCGAAATCCTTGCCCGAAAAGGCGCTCGTTTGGGCAACTCGCTATCTGGCAACCAAGGAAATGGTCGCCGGCAATATCGAGGCCGCCACGACGATGCTCGCCAAACTCTGGATTGAATACCCTCTCGAAAGCAACGCCACGATTTTCGATGCTGTCACGCTCGCTGATCACGGCCGCCTAGCAAACGCGCTGCAGTTGCTCGCTCTGCTGCGCACGCGGGGTTCCCCGACTCTGCAGAAATCTGCCAGCGATAGCTACTTTGCACTCGCTGCCGAACGCGGAACAACGAGTCCAGAACAGGAACAAGAACTCATGCAGGCCGCCAAACAGCAAGTCGCTGGCGGTGGCCCGTTTGGCCCGCCGTTGCGCTTCATGATGGCGAAGGCAGATCGCATGGCGGGCCTACTGCCGGCTGACCTCCAAAAATGGATCACTGTTGTGCTCAATAATGCAGCGGCAGGTGATGAGAGCGTGCCGTTCGCGCTGAATGCGCTCGTCTACCTCGACTCACACAATGGCCGCGAGGCGGCAAAAGCACTGGTCGATGATGTCATCGCGGCGCATCCAGAGGTTCCCGAGTTCTGGGTGGTGCGTGCACGCTACCTCGCACAGGATCGTCACTCGAAAGAAGGTCTTGCCGATGCGCGCTCTGCACTGAGCTTTGGTGCGACACCAGAACTCGAACTCGAGTTGCTCGCGACCGCCATCGAGGGGCGCAGCGTCGAGCCATCCGACGCGGCGCGAATCGCAGGTTTACCGCAGGCATTCCGAGAGAGCCCGCTCGGCAACTACGTGCGCGGTCTATTGGCCTTGCGCAACGGCAAGCCAGCAGAAGCCTTGCCGTTGCTGGCGAAAGCCGATACTCGCTTCAATGGTTTCAACTTGTTCGCCGCAGGTCTAGCGCAGGTTGCAGACCCTGAGCCAAAGGCGCAAGCCAGCGCCGGCGCGCTGTTCGCAAAGTTCGCAGCGGACTACCCAAGCAGTTCGCTAGCCCGCAGCGCCCGCAGCTTTGCGCGCCAGCTAGGAGTGAACTGAGCCAGCACTTCGCGCAACGAGCCGAATCGGAAATCTGTCAAGAGTTGATCCAGCTTGGGAAGCGTGCGGTGCAAGTTGACGTAGTGCCGGAAGCCACGCAAAAGGCCAAGACGCTGCCGCGGCTGCTCTGGATCTACCTCCCATGGGTGGAGGTAAACACAGCCTGGCATGCCGCGCCGTTCTTGTTGACGCAAACCTGCGCGCAGTAGGCCGCGCGGGAACAGACGCAGATAGCCACCACCTCCGACTGGCAATCGGCGGCCGAAAAAATCGAGGCACAGCGGCGGAAACTCGAGCAGCTCGCCGCTCTCACTGTTGAGTAGATACGGCGAGTTCGGCGCATGCCGCACGCCGTAGTCAGGGTGCCAGACAGGAAAGATCGAGCTGTCGACTGTCACCCCAGAGCGGAGCAGTTCATCGACTGCCCACGGCGACCGCTGCGTCACCGACCAAGTGCATGCGCGAAACGCCTGCACCTC
Organism: Planctomycetota bacterium; assembly: GCA_014192625.1. GTDB lineage: Bacteria > Planctomycetota > UBA1135 > UBA1135 > UBA2386 > BJHM01. The sequence goes on from BJHM01000003.1 coordinate 100,879, forward strand.
GACTCCGGCGATCTCGCGCAACACTTTCTTGGTGCGCGCCAAATCAGCAGCAAAACCCTCGCGGCCAAGGTCTGGCAACAACCGGTGGTCGTAGCCGTGACTGCCGATCTCGTGCCCAGCCTTTGCCACTTCCAGCACCACTTCGGGCATCCGCTCGGCAATCCAACCAAGGAAGAAGAACGTTGCCCGGCACTCTCGGCGCGCAAATAAATCGAGCAACCGCCGCGTCGAATCCGCGCAACGCAGCTGCAATTTATCCCAATCGGCGCGATCGATCTTGTGCGCCATATTGAGCACCTGAAACCAATCTTCCACATCGACAGAAAGTGCGTGCAACATCATTTGAGCAGCTTGAGGCCTTCCGCGAGCAAATCTCTGAGCAGCGAACGGCATCGCTCCTGCGCCCCCTGTAAACCGCCAGCACCATCCCCATAGGCATCGACGCGAATGAGAAATCCGTCAGTACTCGAACGGAATAGTGCGCGCGGTGCGTGGAACAGAAAGAAGCGTGAATAACTGCCGGTACACAAACCGAGTGAGACGTAGGCGTAAAGACTAAGGTAAGGCCTGCCACCCTTGCGCGTGCGCATCAGGATGCGGCCGATACTGGCAGTGCTGCCATCACCTAGATCAATGTCGTCGTCGACCAGCATGTCCATATCGGATGCGAGCAAACAAACGTGCGGCGGGTGCACGCTCTTCCAATTGCTGCCGTGGAAGCAGGCCACGACAAACGAACTCTCGTTGCCTGATACATATCGCCGCCATGTCACATCGTCGGTGCCGAGCAGGTCGAAGTAACGCTTCGGAAAATCGTAGGCCTCTTCCTGCACGAACTGGCCAATCGTCTTCGGCAACAGTATCGCGCGATCACGCAAGGTCGCATACGGCTTAGTCCCCGACAGCAGGACAAGTGGCACCATCAACACGTACAACACAACGGCCGAGTTTCGTAACCCACGCGGCAAACGGAGCGCGACCGCGGACGGCAGCGGCGAACAATTCTCCGCCACAACTTTTGCCGGTCCTTCGACTACTGCCAAATCTTTGACCGGCGGTTTGGTCACAAGGCTGTCGATGCCAAACACCAGTACCATGTCCATTACCCAAGCGACACCGTTCATGATGTCGTGACCGGTGCCAGTGGCAAACCGTATGTCAAACAGATGTGCGAGCCAGCAGATCGCGGCAATCCGGAACATGTTCACAGCTAGCGCAATCGGCGCTGCCAGCAGCAGCAAACAGAACAGCCGGCGACGCTGCAAAGGGCCGAGAAAAAACGCAATGCAATACGCTAGCGTGATCATCGCCAGCAGCGAACGCAACCCACCGCAAGGATCTGCTACGTCGAGTGAAACCGCCTGCCCCGGCACAGTCAGCGCAGCGCCTTGCCGCAAAACATCGAGGCCGGTGAATTGCGCAAGCCAAACGCCGCCAGTCACGGCGACCTCTTTCAACTCAAAAGCGATGCGCCCCGTGACGTACAGCGGCAACGGAACAGCGAACAAAAATAACCACAGTACCGGCCAGAGTCCGCGCAGACGGTCGCGCCCCAACGCAAGCCACGCAGCGGCAGGCAACGCGATCGCAAGGCTCGCGGCCGACAGCGAATCAATCGTCAATGAAGCACCGCAGAGGTGCAGAAAAAGGGCTGGCCCGAGCAGCCAGAACGCACGCGTGTCAGTCTTTGCCGGTTGCAAACGCCACAGTTTGCGACGCTGCCAAAGCACGGCGAACATCACCAGTGGCACCAGTGGCCCATGGCCAAAGTAGTAGTCGGGCTTCCACCACAACTCCACGCACCAGCAAATCGCCGTCTCATAGGCGATCAACAGTGGTAGGAAGATCAGTAGAAAAGCTCTCACGAAGCACCTTTCTGCAACAGGTCCTCAACCATCGCGGTAACCCGCTCAGCGTTGCCATCCCAGGTAAAACGATGCTCGAGCAAACTTTGACGGCCTTGCGCGCCAATCTTGCGTGCCAACGCACGGTCGGCCACCAGTGGGCGCAGCGATTGGGCGAGCGATGATGCGACTCCCGGCTTGAACAACAATCCGTTCTGTCCGTCGCTGATGATCTCGCGCAGGTTTGGCTGATCCGGCACCAAGCTAGGCACCGAAGCAGCGAGCGAATCGAACAGTTTTAGCGGTGATGCGTATGGATTGATCGCAGGCACCAGTGCGGCATCAAAGGCGGCGACATGCGGCGGCAGCAAATCGCTTGGCACTTCGCCGACCGAGTGCACACGTTCGGCCAGACCAAGTTGCTGGGCGCGAGCCAGCAGCATCGGCAGTGCTGGGCCGCTGCCAACCAGCAGCAGATGCAGCGGCGATAGCCCCGGCAGTAACATCGCCTCTAGCACCAGGTCGAGCCGATGCCATGGGCGCATGTATCCGACGAACCCGAGCACGAACGCATCGGCAGCAAGCTTGAGTCGCGCGCGCACCGCTGCTGCTGCGTGCTGAACTTCGCTGCCATAGCGCTCAGGTTGCGCACCATTGGGCACCACGCGCACGTTTTCGCTCTTGGCACCTCGCTCGATCAGCATCGCGGCCAATACCGAGGTCACCGCCAACACGCGATCCGCACCCGACAACACCGCCCGCTCACAGCGGCGCGCCAACCATGGCAAGCGCAGCAAACGAAGTTCCTGCATCTCAGTCACCATCGGCGAATTTACTTCGAGCAGGAGAGGGACGCCGATTTCGCACGCAACATCGAGGCCGGCGCGGCAGTGCAGCGCATGACGCTCATAGATAAAGTCCGGTCGAAACGAAGCCGCGGCCCGGCGCAGCATCGCACGCCCCTTGCGGTTGTAAAGCACTTCAAGCACTTCGACCGCAGTGCGCGGCAGTGACAACCGCTGCCAAAAACTCGGCCGCGCAGCTGACCTCCCACTAAGCACCGGCGTAGCCTTTGGCACAAGAGCGCATTCCAAAACCTCGTGCCCGCGACGACGCAATGCTGCGATCAGTTCGCGCACATGGACCGCCTGGCCATCATTCGCACGAATGCGATGGTGATACAGAATCCGGTATGCGCTCATCGAGCTCCCCCGGACTCAAACCCGCGTTCAAAGGTGTCCGACAAGATCTGCAACGGCGCATCCCAGCTCCAACGCTCGGCGAAAGTCCGAACCAATTGCCGATCCCCTGGCACAAGGAGCATTTGCTCTAGTGCCGCAAGCAGCGCCGCATCATTTTGTGGCGGGATGAGAGCGCCCAACGAACCATCTGCTGGCGCAAAGCCACCAAAGATCTCGGGAATGCCACCGACGGCGCTCGCTACCACGCGCAGACCTGAGGCCAACGCCTCGGTCACCACGTTGGGCCAGCCTTCACGATGAGTCGGCAGCACGAACAGATCGCAAGCTCGATACGCGATGGCAACTTCTTCAGGCGAACGCACGCCTAGCAAGTGCACGCGATCAGGGCAGAGCTTTGCAATGGCCGCACGCTGCGGGCCGTCGCCGACCAGCACGAGGTGCACGTCCATCGGCAAACTACGCAACACGCGTGCGGCCGAAAGAAAACCCTTGGCTTCGACCAATCGTCCCACGCCCAGCAATAGGCGACCTTCTGCAGGCAATCCCAGTTTTGCGCGCGCTTTTGCAGCATCGCCTGGACTGAACCGCGCAAGGTCGACGCCGTTGCGAACCTCATGAATCCGACTGCGTGGCATGCCGGTAGCGGCAGCAAAGCGATCACAGAGATCGCCGCTCACGGCAAAGCAAGCCATGGCACCCTGCGCCGCTTCGGCAATGCGACCTTGGCAAATCGGATCGTTGGCAATCAGATTTACATCTGTACCACGAGCCGTGAGCACATACGGAACGCCGATCCGTCGAGCGAGCATCGCCGCAGCGACACCATCGGGCCAAAGGTAATGCGCGTCGATGACCACCGGCCGATCGCGACAGATTTCCCGCACCGTGCGCTCGGCACCCCGCACCATGGCGTCCGCTTGCCGCCGCATGGAAAAACCCGGCCAGTGTCGATAGCGAGGGTGATGCACGCTTACCCCAGAAACTATCTCGGTTGCAGGTGACGCGTGCAAACGGCGGTTCGCTGCAGATCGCAAAAACCACAAAACCTCGGGGATTGGCGAGACCACCTGCCACCGCCATTCCGGTTTTCGCAAAAGCAATCGCGACATTCGTTCGCGCACGAACAAACCATGCACCGGAGCAACCGCCGACGGAAACAGGTTGGTAAATGTGAGGATGGTTTTGCTCATTGGCACCACCGCCTCAGGAAGCGGGCAAACACCAGCACCGCCCACAAAAGCTCACTATGATCACCAACGCCCGTGCGATGCCTGGTGAGCAAGCGACGCACAACATCCGGGGCAATCCATTCGCCGAGAACCTTGCTTTGCAACTCGGCATCGAGCGCATTGCCAAGAGGGCCGCGAAACCACGCCTTTAGTGGCACCGAAAAGCCCTGTTTTTTGCGCTGCAACGCCGCCGGCGACAAACGCCGCGATAACGCTGAACGCAAAAATGCTTTGGTCGTACCACCGCGCATTTTGCGTGCGCTCGAAATTTGCGCGGCAAACTCAACCAACTCTTGATCAAGGAACGGCGCACGAACCTCTAACGCCGTCGCCATCGAAGCCCGATCCACCTTCACCAGAATGTCACCAGGCAACCAAGTCGCAATGTCCGTTGCAGCCGCACGCGCAAGTGCATCCAAGCCATCCGCAGCCTCATATGCGGCGATCACCGGCCGCAGCGGGTCCCCGATCGCAGCGTGATGATCCGCCTTGAGCAGCGACATCACTTCTTCGGGCAGGTTGCTGCTAACCGAGCGTGCATAAGCAACAGCCGGATTACGCCCAAGGTTTTCCAACGTGCGCTTCCAACGGAACGGCCGCGGCGCCCAATCGAGTTTGGGCCATGCTCTACCAAGCCCGCGCCAAACCGACGCAGGCAGAAAGCTACGTGCTTGGTGCTCACGCCAATCAAAAAGGTAACGCCGGTAGCCAGCGAACGACTCGTCGCCGCCATCACCCGACAATGCAACCGTCACATGACGGCGCGCTAGACGGCACACGTGATAAGTCGGCAGGGCACTGCTGTCGGCGAACGGTTCGTCGAAGGTTTCGGCAAGCCAATCGAGATCAAGCATTTCTGCAGTGGTTAGCACTTCTTCGTGCAAGGTGGCCCCACAGGCCAACGCGTTCGCACGTGCTGCCGGACGCTCGTCGAATTGCGGATCCTCAAAGCCAATCGTGCACGCGGCAACCGGATGGCCGAGCAAGCGCGTCATCGAATCCACCACCGCGTAGCTGTCGATACCACCCGAGAGGAACGGCAGAAGCGGCACTTCGCCCATCAATCGGATTCGCACGGCCTCATCGAACAACTGCAGCAGACGATCCTGCTGCTGCACTAGGTCTGTTTGATCCAGCTTCGAAAACTGCACTTGCCAGTAGCGCTCGATCTTCAGTTTGCCGTTCTGCAGAAGACACCAGTGCGCTGGCGGCAACTTATGCGCACTTGCGAAGATCGTTGCCGGGTCTGGCACATAACGCAGCGCGAAGAACTGCCCGACGGCATCCGGCCGCAGCCGTCGATCAATACCAAACTCGTGCAGCCCTTTCAGTTCGGATGCGAACGCAAACAGGCCATCGCGCTCTGCCCAGTAGAACGGCTTCTTACCGATCCGGTCGCGCGCGGCATACAGGGTGTGCGCAACTTCGTCGACGATCGCAAACGCAAACATGCCGCGCAATCGGCTAGCAAGCCCAGTCCCCCAGGCTCTAAATCCATGCAGCAAAACTTCGGTGTCGCTGTGCGTTCGAAACACGCAACCGCGCGCTTCCAGATCATTACGCAACTCGAGATGGTTGTATATCTCGCCGTTGAAAGTGACCCAGAGCTTGCCGTCCGGTAGTCCCATCGGTTGGGCACCTCCCGATAGATCCACAATGGCGAGTCGTCGGTGGCCTAACCCATAGCCAAGCGCACAGCGCAGGCCTTTACCGTCAGGGCCGCGATGCGCGACGCTTTGCGTCATCGCTGCGACCACGGCTTCGTCAATCACGCGACCGCGTTCATGGGCGAACAGTCCGGCGATGCCGCACATCAGTGAACGCGCCGCCAGATCGGCTGCTGTTTATTGCCAGTGATGCTGCCAAACGCGAACGCCAGGCGACGGCGCACCGTGATCTCAGCTGCTCTGCTATGGTTTTTTCCGACTGATAAAGCCGGTGCCGAAGCTGCGGCATAGCCGATCACTGAAAGGCTCGTGACCAGCGCGACCCAGTGATAGACGAGATCGAAGTGACCACGATTTAGAAACATCGCACCGATCATGAATGCGACCATCGTCGCCTCGAGCATACGCGCGTAGTCCGAAGCCCAGCTCATGCCTGGAAACTGCATGCCGATGCGCCAAATACGCCGGCAAGTGAAGAACGTGGAGATCAACAGCAACAAGTAGACGCCGAACGCCAACGACCCGCTCTCAGCCCATATCTGCAGGTAGCTGTTGTGCGCGACGTAGGTTTGGATGGTGCCGTCTTCCAGTCGCTCCTTCGCATAATCAACATAGCGCGGCTGGAAATTACGCAGACCGACGCCAAACACCGGGTTGTCAGCGATCATTCGCAGTGCTGTGCGCCATGCCACCAAACGGGCTCGCGCTGACGATTCATTCGGATCCCCGATCGACTGGATGCGATTGAGCACCGATGCCGGTGCAAATATAAAAAATGCGGCGGCGGACATCATTAGGCTAAAGCCCGCGCGAAACAGATGGCCTGAACGCCATGAAATCCACAGTGCGGTTCCGACTAGCGCCAAGAACGCGCCGCGACTGTGCGTGAGTGAGATCGTAATGACCGTCAGCACGATGCCGATCCGCGTCAGAATGCGAACAAACGGGATCGCACGGTCGTTGTAGCCGAGATACCAAAGGAGCGGCACGTTCATCGCCATCGCGAGCGCGAAGTCGTTGTTGTCCTCGAGCATGCCACCTGGTCCGCGCAGGATGAAAGCGCCGCCAGTGAGCAAACCGAACAGGCCGCCCTTTACGCCATAAAAAGCAAGACAGATCGCGATCATCCATGTGAGGCCGCGGAAACGAGCGCGACTATCGACTTGGCCGCTTGTGAACAAAGCCACAATGATGATCTTCAGGAACTCGACGAAGTAGCGGTTGTAATACTCGCTTTGGTAGCTCGCCATCGAGTAACTGATCGCCACCAGTGCTGCCAATGTGAGCAACAACTTGCTGCGAACATCCCAGCGCGCAAACCGACGACGACCGCGCTCGTTGGCCCACCAGCCGACCAGCATCGCAATCCCCACATAGAACGAAAGGCGCATATCGCGCGCAAAACTCCAGCACAAGTCCTGCGGCCGCATGTAGGCCAGCCAGCTAAAAACGAGCATGCCGACAAACGGCCGCCGAAAACTGATCGGCAGTGTCAGCAGAACTACGAGGAAGACCAGGAGATCGCGCATGCGCGAACTGCTCCCCCGGCTACTTGCCTAGGACCAGCGACAAAACGTTCAACGCTGCTGACGGTAGACGCTCAGGTGCAACATAGTAGATCGTCACCACGATCACTGCGCTGCCGAGCACTGCTGCCGCCATCCACGATGAGCGCCGTCGACTCGCCTTGGCCATTTGTAGCTGGTCTCCGGTCTCGAAGTGGCTCATGCCACCGAGCACCGGTATCGGGAGCGCACGCTCCACATCATCCACCGTCTTAAACGTGCCTTGCAGAATATCGATGAGCAGGATCAGGCCGATGGCGGCAGAAAGGCCGAGCAAACAGCCGAACAATGCCAATAACAGACCGTTGGGATCGGTCGGGTGCTGCGGCACTCCGACGCGTTGGAAAGTGATCGGCGGCTCGCTGCCAAGCGCTGCCAGAATCGTGTTCGCATCACGCAGCGCACTCTGCGCTGATTCCTGACTCGTCTTAGCGAGCTCAAGGTCGCGCATGCGCTCGATGAATTGCGTCTCAGCGTGAGCATGCTCGCTCATTCTGATCTCGTCTAAACGAATGCCTGCGACCAGGGTCTCAAGCGCCTTCACTGCAACCGCCTGATCGGCATTTTTGGCATTGAGTTCGGCCAGCAACTCCGCGACCCGTGGATTGCGAAGTTCGCCGACCCCCGACACCTTTTCGAACAGCTTCGCTTGCAGCTTGGCAATCTGCATCTCGATGGCGCGACGACCCGGGTGCGCTTGCCCAACAACTTCTTCAAGGCTTCTTTGGGCTGCCTTCAGCGTCATCACATCCCGCCGCTGCGGCGATCCATCTGGGAATCGCTTCTCCATGTCCACATCACTGATTTCAATAAACGGCAGCGTGCGATCGCGCAGTGCGGGGAGGGCAAGGACTTCGCTGTCGAGCCTGGCAAGCTTTGCCACCAGCTCCTCCTGCCGCCTCTTTTGGTCGCGCAGATCCAACTTCTCTTCGCGAATGCGCTCCCGCTGCAGCTCGACAGCGAGGCTGCGTTGAAAACCGTACTTGAGCGACAGCTCTTCCAAGTTGGCACTGATTTGGCTGTAGGTGCTGTTGGCGTCGCCGACCATGTTATTGGCCTCACGCTTTTGCGCCTCGGCGCGCTGCTGCAGATCTTGCAGCCGGACCTTGCGCCACTTGTCGACCAGCGTGTTGAGCAAGTTCGCGGCGCGGTGGCCATCGCGATCGCGATAGCTAACCAACAGCTGCGCGTAATCCTGGCTCTTTGGTGGCGTGACGTCTGTGATCGCGATCCGTTGCTCGACCGTGCGCTGAATCTCACGGAGTCGTGAGACGTCCGGCTCACTGGCTTCCACCCAGCCGAGATCCTTCATGGTTGCGCCCGCCGCCAGCGGCAGCGTGTAGCGCGCGTTGTTGACGATCGGCGCGAATGGATCCTCTGGATTGACCGACCTACCGTTGAGATCACCAGGCGGGCGATGATATTCGATCATCGTTTCCACCACGTAGTAACGGGGAATGAAGAACGCCACGACCCCACCGATCAGTAGACCTAGCAGCGAGACCGGGATGACTTGCCAACGGCGGCGCTTCAGCAGGTCGAAGTAACGCGCGATCGAGATCTGCGGCAGATCCAATACGGGGGCCGGGTTCAAGCGAGGACCCCTGCATTCCACGGTGGCATGAGATCAACAGCGTTCGCGTTCAACATGGCCAGGAATAGGGTCAGAACGTGAAGTAAATTGGGTAGGAGCTCTTACCAGTCAGCAAATCATACGACTGCTGAATCTGGGCCAGCCCAAGCAAGGAACGGACCGCCAGATTTAGCGGCGCAAGAATGCGTTCGAGGATGCGAGCAACCAATCCGAGGAAAGTTGGTGGGATGTAAATGATGTCGTTCTCGCGCACGCGAATGTTCATCGCCATGCGACCGGTAGTGATCATCTCGCTCAGGTTGACCTCAACCACCAAGGGGTTCTCAGCATCCGGACGGATCAAGTAAACGCGGCCCAGGTTTGCCAACTGGGTCCAGTTAAGTTTCGCAACCACATGAAACAGCGTCAGGTCAGAACCACCGACGTATTGAATCGGCACCGGGCCGCGGTTGGCCACTTCGCCGAAGGCATAGATGTGCTTCATGTCGCCCGCGATGCGAGCTTGCAGATCCAACTGAAACTGGAAGTAGGGTTGCAGCAGGCCCTTCACCATCGTCGTCAGTTGCGCTTCGGTTTTGCCGAGCACGTGCACTGGACCTACGTATGGCACTGAGATCGTTCCGTCGAGTCCAACTCGCTGAGGCTGCGTCAGCTGATAGAGCTGCTGCGCAGATGGATCTTGGTAACTGGCTGGCGAAATATCGAAGCCGACAAAGTCACCACCCGCGACGTAGTTCTCGGTAGTGGCATCGCCCTGTGCGCGCGTGCCAAAGCCCTTTTCATGCATCAACTCACGCACGCGTTTTTCTTCGAAGTTGCTACAGGCACTGAGCAGCACGAGTAGCCATACAAGGGGGATGATCAAGAGTCGGCGAAGTTCGGACTGCACGCTGGTTCTCTTACTAGTTAGACAAGCACCGAGATCGAGAGCGCCATGATAGGCAGAACACGGTCCCCCGCAATGCAGTGTCGTTGCCATTACCACGGGAGATTCATCGGCCAACCGCCAGCCACAACCTGAGGCTAGGTGCGGCCGAGAGTGTCGGGCCTAGCAACGGTTTGCGTATTGCTGCTTGTAGTAGTCCTGATAAGCCCCGGTTCGCACCCGTTCCCACCATGGTCTTTGCAGCAGATACCAGTCAACCGTAGCACGCAGGCCTTGCTCAAATGTGTGTTTGGGCTCCCACAAAAGCAACGCCCGGGCTTTGCTGGAATCCATGGCATAGCGGCGATCGTGACCAGGCCGGTCTTTCACGTAGTGGATCTGCTCCTCGCCCTTGCCGAGCAGTCGCAAGATCTCTTTTACGACGAACAGGTTCTCACGTTCGGCGTTGCCACCGAAGTTGTAGACCTCGCCAGCCTTGCCGCGCTCCATAGCAGCGCGGATGCCGGCACAGTGATCGGTCACGTAGATCCAGTCACGCACGTTTTTGCCGTCGCCATAGACCGGCAGTTGCTTGCCTTCAAGCGCGTTGGCGATCATCAACGGGATCAGTTTTTCCGGAAACTGGTAGGGCCCATAGTTGTTGCTGCAGCGCGTGATCACACAGTCCATGTGGTGCGTGTGCACTGCGGCGCGGACCAACAGATCACTACCGGCCTTGCTGGCTGAATACGGCGAGTTGGCCTGCATCGGCGTGTCCTCGGTGAAGTAGCCCCACGCGCCAAGCGAGCCATAGACCTCGTCCGTGCTGACATGCACAAACCGCACAACCTTGTGGGCGCGACTCTTGTCGAGCAGCACCTGAGTGCCGGTCACGTTGGTGCGCACAAACAACGAAGCATCGAGCACCGAGCGATCGACGTGGCTCTCCGCTGCGAAGTGGACCACGACATCAGGCTTGTGCGTAGCAAATACCTCCTCCATCGCCACCGGGTCAGCGATATCGCCCCGCACAAATTGGTAGCGCGGATGGCGCTCAATGTCGGTGAGGTTTTCTAGGTTGCCCGCATAGGTCAGCGTGTCGAGGTTGACCACCTCGTGCCCGCTATCCGAGAGCATCATGCGGATGAAGTTGGAACCGATGAAGCCGGCGCCGCCGGTTACGAGAAGCTTGCTCATGAGCGATATTCTTTGCCGCGCAGGCCAGCGGCTGCAATCGCAGCTGCGGGATCTTTAGTAATCTGGCTCTCCAGTTGCAGGTAACGCTGGATGGCGTCCACGTAGTGCGGCAGCGGCTTGCCACGCGCCGCAGTGAGCCGCGCAGTGTCGAGCACCGACCACGCAGGGCGCGCCGCGGCTCGCTTCAGTTCTACCGCCAGTTGCGTGCCGACCGAGATGTTGGAAAGTCCGGCCAGCCGCAGCACGTCCACGGCAAACTGATGCCATGAACACTGGCCTTCATTCGCCGCATGATAGATACCAGGCGATGGTGCCAACTCGCACAAATCTAGCAAAGCCTCGGCAAGGTCAAAGGTCATGCAAGGCCTGCCGATCTGATCGGTGACAACCTTGAGCGGTTGCCCGGACCGGGCGCGATCGATGATGGCACGCGGGAAGTTCTTGCCCCCCGGCCCAAACACCCAGCTGGTGCGGACCACATAATTTTTTGCCCGGTCATACGAAAGCACCGCCTCTTCACCGAGTCGCTTCGATGCGCCATAGACCGACAACGGGGACACCCGCGCATCGACTTCATACGGCACGCCTTGCTTCGTGCCGTCAAACACGAAGTCCGTGCTGACGTAAACGAGCTTCCCTGCGATCGCGGCTGCGGCCTCGGCAAGCCACGCAGTGCCAAGTCCATTTACCCGATACGCCAGCAGCGGATCACCTTCGCAGCCATCGACGTTGGTCACCGCCGCGCAGTGGATGACGTTCTTCGGCCGATGTTCCAGCAGCACCTGTTGAATACGGGCGCGGCTATCGAGCGGCAGGTCCTTGCCGCTGAATCCAAGCACGCTGGCAGCGCGCTGCTTCGCCAACGCCACCACGGCCCGGCCGAGTTGGCCGGTAGCGCCCGTGACCAGGTAGTCGAGTTGGGCCATTTGCGGCAGCCTAACTCAAACGTCCATGCGGTTTGCGCCGTTGTCGCGAATCAAGGTCGCCGAACGATACAGCGACTCGAACGTGCCCGCGTCGGTCCACCAGCCCTGCAACACGTCGTAAGTCAGCTTGCCTTGCTGCAGATAATCGTTGTTCACGTCGGTGATCTCAAGTTCGCCGCGCGAGGACGGCTTGAGTCGCCGGCAGATTTCGAACACCGTCGCGTCGTACAAATAGATGCCGATCACCGCGAGGTTGGTCTCCGGCATTTTCGGCTTTTCGACGATCCTGATCACCTTGCCGTCCTTCACCAGCGCCACTCCAAAACGCTCCGGATCGTGCACTTCCTTCAGCATGATCTTGGCGCCGCCACCCTGCGACTTGAAGTCATCCACGGCACGCTTGATGTTGCCTTCGATGATGTTGTCGCCAAGCACCACCGCGATCGGGCTGCCTTCTGCGAATGCTTCCGCGAGCTTCAACGCGTCGGCGATGCCGCCTTCGCCCTGCTGATACGCGTAGTTCAAACGCTTCAGCCCGAAGTCCGCACCGTTGCCGAGCAACTGCAGGAAGTCCCCCGCCGAGTTACCGCCCGTCACGATCAAGATGTCGGTGATCCCAGCATTCACCAGACACTGGATCGGGTAGTGGATCATCGGCTTGTTGTAGACCGGCAACAGATGCTTGTTGGTGATCTTGGTCAGAGGGAACAGCCGAGTTCCGAGACCACCGGCAAGAACGACACCTTTCATAGATTTTGACTCCGATACCACTCGTAAGTTCTGGTCAGCCCTTCGGCGAAACCAACCCTTGGGAAAAAGCCCAACACGGATTTCGCTCGATCGACATTTGCCAAAGAATGGCTCACGTCGCCGGTGCGCGCGGGTACGTGCACCGGTTCGAGATCGCTGCCCGCGATCCGCCGCAATTGTCTAAAGAGGTCCATCACAGTGCAGGTCTGGCCGTATGCCAGGTTGATGATTTCGCACCCTTGCGTGGTCGCATCTAAGGCCAGCATCACGCCAAAAACCACATCTTCTACATAAGTGAAATCGCGTGACTGCAAACCATCGCCGTGGATGCGCGGTGCCTGATTCTTCAACAGTGCGTAGCAGAATGCTGCAATGACACCGGAGTATTGGCTATCGGGTGTCTGCCTTGGCCCAAACACGTTGAAGAACCGTGTCACGACCACCGGCAACTGATAGACGCGGGCAAAGGATCGGCAATACAACTCGCCTGCCAGCTTGGCTGCGGCATACGGCGACAGCGGGTCCTCGCGCATCGCTTCGTGTTTCCACTGCTCAGATTGGTTGCCGTATGCAGACGAACTGCCGGCATACACGACCCGCGCCCTTTGCTTTTGCGCAGCGAACAACACCTGGGCAGTGCCGGTAGCGCAGGCCTCATGCGAATCGATCGGCCGTTCGATACTGCGTGGCACAGAAGGCAGTGCCGCAAGGTGCGCCACCGCGCGGACATTCTGCATCGCCTGCGCGACTTGCTCTGCAGCCACCACCGAGCCCTCGATCACCACGAGGTCCCCCGCCAAGCCAGTGAGGTTCTCACGCTTGCCGGTGGCAAAGTTGTCGAGCACCGTCACACAACTGCCGCGCGCCAACAATGCCCGCACTAGATGACTGCCGATAAATCCACCCCCACCAGTCACCAGGATGCGATCGCTCATTGGCGTTGCCCGGTAGCGCTGACCTGAATGCGTGGGGCTTTCACTGGAGTCGGCCCGCCGTGCGCTCGATCAAATACCAGTCGCAGAAACGCCGCAGCCCCTCTTGCACAGTGGTTGTGCAACGATAACCGAGGTCGCGCTCGGCGAGCCGGATATCGGCGCAGGTGATCGGCACATCGCCAGCCTGATCGGGCAGCCGCCGCAGGACCGCCGTTTGGCCGAGTTGCGCCTCGAGTGCTGCCACCAGTTCGCGGAGGGAAGTCGTGGCCGAACCACCGAGGTTATAGATGCCAAATCCCTTGGCCTTCGTTACCGCGAGGGCAACGCCCGAAGCGATGTCCTCGACGAAGGTGTAGTCGCGGCGCGTCTCGCCATCGCCGTAGAATGGCAACGGCGTGCCGTTTTTGATGCTGCGGGCGAACAAATGGATCGCCATCTCTGGACGCTGGCGTGGCCCGTAGACGGTAAAGAAGCGAAGCACCACGACCGGATTGCCGTGCAAGTGATGGAATGTGCTGCAGAGCAGTTCGCCAGCGCGCTTGCTAGCGGCATAGGGCGACATCGGGTTCTCGACCGAATCGCATTCGGCGAACGGCACCTTTTTGTTGCTGCCGTAGACCGATGAACTGCCGCCAAACACGAACTGCACCTGCTTGCTATCAATCTGCTGCAACAACACCTGAGTGCCGGTGACGTTGACCTCCATGTAGCGAACCGGGTCCACAATCGACGGCCGCACACCTGCGAGCGCCGCCAAGTGGATCACCGAATCGCACCCACGAATCGCCGTCTTGCACGCGTCTGCAGAACGGATGTCGCCTTCAAAAAATTGGCAGTCTGCACCGCCCTGCGCCGAAAGCAAAGCCAGGTTGTGACGCTTGATTGCCGGGTCATAAAAAGCGTCGAGATTATCCAGGATGTGCACCTGACTGCCGGCCGCGAGCAACCGCTGGCAGACATGCGAGCCTATGAAGCCGGCGCCGCCGGTGACGAGTACGCGATTTTTAATCTGACTGGAGGGGGTAAGAAGACACAGATCTGTAGCGCAAGCAGCCGCAGGAATCCATGCCCGATGGCTTTACCGAGGATGCCAAAAAATGAGCTGCAGGCGTCAAGGATACCTTGGCTCTGTAGGGCTGTTTTTACAACCCTCACACCGCGTACTCGCACCAGACCCTAGCCAAACCTTAGCCTTGACTTCATGCGCTTTTCAACATTGCTCACCGTGCTGCTCGTGCTCGCGGCGGCCTGCCAAAATCCCGTTTCGCAAAAAGATCAACCGGGGCAAGACCGGATGCAGTGGTGGCGCGAAGCCCGGTTCGGCATGTTTGTGCACTGGGGACTCTATGCGATTCCGGCCGGCGAATGGCTGGGCAAGACTGAGTATGGCGAATGGATCCGCGACTCGGCGCAGATCCCATTGGCGCAATATGAAGCGTTCCAACAACAATGGAACCCGAAGGAGTTTGATGCCGATGCGTGGGCCAAGCTCGCAGTGCGCGCCGGCATGAAATACGCGGTGCTGACGACCAAGCACCACGACGGCTTTGGCCTGTTTGACAGCGCACTTTCCAACTGGGACGTCGGCAGCGCGAGGCCCTCGACAAGCGACATCGTGCGCGACTATGTCGACGCCTGCCGCCGACAAGGACTGCGCGTTGGCTTCTACCACTCCATCATGGACTGGCATCATCCGGACTACTTGCCGCGCCGCGGCTGGGAAGCGGATCGCTCGGCCGATGGCGCCGACTTCGAACGCTACGTCAAGTATCTGCATGGCCAAGTGCAGGAACTACTCACGAACTACGGGCCAGTGGACGTGCTGTGGTTTGACGGCGAATGGGAGAACACATGGAACAACGCGCGGGGCAAAGATCTCTACGCGTTGTGCCGCCACCTGCAGCCTTGGATCATCGTCAACAATCGGGTCGGCCAGAGCCGCTCAGGCATGGCAGGCATGAGCCAAGGCAGCGACGCGGTCGGCGACTTCGGCACGCCAGAACAGGAGGTGCCAGCCACTGGATTGCCCGGAGTTGACTGGGAAACCTGCATGACGATGAATCGGAACTGGGGCTTCAACCGCGCGGACACTGGTTGGAAGTCCACCACCGAGCTGATTCGCACCCTGATCGACGTCGCCAGCAAGGGCGGTAATTTATTGCTCAACGTGGGCCCCATGGGGAACGGCCGATTCCCGTCGCACGCGGTCGAACGCCTGCAACAGATCGGTACGTGGATGGACGTGAATGGCGAAGCCATCCACGGCTCCCGCAGCAGCCCGTTCGCAGCGTTGCCGTTTGGCCGCTGCACGTGGCACCCGACGATGCTTGGCTCGCGCCTCTACCTGCATGTCTTCGACGTGCCCGCCGATCGCACATTACGAATCCGCGGGCTTGGCAACCCGGTGCACGATGTTGAATTGCTCGGCAAGGGGCCGATCGGCTTCACTGCACGGAAGGGCGAGATCGACATCGTGCTGCCAGCGACCGGCCTTGATCGACATTGCCCGGTGGTCGCGCTCGACATCGTTGGCGAGCCTATGGTCTACCTGCCTCCAGTCCTTGAGGCCGCCGCGAACGAGTTCGTGCAACAGCTCGAAGTCGCCGTTCGATCGAGTTCGAGCATGCTCGATCTTTTTGTCACAATCGACGGCAGCGAGCCGTCACCACGCTCTGTGCGGCTGACTCTGCCGCTGCAACTAAACACCACCACAACCGTGCGCGCGCGTGCCTTCCACAACGGCGAACCCATCAGCAACGTGGTCGAGCAAACCTATACGCGCATCGCACCATGGCCACCGGTGGAGCCAGCAGAGACCACGCAAGGACTAACCTGCTCTTTGCATGCAGGCAACTTTGATCGCTTGCCGGACTTCACCAAAGTGCCCGCCGAACGGACCTTCACGGCGGCAACCATCTCGTTGCGCTTTCCGCCTGCGCGCGAGCACGTAGCGCGGCTTTATCGTGGCTTTCTATGCATCCCCACCGACGACAGCTACGAGTTCACCCTGACCGCCGACGACGGCGCGCAATTGTGGCTCGACGGCAAGCTCGTCGTCGACCATGACGGCCTGCATAGCCAAACCAAGAAACGTGGCAATGCGCCACTCGGTGCAGGCCTTCATTCGATGGAAGTGCGCTGGTTCAACAAGACTGGCGGCGCAGAGCTCGCCGTGGCTTTTGGGCGCATTGGCGGCACGCTGTCCGAACTCAGCGCCAAAGACCTGCGCCACTGACCTGCTGACCTACGATTTCTGCACGAGAACCCAAGCACCGCCGCCGGTAGCATTCAGCAATGCATTGTCGGCTGCCCTATTCTGTTCTCACGGTCTTGCTCCTCGCGTGCTCCGCATTTGCTCAGGCCGCCCCTGTCCCGCAGGATCCAAAGCTGCCGGGCGAACTCAAGGAGCTGAAGGCGATGGTGGCGAGGCCCAAGATGGAAGATGACTTTCGCGCCGTCGATCTCATTCAGACCTTGATGAAGGGGATCGACCAGCGAAACCCAAAGGACAGCGAACTCATCGCCAAGGCGCTTGGCGACGCATTTCAAAACGGCAAGGTTCGGCCCTTGGACAGCATGCATCTCTACGATGAAGCCGCGAAGTCGCTGAGCCTGTTGGGTGCTATTGGCGCGCGCGAACTTTACAAAGCCGTCACCTCGCCACGCTTCAAGAGCCGCGACAATGCAAAGGTGCGCGCCAAACTGTTGGCCGCGCTCGGCAAGACCAAGGACGAGAAACAGGTCGACTTTTTATTGGAGCAGGCGTTGCGCTCCCCTGACGACGAGGTGATCGGCGCTGCCGGTGAAGCGCTCGGCAACTTCACCGAACTCGAAATCAGCCGCCGCCGCGACGTCGTGAAACAATTGGTCTCGCGCTATGGCGAATGGGACCTGAAAGCCTCGAGGCCCGATTCCAACGACCCCAATGCCCCGATCGACTTCTCGCTGCAAGACGCACGCAAAACGCTCAGTCGCATTCAAGGCGGGTGGAACAGTGCATTGTCTTCCTTGACCGGACAGACCTTCAATACCGCTCCCGACTGGCAACGGTTCACCAATAAGAACAAGGACTGGACGCCATCCGGCGGCAAGAAGTGATGCGGCCACACAGTCGCTTGGGCCACACAGTCGCTAGGGCAAACCTTCAGCCGTTGATGTTTGGCGGCTGATCCCGGGCTCAGAACACGCCAGCGTTGTGGTACTCGAAGAACACGTCGACGAACACGCGCAGTTCATCGGCATAGCTCGGTCCAAAGGACAACAGCAGAACGTGCTCTGCGACTTGCTGACCAACAGAGCGCTGGTTGCCAATAAGTTTGCCGTCGACCTTTTTCATTTTGGCAAGATCGAGTAGCACGGAAGCGCCGCCGCCTGCCACAGCAATCGCATCGAATGCAGGCTTTGCCGCTTTATCGGTCGCCAGCGCCGAGGTGATGAACGGCCGCAGGTCGACCTTGGCAGCCGGTCCCGTCGTCGCCGATTTTTTGCCCTTCGCAAATGGCTCGTCGTGCGCACGCTTCACCATCTCGATGAGCGCCTTTTCATCCTCGTCATGCGGCGGCGCATCCCCGATCAACAGGATCAGCCGATTCGCATCTTTGTTCCAGCCAGTCTCCTTGCCGAGTGCCACTTCGATGCCCTTCTCGACGCGCTCCGGCACGTCACCGCCACCGCTGGCAATCAGCTTGGCCAACTTCTCCTGCAACAATTTGTGATTTTTGGTCAACGGCACAAGCAAGTGCGCGCCATCGCTCATGTCGTCAAAATCTTTGTAGTGCACAAGCCCGAGCTTGAGTTTTTGCGTGATGCCCGCGAGCAACAGTACCACCTCATCTATCGCATCGCGCGCGGCGTTGATCGCAATCTGCATGCTGCCCGTGGTGTCGAGCACGAACACCACTTCTAGCCCGGCGTCACGCAAGTCAAAGGCGCGCTCCACAACCTTGCTCGCCACTGTCCCGGTGGCAGCCTTCGGACCATTCTCCGGCGCCGTCCATTCCTGCGGCACAAAAGTGCCAGAGTGTTCGCTCCACCACTTCGCCCACTCGGCGGGGTCCTTGCAGGGAGCATCCGGAGCGAGCGCCTTCAACGCAGAAAGCACCCGCTCGCGCAGCAACGGGTTCTTCGACTTTAATTGGGCCAGCAGTTCGATCATCAGCGGGACCGTCGCTATTTTTGGCGCTGCAGTCGCTGTCATACGCCGGATCAACTCCACCGAAAACGGCGGCAAGCGCGCGTCCTTGTCCTTTAGCGACGTCACCAAGATCGCCGCAGCGACCGGATGGAAATCCGTGCCGAGCGAGAGCAAAACCAGCGCGCGCATCGCCCAGTGCTCTGACTCACCATACGCCTTGACCAGCTGCAAGGTGACGCTCTCCGAGAGCGGCGCAACCACGATTGGCGCCGCCCGCGCCGGCTTTTTCTCCGGGGCCTGCGCCACTGTGGGGATTGCCACTGCAGTGACGCACAAAATGAAGGCGATCCACCGACGAACCGTCATGCGATAGCTCCGTTCCTGACTGACTGAATGACGCATACCCTAGCAATCATCTGGCATCCGGCAAACTAGCCCTTCGATCATCCCACCACTCCCATCTCACGCTGACAATCGCTACAAACTCGCGGTATGCGCCGACTCTCACTGCTGCCGCTCGCGATTGCCGTCGCCTGCTCATCTGCTAAGCCGACATCGACGGACACTCGCAACATGACTGCCGCTGAAAACCTCGCCGATATTCACAGTTGCGCTCGCCCAGATGAGGTAGTCGTGCGCCATTTGGAGCTCGACTTGACCCTCGACTTCGCTGCCAAGATCGCGCGCGGCACCTGCGCGCTGACGCTCGATAGAAAGCTCGCCTCTGCACCACTCTGGCTCGACACGCAAGATCTCGCGATTGAATCCGTGCTGACCGACGCGGGTGCCAGCGTGCCATTCAAACTCGGCGCACGCGATCCGATCCTCGCAACTTCACTCCGCATCGACCTGCCCAAGGGGTGCACGCATGTGACCCTGCACTACGCGACCAGGCCAAATAGCGCGGCGATGCAATGGCTCGATCCGGCGCAGACCAAAGGCGGTAAAGAGCCGTTCCTGTTCACCCAAGGGCAGGCGATCCTCACGCGCAGTTGGATCCCGCTGCAAGATTCGCCCGGCGTGCGCGCAACTTGGCGCGCAACCATCCACGCACCAGCCGCACTGCGGCCACTGATGAGTGCCACGACGCGCGGCGGCGATGCCAAGTCGGGCTACACCTTTGCGATGGATAAGCCAGTGCCAAGTTACTTGATCGCGCTCGCCTGTGGCGACCTTGCAGAACGCCAAATCAGCAAACGCTGCGCAGTGTGGGCCGAGGCTGCGATGATCGAGAGCGCGGCGGCTGAGTTGGAAGACATGGAACGCATGGTCGCATCGTGCGAAGCCCAGTTTGGTTCCTATCGCTGGGGTCGCTACGACGTCCTGGTGCTGCCGCCGAGTTTCCCATTCGGCGGCATGGAGAATCCTTGCCTCACATTCGCCACGCCGACGATCCTCGCCGGTGACAAGTCGCTCGTGTCACTGATCGCACACGAACTGGCGCACAGCTGGTCTGGCAACTTGGTGACCAATGCGACTTGGCGCGATTTCTGGCTCAACGAGGGGTTCACGGTCTACGTCGAAAACCGGATCATGGAATCGCTCTACGGAATCGAGCGCGCCAACATGGAGACCGTGCTCGCCATGAAAGGCCTGGCTGAAGAACTGAAGCAGCTTCCGCCTGCAGACCAGATCCTGCACGTCGATCTGACCAATCGAAATCCGGACGACGGGATGACTGGCGTGCCATACGAGAAGGGTGCTGCATTCCTGCGACTGCTCGAACAGCAGTTCGGCCGCGCTCGATTCGATGCATTCTTGCGAACCTGGTTTGATCAACATGCATTCCAGAGCGTGACCACGGCCGAATTTGAAGCGTGGCTACAGCGCGAGTTGTTTGCAAAGGACGCGATTGCAGCGCAGCAGATCGACCTTGCCGCATGGATCCATCAGCCCGGCCTGCCAGTCAATGCGCCCACCCCGCAGTCCCAGGCGTTCGTCGACGTGGACCGCTTGCGCGCCGAAGTGATGCAGCGGCAATCGGCCGATTCGATTCGCAGCGTGCAATGGAATACCCAGCAGTGGCTGCGCTTCCTGGATGGTTTTGACGTCAACGCCAAGTTGCTCGCCGAGGTGGATGAGAGCCACCACTTCACGCAGAGCGGCAACTGCGAGATCGTTTGCGCATGGCTGCAGCTGGCGATCGCGGCTGACTATCTACCGGCAATGCCGCGACTCGAAGATTTCCTGCTGAACGTCGGGCGGCGGAAATATGTTCGCCCGCTATACGAGCGACTCAACCATGCTCGCGACGGGAACGCCCGTGCCATCGCGATCTACCAGCTGGCCCGTCCGCACTACCATGCGGTCACCGTCCGCACACTCGACGAATACTTTGGCTGGCAGCCGAAGTAGCCTTCGACAAGCGCTCGCAAACTCAGCTTCGGATCGCTAACTTTGTGCACCGTTCGCCATGACTGAAAATAAGCCACTCATTGATCCCAACGACGTCCGCATCCTGATGACCGGCTTCGGGCTCGGTCTAGCGATCCTCGGATTTTTCATCTGCCTTGGCCTCACGATCCACATGTCGATGTCGATCCTGTTTGGCGTTCCCTATCAGTAGTAGCGGCTCGCTCGCCACTGCGTCCTGAGGGCCACTGCGTCCTGAGGGCCACTGCGTCCTGAGGGCCACTGCGTCCTGAGGGCCACTGCGTCCTGAGGGCCATGCGTGCGAGGCAGTCTTGCCGCCGCATTGGCCTTCAAAGGTCGTGCGCTGGCAAACTGCAGAGCAGAGCCCTGCTTGATTGTGCACCTGCCCGGTAGCAAAACCCGCTCGATAACCTCACGCACCGCCACAGGTGTTTGCGGGCAGCTGCATGACTGCCGTTGCAAAGACCAAGCTAGCTTCGCCTCTCACACAAAGCAGCAGTTCGGTTGGCTCACCGAGCCGCTTTAGTTCGCTGCCAGCCGGACTAGCGATTTGCCCTCGTGCGGCTGCGCAGCGGGTGACGAAGCGCCGCAAGACGCTAGTCCAGGTCGGGCCTCAATTGCCAGATCGAGCCTCAACTGGATGTTCGCCCAAAATGCAAAACGGCCGGATTCGCTCATCGCGAATCCGGCCGTTTATGAGCAGCAGTCAGTCAGAGCGGTATTACCACTCGCCGCCGCCGCCGCCGCCGCCGCCGCCACCGTTGTCACGACGCGGGCCGCGGAAGCCGCCACGGCCACCGCCACCGCCACCACCACCGCCGCCGTAGCCACCACGGCCACCGCCGCCGCCGCCGCCGCCGCCGCCACCGCCGCCGCCGGCAGGACGAGGCTCAGCTTCGTTGACGCGAAGGTTGCGACCATCAAGGTCGGCACCGTTCATCGCGGCAATCGCGGACTGAGCATCCTGATCGGAGCCCATCTCGACGAAGCCAAAACCGCGCGAACGGCCGGTTTCGCGATCGGTCATGATCTTCACGCTCACAACGTTCCGACCATCGGCTCCGAACGCTGCGCTCAGCGCGTTTTCATCAGTCTGAAAAGAGAGATTACCAATGTAGAGTCTCGTACCCATCGAACCATCTCGACCCTCCATAAGTAACTAGCCGCACGAAGGAGGGTACCCGCACGGCTCAAGGATTCGAAACGAGCCAGTTTGGTAGTTCCCGGTCGGGTGACCGCGGCAAACACCGTGCTGCTCGCACAACGGCAGAGAATGTCTGATTTGGGCGCGGCACGCAAGCCTGCTTTTGTAGATTCGCCAATCGCGAGCCGGCCCCTTTGGGCCTTGCGTTAGGATTCGTTGCTCGCCTCTGCCATAGTCAAAAGCCCCTTGTCCTCGTCGCAAAACCGCCGGATTGCGTTTGCCCTCGTTTCGCTACTACTGGGACTTTCCCTCAGCATCGTGGTGCTCGAGATCTGCCTGCGGGCGATAAATCCTGAGTCGCTGGATAACCCCCTTCGGTGCCTACAGGGTTTCTATCAACTCGATGCCAAGAATCGGATTCAAACGAGTCCCGATTGGCGCGGCGTGCAGCCCGTGAATGGCCAAAAGATCGAGGTCCGCTCCAACAATCTTGGCATGCGCGGCGCGGATGTAGGTCCAAAACAGAGCGCTTCGGAGCGCCGCATTCTGGTGATCGGCGACTCCTTTGTTTGGGGCATGGGCGTCGCCGAACAGCAGGCGATTCCAGCCCAACTCGAACAACGCTTGCGGGCCACTTCGCGCAACGTGCTGCTCGGCAATGCTGGCATGTGGGGCACCTCGCCGCGCGAGTGGGGCTATACCGTCGACCGCTTCCGCCAATCCTTCCAACCGGACGCGATCGTCGCAGTGATTTACCTCGGCAACGACCTGTCCGATTTGACCCTGCCGCCGCTCTATGTGCTCGACGGACTCCCGCTGACCAGTGAGTTCGCTCACGTGGCGCGCAGTTCATTGCGCTACAACATGGCCTTGCGCTTCCGCGTTTGGATGGCGCTCGAACACAACCTGCTCAACCGCGTGCTGCCGATCGCGGTCCCGCCAAAGCCGCAGCTGCTACCGGACGGCGTCTCCGCGCTTGAGGGCGTGTTCTTCGACCTCGATGAAGCGCGCGCCAGTGCAACTCCGCTACTCAACGACTTCACCGCCGACCTGCACCGCCACTTCGCAGACCTACAGCGTGCGGCACACGGCCTGCCGACGCTCGTCGTGGTTTTGCCCTCGCACGAGGTGGCACTCAAGCCCTACGACCAAGTGGTCCGCGCCTGTTTGCCACAGCTTGACCCGACCTGGTTTCACCGAGGCAACGGGGCAGTGCGCGTGCGGGATTTCTGCCGTGAAATGGGCTTTGCATGCTGCGATCTCGACCGCGAGTTTGCGCAGGCTTCCGACGTCGCCGCACTGTTCCTCGCAGAAGACTGGCACTATTCAAACGCGGGCTGCGCGCAAGTTGCTGATTGGTTGTTGCCCTTCGTGATCCAACTGTTGCCCCAGTAACGAGCGCTGGCGAACGACACTCCGTCCGCTACTGTCTCTCGTCTCCATGCAATACGGATTCGTCATTGATCAGCGGCGTTGCATAGGCTGTCACGCGTGCACGGTGGCGTGCAAATCAGAAAATGAAGTGCCGCTGGGCGATTTCCGCACTTGGGTCAAATACACCGAGGTCGGCAGCTTCCCAGCGGTGAAACGCCACTTTGCCGTGCTGCGCTGCAACCAGTGCACCAGCGCACCATGCGTGACGATCTGCCCGGTGAACGCGCTCGACAAACGACTCGACGGCATTGTCGACCTGGACAAAGACATCTGCATCGGCTGCAAGGCCTGCATGCAAGCCTGTCCCTACGACGCGCTCTACCTCAATGAGGACACGGGCGGCGCCGAGAAGTGCCACTTCTGCGCGCACCGCGTCGAGCAAGGCCTCAAGCCCGCATGCGAAGTCGTTTGCCCGGAAGAAGCGATCATCAGCGGCGACGTGCTCGACCCGAGTAGTAAAGTCTTCAAACTGATCCACGAAGTCGAGGGCGCGCGCGTGCGTCGGCCCGAGCAAAATACCGGTCCAAACGTTTGGTATTTGGGCGCGCATGAGGCCTCGCTCGAACCTGGCTCCGCGCGCGAATCGGACATGTATCTGTGGAGCGATCGACGACTGCCGCCACCGCCGCTGCCCGAGGCGGATATCAAGCGCACGCTGATCGCCGATGCCCGCGTCGTGCTCAACGTCGACCACAAACTGCATTGGGGCTGGAAAGTCTCGTCCTATCTCGTCACGAAGGGCATCGCTGCTGGCACCTGCCTCTGGGCACCGTTTTTAGCAATCGACGCAGCGGCAGGTTTTGCTCGCGATTATCTCCCCGAGCTATTCGCGCTGCTGTTCCTAACCATCACCACGATCCTGCTGGTCGCCGACCTGAAGCGGCCAAAGTTGTTCCTCACGATCCTGCTGCGGCCCAACACAAGAAGTTGGTTAGTGAAAGGCTCATGGGTTTTGATGGCCTTCGGCACCGTCACTTCGGCGGCCTTAGCGGCGCGCGGCCTGTTTGCGTTCACCGGGACCCCTGCGCTAGGCACCCTCGCCACAGTGTTGCGCTTTATCAACCTGCCTGCGGCGGCAATGGCGGCGGCCTACACCGCGTTCCTCTTTGCCCAGTGTGAAGGCCGCGACCTTTGGCAGCGAACCAACGTGCTGCTGCCCCACTTGATGGTGCAGGCACTGTGCATCGGCGGCGCCTTCCTGCTGCCATTCTTGCCCGATAGCAGGCTCGCGATCGCCGTCGTTCTACTGGCGCTTGCGCACCACGCCTATGGCCTGCTCGAGCGCTTTGGCAGGCACCACACGCGCAACGCACAGCAAGCTGCGGCGATGATGCCCGCAGTCAAAGCTTGGCGCGGCAGCAAGCAGTCGGCCTTCAACTTGGGCCTCGCCATGAGCACTGGCACCGCATGTTTGGCGATGCTGTTAGTAATCAGCGGCATACCAAACCCGCTGGCCCTGCTGCTTTGCGCATTGGGCATGGCTGCTGGCCTGTTTTTCTACGAACAGGCCTACGTTCGCGCTGGTCAACTACCGCCACTGTCATAGCGCATCACTGAGCAGCAAAGATCCAACATGATCGCGAGCAAACGCTCGGCCGCTTTTGAGCCCGGGTTGTTAGCGGGCTGCGCAATCACTCGGCGGGCGAGTGCCACTCAGGCAAGCGCGTCTTTGCACTCAGACAAAAAAGTATCGCATAAGAGCCACTGCGTGTAAGCCGCCAATAGTCCTAGGCCAGCAGGTCACATGCGACACGGCTCAAGGTCTAAAAAAATGCGCCCCACCAATTTGGTGGCCGATCTGGCACAGTCCGGGACCAAGCTAATCCACCGAAGTAATCATCATTGAATTTGACTAATGCAGCGCACATGGCCGTCGAAAAAACCTGTGCGGCACCTCAGCATGGAACTCAGATTCGAGCTAAGTTTCACCAGGTCGGTCAGCACGCCAGAAAGGTCATCATTTAGGGCACGCATTCGAGTGCTAATTAGTCCCTTGATACGGACCAATAGACTTCGTACCTAGCCCTAATAAAAATCCGCCTCGCTGGCTTAAACAGCAAGTTTTTCAGCAAACAAATATTTTGCGGCCAAAAAAGTGCCGCCAATCTCAGATCGAATCCAACAAACTTGGCGGCAGATAAATGCGCATCCTGCTCTTGGCCGCTTCGCTGTGCGCCTTCTTCATCAGCGCGCTAGCCCGTTTGCCGAGGGCCGTATTTTTGTGTTAGCAAACGACCCGCCGAACACCGCGCCAACCGCATGCCAATGGCCCACAGGCATAGGGCGGTGGCGACGCAGGCAAGCACGGCAAGCCAAGTTTTTGGCAGCGCACAGGTAATCGCCTTGCTGTAGTCCAACGGAACCAGGCAGGAAAGCGTGGCATCCATGAAGTGTTGCACGACCACAGGGTCTGTATAGAAAAAGCTTGCCGCGAGCACGAGGATCAGCAGAACAAACAGGCCGCGATGGCGTTGTTCCGCAGCTA
Source organism: Planctomycetota bacterium (assembly GCA_014192625.1). GTDB lineage: Bacteria > Planctomycetota > UBA1135 > UBA1135 > UBA2386 > BJHM01. The sequence goes on from BJHM01000003.1 coordinate 127,223, forward strand.
GGAAGCGCACGGACGCGAGCACGATCGGGATCAGCAGCAGGTTGCCATGGCGGCTAAAGTCGTAGGCAAACACGAACACCGCGAGGATCCCGCCTACCATGAGCCACAGTTGCATACGTTCGCGACCATTCGCACGGGTGCTTTGGTGAAAGGCGAGCACGATCAGCAGCGGTCCAAACGCAACCAGCCAGTAAGCGAGCACCAGAATCGCCAGCCAAAACGTGCCGCACGGGAACATGCGTTGGCTGTCATTTTTGAAGTAATCAACCGTGTAAACCGCTGCCGAGGCATGGGCGCCGATATAAATGCGCAAGGCTGCGTATGCGACCAGGACGATGCCGAGATAGAGCAAGTCGTTGCTAAAGCGCGCGCCGTGTTCGCGGCGCACAAACAACAGCCAAGGCAACACAAACATCGCCACTTCGTGGTTGCAGAGATTGACGAAGAACAGCCCCCAAAACACTGCGCTATGCCGCACCGCGATCGCGGACAAGAGCAGCAGGGAGAACGTCAGCGCGTCGGGGTAACCGCCCCATTGGCGAGGCGGTGGCAATTTGTACATCTGCACCGCGCCGGAAACCGCAATTGCGAGGGTAACTAGCAGCGCATCGATTGGCTTGCTGCCGCGACTTCGACAGAACAAAAACACCACCGCAAGCAGCAGCACCGAGACGGCGCGCGCGAACGTGTAAAAGTCGTTTCCGAGAAAAAGGCACCAAGCCAGCAATGGCGCCAACAGACGATGCGGAAACTGCCCAACCAGACCGAACGGGTCCTTTGCCATCAAGGCCCATTGCTCGGGAAACCCGTCCTTGGGCGCAGGCCCGTACGGCAGCCAAAGGCAGGTAAGAAAATACAGCGCCGTGCCAACGACTGCGGCAAGCAGCGCATCTCTTACGTGCAAACAGGGTGCCTGCAATGGAGTGGCAAGGATCATTTACTGGCCCGGCGAGTGCCTGAGTATTGGCATAGAAACATCCTAGACCTTGATTGGCAGATCCCTCAGTAAAGGACCAGCCGTGAAGGACCAAGAGAGTCGAGCCAAAGTTCGAGTGATTTTTGCATCGCCAAAGGCCTTATCGAACTTCAGTGCATGGCCATTGGCCAGCCACTTCTGGCAACTAAACTTCGCCGCACTGCGAGTCCTTTCGGCGCAGATTGTCCGCGCATCTGCGTCGCTTTGCGTCATGCTCATTGCCCATCCTCTCCCAACGGCTAGAGGCTCGCTCGCAGGCCGATCGACCTCCGACGGCGCGGTGCACGCAGAAAACAAAGCGATGACCAGTATAGATTTTAGATTGCGGGACGAGTTCATCCAACTCGATCAACTTTTGAAGGTGACCGGCATGGCGAACTCCGGTGGCGCGGCGCATGCCCTGATCGTAAAGGGCATGGTCGAGGTCGACGGGCTAGTCGAGTTGCGGAAGCGCGCCAAGTTGCGCGCCGGACAACGCGTCCGCTTTGCTGGACAGGAGGTCCTGCTAACACCTGCCGCGACCGGCTCGCCCACGACGCAGGTGGCAACGACTCGAGACCAGCGCCGCGACTTGCCAGAATAACGGCATGCCTGAGTAACTGCGTGGCTTTGCAACTGTCAGCGATACGCGTTCTTGCGTGGCAGAGAAAGCCAACCTGCTGGTCTTTCGTGATTGCACCGCCACCTCACCACTCGCCTGCAATACGATTGCTGCTCATAGCTGCCAAGCAACGCGGCCAACCAACTTCGTGAAACCAAGGTACCTAACCGCGCTCATTGCATTGGCCGCCCTGATGGTGGCGCTCACTCTGTGGCAAACGGCAGCAGAAGAGCTCTCTACCACACCTGCCGCAAACCTCCCGGAGCTTGGCAACCCAACACCAGCAGTTGCTTTAGCGCCGCCGCTGCAGCGCACCAAAAAAGCAGCGACCGGTGCCCCGTCGGCAACGGAGCCGACGCAGGGGATCCTAGGCCACCTCGTGGACGAGACCGGAATGCCCGTGATCGCGGCGCAGTTGTTTGCCATGCAAGTCACCGCCAACGACCCGTTTACTCTGGCGAGCCTCGCAATGCGCGGCGTGATCCTGCCAGCGCTCTGCAGCGGGACCTCAAATGCAGACAGCACCTTTCGCCTAGCGATTGGCGTTGAACACCTTGGTATCGCCTGTCAACTGCGCGGCCTCCACCCCGAGTTTGCAGATCTCGTCACCAAATCCGCCCTGATTGAGCGCGGCGTCTGGCGCGATCTTGGCAACGTCATGATGCTGCGCGGCATCCCGGTCATCGGCACTGTGACGGCGCTCGATAGCTCAGCGCCGATCGGCGGCGCCACCGTGACACTCAGGCCAACTGCGCAGGCATTTGGCATCACGCCGACACCAGGCCGCGAACGCGGGATCATTGCAATCACTGACAGCAATGGCGCGTTCCTGTTCTCACACACATTGCCTGGCTCCTATGCGATTAGAGCAGAAGCGAAGGGCTTTGCCTGTGTCGATCTGCAGCACCAGATAGTTCAGGCAAACGAGTCCAATGCATTTGATCTGGCACTGCAAAGCGGCAGCACGATTGGCGGCGTAATCACAGACCTCGCCGGTCGCGCCATCCAAGATGCGTTCGTACGCGCCGAGGCTTTGGCCAATCCCAGCCAGGCAACCGTGGATGCCAAGTCCGATGCAGACGGCCGTTTTATTTTGACCGGCGTGAGTATCGGAAACTACCGGTTGCTGGCGGCGGCAACGGATTATCAACAAGCCACCGTAGAGCCCATCGCACAGAACGAACAGAACGTGACGATCGCCCTGCCGCCGCAAATTGCCATCTGGCTCCGCGTCGTAGACACAGCTAACAAATCGATCGATTCCTACGACGTGCTCGCGCGCCAGTGGGACCTAAAAGGCTCAGGTGCTGCACAAATACCGCAGTCCCTGCGTGCACGGGCGCGCCCCGCAGATTTGACGGCTGGCCGCTTTCGATTCGCCGGCTTTGACCCAGGCGAATACCGATTTGAAGTTTCCGCAGCAGGTTTTGCGCACGCCGCCTCCGAGGTCCTGCAACTCGAAGCGAACGGACTGGAGACAGAGGTGCAGATCACGTTGCGCGCTGGTGGCAGCCTAAGTGGCACGATCCTGTTTGCCGATGGCAGCCCGATCGCCAATGGCTCGCTGCGGTTGATGCCAATGAGCAGCGAATCGAGTTCGGCGCTCGCGCTGTTTCGTTCTCTGGTCAGTTTTGGCGCGACCGAGGCAACCACCCTGAGCGCGCAAGATGGCAGCTACCACTTTGTGAATGTCACCCCTGGCGTCTACCAAATCGACATCCGGCATAACGCAGTAGCGCCGCGCATCCGTCGCGGTATCGCGGTGCACGAAGGAATCGAAACTCGCATCGAGCCGCTGTCGCTCGCCAGCGGCTCAAAGTTGTTTGGCACCGTGCTGCTGGACCGACAGCCGTTGGCCAACGCGCGCGTGCAAGTGCTCGCCGTCTTGTCTGAGCAGGCGGCACGCGGCCAAGTGGGTGAAACTCGAACAGACGCGGCGGGAACCTGGGAACTTTCGCAACGGCTTGCACCGGGCAGATACCAAGTGATCGTTGGGCGAGTCGACGCTGACAACCCATTCCTTGAGTCAGCCGATCACACGCAGAGCCGTGTCGAGTTGGAACTCAACGGAGAACCCGCGCGCCGAGTCGATCTCACGCTCCTCAATTCGCCACCACCGGGCCAAGCAGGCAAGTAGCCACGCGAGTGACGAGGGGCACCAAGCACGCGGCGCGCAGGGTCGCAAACTGTTCGCCACTACCGACCAAACATAGGCCGGTAGCAGCGCGGGGCACTCACCTCGTGATTGCGAGTTGTGCGTTCACGATGCCAGCTCCGTAGGTCGTGTCGTAGCCAACTGTGCCGCGATCCGTGCAGCTGGTCTCAATCGCAGAGCGGATCTGCGCCGCGGTGTAGGTCGGATGCGCTGCCTTCACGAGTGCCGCGACAGCTGCAACATGCGGCGTCGCCATCGAAGTACCTTGGAAGAAGTAGTAGTTAAACGTGGCTGGGGTCGCAGAAGAGCCAAACGTGTTTTGCAAAATGCCGTCGCCAAACCCGTCGCCATTCTGGTCAACCCCAGTATCACCACCAGGTGCGCTGACATCGATGCCGGTGCCGGAGGTGCCGTATCGGGGTTTCGTGCCATCAAACCGCGTCGCACCAACCGCGATGCACTGCGTGTAGGCCGCGGGATAACCAAGGCCCGTTCTTCCAGTATTGCCAGTCGCCGAACAAATCACCACGCCCCGACCGCTGGCATAGACCACAGCGGCTTGCAGCGTTGTCGATCCCGATGTGCCACCAAGGCTCATGTTGATCACGTGGGCACCATGGTCGGCGGCCCATGTGATGCCATTGGCGACCACAGTCAAGCTGCCGGTGCCTGAAGCGTCGAGCACACGCACTGGCATGATTTTGCATGTATGGGCGATACCTGCGACGCCGATCCCGTTGTTGGTGCGCTGTGCTATGGTGCCCGTGACGTGCGTGCCGTGACCATTTTCATCGTTGGGGTGGCCATCTTCTACGACCGCATCAAAAGGGAATACAAACGTCGTTCCGACTAGGTCCGGTGCAGGAATAAAAACACCATTTGTTTCATAAGCGACGCCCGTGTCGACCACCGCCACCACTGCTCCCGTGCCAGTGGTAGTGGTCCACGCAGCTTCCGCCCGGATGCCATAGTTGCTTACACGACTATTGCTCAACGCGCCTTGATTGTAGAAATTCCATTGATATGGGGCCCATAACGGATCCGTTGGGGTGACCTGCGTATGTGCGAGCGGATCGCGCTCGGCGTAATCAACACATTCCTGCGCATTGAGCCACTGCACCCAAGCCTCGGTCATCGAAGGAGCACAACGCAGCACCTCGAACGCACCGCTGAGGCCGCGGTCCACCAGTTGAAGGCCAACCGTTTCCACTGCCGCGCGCAACGCATCGCCGTCCACCGCATCTTTAAAGCGCACGACGATTCGATCGCTGGTCATCATCGGCTTCGATGAAGAGCCATTGGCAAAGCCTTTGACAATGAGACCAGGCGCCGGGTTTACCGGACTCAAAACTTGAGCGAGCAGAGAGGTTGCAAGTGGCAGCAGAACAATAAAGCGAGCTTGAAAAACCATGGGTTGACTCCGAACAAGGGCTGAGTGTTCGAGACAGGAAGAATCCCTCTCTGAACTTTACTTTCTCATCCTAGGTCAAGTTTTCTACTCCCGCAAGTAGCTCCGCAAGACGACGCAGGGCTTCACTGACCGAGTGTGGAAATCCGCTGCCAGTAAAAAACCCACGGCCTTGAACTGCCTTGTCGCATCGATAGCTCGCTCAAATTACGCTCTGCAGTTCGGCATCGGCTGCCGCCGCACTTCATCGCGCGAGCCCAAACCGTTATCGTTTGCGGCCTGCATGGACCATGGCACGCTAAGAACCACTCCGCTCGAGAACTTCCCACCGCCAGAAAGTTGGGATCACTGGGAAGAACTCGACGCCGCCGCATGGCCGCGCCGGGTGATGAAGCAATACAGCCTCGTGCCGACCATTTGCTTCAACTGCGAAGCCGCCTGCGGACTCATTGCCTACGTCGACAAGCAGGATGGCAAGATCCGCAAGGTGGAGGGCAACCCGTTCCATCCTGGCTCGCGCGGCCGTAATTGCGCCAAAGGTCCGGCGACCATCAATCAGGTGCACGATCCGGACCGCGTGCTCTACCCGATGAAGCGCGTCGGGCCACGCGGCAGCGCAACGTTTGAGCGCACAACTTGGGATGAGGTGCTCGACACGCTGGCCGGTCGGATCCGCAAAGCCATCGTCGAAAAGCGCCTAACCGAGGTCATGTATCACGTCGGCCGCCCCGGCCACGATGGCTACATCGAGCGAGTGCTGCAGGCATGGGGCGTAGATGGCCACAACTCGCACACCAATGTCTGCAGCGCCGCGGCACGCCTTGGCTATGTGCTCTGGAGCGGCCACGACCGGCCTTCACCGGACTATGAGCATGCCAAGTTCACGCTGCTGATCTCAAGCCATCTCGAGACCGGCCACTACTTCAACCCACACGCGCAGCGCATCATCGACAGCAAGATGAACGGCGGAAAACTCGCCGTCTGCGATATTCGCCTGTCCAACACGGCGAGCATGGCCGACTACTGGCTGGCACCGCGGCCTGGCACCGAAGGGCTGATGCTGCTCGGCTTCGTACATGTGCTACTGCGCGAAAACCTTGTCGACTGGCAGTTCGTGCACGACTGGGTCGATTGGCGCGCATACCAAAAGGCGGCCGGCAACGCGGTCGATTTTGCGCAGTTCAAACTCGATCTAAAAAAGGAGTACTCGCATGCGACACCGGTGCATGTTGCCGAGGTTTGTGGCCTCGAACCTGCGACCATCGAGACCATTGGCTGCGAAATCGGCAAGGCCGGTGCAAAGTTCGCTTCGCACGTTTGGCGCAACACCGCCGCCGGTAACGAAGGCGGGTGGGCCGTCGCGCGCAACCTGCAGTTCGTCTCCGTGTTGGTCGGCGCAGTCGGATCGCTCGGCGGCACGAATCCAGCAGGTGCGAATAAGTTTGTGCCTGCGCCGTTCATGAAGTCGAGCCCGCAGCAGGTGTGGAGCGAACTGCTCTACCCGCGCGAATGGCCGCTCACTCACCACGAGATGAGTTTCCTGTTGCCGCACTTCCTAAAGAGCGGTCGTGGCAAGATCGACACCTACTTCACACGGGTATACAACCCGGTCTGGACCAACCCCGACGGCGTAGTGTGGATCGAAGCGCTCGGCGACGAAGCCCTGATCGGCTGCCACGCCGTGCTGTCGCCGGTGTGGAACGAGACCTCGCGCTATGCCGACTACCTGTTGCCGATGGGCGTTGCCACCGAGCGACACGACCTGATGTCACAGGAAACGCATGCGGCAACTTGGATCGGTTTTCGCCAGCCAGTGCACCGCGTGCTCGCCGAACGCCAAGGTAAAAAAGTTGAGTGGACCTACGAGACCAACCCCGGCGAGGTGTGGGAAGAGGATGAGTTCTGGATCGCGCTCAGTTGGCGCATCGACCCGGATGGATCACTCGGCATCCGCCGCAACTTCGAGTCGCCATATCGCAAAGGCGAACGCATCACGATTGAAGAATACTACCGCTGGATCTTCGAGAACTCGGTGCCAGGCCTGCCCGCGGCCGCCGCGAAGGAAGGCCTCAGCCCGCTCGAATACATGCGCCGACACGGCTGCTTCCTCGTGCAGGATCAAATCTACAAGACGCACGAAACCGTGCTGCCGCCTGCTGAACACCAAATCGACGAAGACGAAGGAGTCGTTCGACAATACGGCAACGTGGTCGGCGTTTGGGCCGATGGCAAAGCACGCGTCGGGTTCCCCACACCGAGCAAGAAGCTCGAACTATTCTCACAGACGATGGTCGACTGGGGCTGGCCCGAATACGCGACGCCGACCTACATCGAAAGTCACATCGATGAGCAAAAACTCGATCGCGCCAACGGTGAGATGGTGCTGGTCGGCACGTTCCGCCTACCGACGCTGATCCACACCCGCTCGGCCAACTCGAAGTGGCTGACCGAGTTGTCCAACACCAACCCGGTCTGGATCCACCCCACCGATGCCGCGCGCGTCGGCGTGCAAATGGGCGATCTGGTGCGCGTGACGAGCCGCACGGGTTATTACGTGAACGCGGTGTGGGTCACCGAGGGCGTGCGTCCCGGCGTCGTCGCCTGCAGTCACCACCTCGGCCGTTGGAAGGTTTCCGGCGACCAGCAGAATGTGAACCGCTGGCAGCTGCATGACGTCGACTTCCGCAAACTCGAGGACGGCAAGTATCTGATCCGCCGCGTGAAGGACGTCGGCGCCTTTGAGAGCAGCGACCAAGACAGCAGCAAGGTCTGGTGGCACTCAGGCGGCGTGCACCAAAACTTTATCTTCCCCGTGCAGCCCGATCCGGTGAGCGGCATGCACTGCTGGCACCAGAAGGTCACCGTTGCTAAGGCCGAGGTTGGCGATCGCTACGGCGACGTGTTTGTCGACACCAACAAGTCGATGGCGATTTTTGAGGAGTGGCTTTTGAAGACGCGGCCCGCCGATGATCACGGCAAGAACGGCCTGCGCCGGCCGCTACACTTCAAGCGCGTCTGCCGCCCCGTCGACGCTGCCTACAAGCTGTAACCTCCTAGGCAGCAAAACTCGGGCTGCAAAACTCAGTGCCCGATGGTCCAGCGGCACCTCAGCTGGTCGGTTTCGCGGTGCTCGAGATCTGCAGTTCCGCCATCTGCTCGGCGCTGACCATGCCCGGCGCTTCGGCCATCAGATCAAATGCTGTTGCCGTCTTGGGGAACGCGATGACATCGCGGATGCCTTCCCGGCCGAGCGCCAGCGTGACGATGCGGTCAACACCAAGCGCGATGCCGCCGTGTGGCGGACCACCATACTTGTAGGCGTCGAGTAGGAAGCCAAAGTTGATGCGCTGTTGCTCCTTGCTGACGCCGAGGAACTCAAACACCTTTGCTTGCAGATCCGGGCGATGGATGCGAATCGAGCCAGAGCCGAGCTCCCAGCCATTCATGACAAAGTCATAGGCACGGCTGCGGATGTTTTCGGTGTCCACGGAGAAGTCCTTCACGTCCCAATCGACCGGCGCGCTGAATGGATTGTGCGCGAACTGCCAGCGGCCCTTCTCCTCGTTGTATTCAAACATCGGGAAGTTGAGCACCCAGCAACAGCGAAACACCTTTGGATCGCGCAGCGAGAGGATGCCACCCACTTTGAGGCGAAGGTCACCCAGCGCCTTGTTGACGACGCGCTTCTGATCCGCGACGAACAGCAACAGATCGCCGGGCAGCGCCCCCATGTGCGCACAAAGTTCCTTCCCCTTGTCGCCTTCGTAAAACTTCGCGATCGAGCCTTCGACACCGTTTGCGGTGATCTTGGCCCAAGCAAGTCCCTTCGCCCCGAGGCCCGTGACAAACGTCGTCAGTTCATCGATGCCTTTGCGCGAAAACTTTTCGGCAGCTCCGGTAGCGCAGATGCCTTTCACGATTCCGCCTTGCGCCACCGCACCGGCGAACACCTTGAAATCGCTTTTCTGCGCAAGCGCGGTGCAGTCGATCAAGGTCATCGCAAAGCGCAGGTCAGGCTTGTCACAGCCGTACTTGTCCATAGCCTCGGAGTAGTCAAACCGCGGGAACGGTTGTGGCAACTCGATGCCAAAGCCTTCGCGCATGCCATGGACCACCATGCTCTCGACCATGTCGAGCACGTCATGCTCCTCGACAAACGACATCTCCATGTCGATCTGCGTGAACTCAGGCTGACGATCGGCGCGCAGATCCTCATCGCGGAAGCAGCGCGCAATCTGGTAGTAGCGATCGAGTCCTGCCACCATGCAGAGCTGCTTGAAGATCTGCGGGCTCTGCGGCAGCGCGAAGAACTTGCCCGGATGCACGCGGCTCGGCACCAAGTAATCGCGCGCGCCCTCGGGAGTACTCTTGGTCAGAATCGGCGTTTCAATGTCGATGAACCGGTTCTGCTGGAGGTAGTTGCGGATCGCCGTGACAAACTTCGCGCGCTTCTGCAGCGCTTCCTGCAACGGCCGGCGGCGCAAATCGAGATAGCGATACTGCATACGCAGTTCTTCATTCGCCTCGATCTTGTCGTGGACCTCAAACGGTGGCGTCTCGGCCTCACTGAGCACCGTCAACGACAGCGCCACCAATTCGATCTCACCCGTGCTGCGGTTCTTGTTGATCTTGTCGGCATCGCGCCTGCGCACGCGACCGCGCACCGAAATCACGTCTTCCGCGCCAAGCCGCTTCACGGTTTCAAACATGCCGAGCAATGCGCCACCGGTCTCCTGATCCACCACCACCTGCGTCACGCCGTAACGGTCGCGCAAGTCGAGAAAAATCAACTGACCGTGATGGCGGTGATTCTCGATCCAGCCATTGAGCACGCACTCGGTGCCCTCATTGGAGGAACTCAGGTCGCCACATGTGTGGGTTCGTTGCCAGGAACTGCGCGTCTTGCTCATTTTTTGGTGTGCCGGAAAAGCCGCATGGAGTCGTACCCGCGCCGCTTGCATTGGTCCATGCCGAATCCAGCGAGGATCCACCACTGTCGCTAAGCTCTCGCACGTGGACTTCCCCAAGCGCCTCCTCAACGGCACGTTTGCCATGCACCTCGTGCTCTGTTTTTTCGTGGCCAACGCACGTGGCCAAGGCCAGTGGAACAGCAAAAATTTGTTCACGCCCCGTGCCAACAGCGCGGCGTGCACGATGCCCGGATCGAACACGCAAACGCTGGTGTTTGGCGGCGACACCGGCGTCCTCGATGATCAATCGTTCGCGCAGAGCGGCACGGGCATCGTGCGACTCCAGGTAGCTGCCAAACCACCGGCGCGCAGTGGCCATATGCTTTCGTTTGACGCGCTGCGCAATCGCGCCACTTTGTTTGGCGGGCAGGGCACGAGTGGTGCATTCGGCGATACGTGGACCTTCGACGGCACCAATTGGACGAACCGCCTGCCGCTGACTTCGCCGCCGCCTCGGGCACGCGCCGTGATGCTGTTTCATAGTGCAAGCCAGGGCATCATTTTGTTCGGCGGTCAACGTTCGCAGTTGCTGTTCGATGAAACGTGGAGCTTCGACGGCACCACCTGGACGCAGCAGGCGCATTCCGTGCGGCCACCGGCGCGGCATCGCGCAACGGCAACAAACTTGCAGGGCGGCGACTTGGCAATGTTCGGCGGCGAAGGGTCCTTAGGAATCCGCAACGACACCTGGACCTTTGGCCTTTCGGGCTGGACGCAAACACCGGGTGTTGCACCGCCCGCTCGCGCCGATGCAGTGCTGATCCAAAGCGGCGCGGCATTGTTGCTCAGTGGCGGCACAGACGGCAGTCGCGCACTGCAAGATGTATGGGCACTGCAAAGCGGCGTCTGGTCGCTGCGCCCGCCATCCGCAAACCTCCCGCGCTATGCCGCGGCAGCAGCCGTCACCGCAAACGGCCAGTGGCTTTTAACCTCGGGACGCGACACCAACGGCGCACTACTCGGCGACGCGCTTTTATTTAGTGCTGTTTCGTGGACGACCACGGCACCAGCCGAGGCTCCGTCGGGACGCACGGGTGCCTGCGCCGCTTTTGACGCGGTGCGCAACGAGGTGGTGCTGTTTGGCGGCGTGGATGCGCTGTCGCAATTGCTCGACGACACCTTCACCATGCGGGGGACTATCTGGCAGCAAAATGCCAGCGCCACGCGACCGAGTGCGAGAGAGCACGCCGCCATGGCCTATAATCCCACCCGCAACGGCACGGTCATGTTTGGCGGACGCACGTCACTGGGCGGCACCAATGACACGTGGCAATTTGACGGCACCAATTGGCAGTCACTCCCGTTCTCGGCATTACCTGCTGCGCGACAGTTTCACGCGCTCGTCATGGAACCTGCGGGTTCACTGCTCTTGTTCGGCGGCACCGACAACAACTTCTCCGTGCTGGACGATACTTGGCGGCTCACTGCCGGCGGTTGGCAGGTGCTCGCCCCTTCCCACAAGCCAAGCGCTCGCCAGTATCACGCCATGGCCACCTTTTTGCGCAACAACTATGTGGTGCTGTTTGGCGGCAGTGATGGCGCGACTGCGCTCGACGATACCTGGACCTTTGATGGCAGTGATTGGTCGCAGGCAACGCCAGCCACACATCCATCCGCACGCCAGTACCATGCAATGACGTTCGCTTCGGAACGCAACGAGATCCTGCTGTTCGGTGGTCTGGACAGTAACTTCCTAGCACTGCAGGACACATTTGGTTTCAACGGCATCACGTGGAACCCGCGCCCCTCCGCCAACCTGCCAGGCGCACGGTTTGCTGCCGCGATGGCAAGCGACGCCGTGCGCGAAGAGACCGTGCTCATCGGTGGCACGGACTCGGCCACTTGGTGGCCAGATTGCCACACGTTTCGCTCACCGATAAACGCGCAATACCTACTGGTAGGCAGCGGCTGCAGTGGCAGCAACGGCGTTCCAACACTGACCGCGGTCGACAATAGCCGACCGTGGATGACGGATACCCTGCAGCTAAGGGTCGATGGCCTGCCGCTGCAACCAAGCCCGTTGGTGATGATCTTTGGCTACACGTTTACCAACTGGAACGGCGCGCCGCTGCCGATCGATCTTTCGAGTTACGGCATGCCTGGCTGCTTTCTGCACGAAGCGTTCGACGAGACCTTGCTCTACATCCAGCCTGGCAGATTTTTTGAGATCGCGGTGCCAGTGCCACTGATCCCGCATATGAACGGCCAAAACTTTGCCAACCAAGTTCTGGTCGTCGATCCAACCGCCGGCAACCCGCTCGGAGTCACGATCAGCAACGCCTTTCGCGGCGTGATCGGCATCCGCTAGCTGGCGGCGATCTGCACGAGCGACTTGTGCGAAAGTGCTTGGTTACAAAGCGCGGAGCGGGTTGCAGAGGAACCCTGCTCCACTAAACACAGCGCTCGCCGATGCGACCTAGCAGCCATTTACCGAGAACAATTCAACCAGGAAAATCAGCGTCTGATTTGGGCCGATCTTGGGCGGTGAACCATTCGCGCCGTAGCCAAGTTCGCCGGGGATCTCAAACAGGAAGACGCCGCCTTTGTGCATCAGTTGAAGGCCTTCGGTCCAGCCTTTGATCACACCGTTGAGCTGAAATTCGCTCGGCATGCCGCGCGCGTGCGCGCTGTCAAACATGGTGCCGTCCGGTAGCCATCCTGAGTAGAGCGCGCTGACCGAGTCCGTGACCTTCGGACTATCGCCTTTACCAAGTTCGAGGATCTCGTATTTCAGGCCGCTCTGGGTCACCACGGTTTTCTTCGGATCGAGGGCGCGAAACTTCGGGATCTTGTGTACGCCAACCAATTCGATGGTCCACACCGTGTCCTTCGGCAAACTCTGCACGGTGTTGCCTGGCACTACCACGCGCACAATCTCGCCCTTCTTCATCAAGCCGGCGAGTTCTTGCAAGAACGGGAATGGCAGCGTCTTTTTGGTGCCGCCGATCAGTTGCCCATTCCGATTGTCGCTGCAATCGATCAGATTGCCGTCGGGTGCAAACAGCGCATACCGAAAACCCACGCCTTCCGTTTCCTCCGCGCCCGGACCGCTACCTTCCTGCACCACTTCATACTTAGGGCCACACGGAAGCGTCTTCTGCGCCTCGGGCTTGCCTTGCGGAGGCATTTTTGGCATCCCGACCACCTTGAGCAGTTCCACCTCGAAAACCAAGGTGCTATTCGGCGGAATCGCACCGCTGTCCTGCTCGCCATAGCCGAGTTCTGGTGGCACCACGATTTTGTATTTACCGCCCGGTGACATCAGCTGCAGGGCTTCCGTCCAACCCTTGATGACTGACTTCAAAGGGAAGCGATCCGGCTTTTCGCGATCGTGCGACGAGTCGAACTTCTTGCCGGTGAGGAGCCATCCGGTGTAGTGCACCTCGACGGTGTCTGTGGCGGTTGGTTTCTGTTCTGCGCGCCCCGGTGATAACTCGCCAATCTGCAGCCCCGATGCAGTGGTCTTCATCTCTGCGCACTCGGGAATCTGCGCCAATGTGATTCCAGTGAGGAACACAACCGCAACTACGCTGGTAAAAAGATTCTTCATATCGTTGCTGATTAGATTAGGCGGGCACTCGCGAAAAATCTCGCAAGCCCCAATACAATCCTCGAACCAATGTCCAGCGGCGAAGCGAGGCGACAGGCCCTAGGGGATCCACTGAGGAAAAACGCTAGATCGTTGTCGACCGCGCAGCGTGCCCAGCTTGCTTCAACCGGTTAGCAGGCACCACATTTTTGGTCTAAACCGCGCGGCCAAGCCGATTGCGCTTTCAGTGCTGGTCCCGCCAACAAAAGCACAGGGGGCACGAACGCGGCAGCGCCAACGCCTGCCAACAGTCCAAAGGAGCGTCCAAAGGAGCTACGCGAATACGGCTGGTTCGCCGCCAATGCAGTCGCAAAAACGGCAAGCCTCAGCGCAGGCTGCCGGCGCCGCTGTTCTTGCTGGCCAGCAACTCGCGCATCAACGCGCGCCTGAGCGAGGCCTCATTCTTGATGAATTCCTCACTGAGTTTGTCGAGGTTGGCGAGTTTTTCACGCGCCTTCGCTTCGGCGGCCTTCACGCGGGGCAGGTCGATCTCGGTGACCATCTCGCCGGCTTCGCAGACCAACGTGAGCACGTTGTTCTGCATCTGGGCAAACCCTTCGCTGGCAAACATCACAGCCTGCTTGCCATCCGTCTCGGTGATCCTAACGGCACCCGCGTGCGCGATCGCCGTCAGCAACGGCGCATGCAACGGCAAGATGCCGTAGCCACCGTCGATGCCACGAAATGAAACCGCAGCGACCTTGCGGTCCACCACGGTTCGGTCGGGAGTCACGACGCGCAAGTGAAGTTCGCTGGCCATGAGTTAGCTCCTGTGATCCCGCGTCACTTCTTGCCGCGCAGAACGGCCTCTTCGATGCTGCCAACCAAGTAGAACGCGGACTCTGGCAGATCGTCGTGCTTGCCTTCGAGGATCTCGCGGAAGCTGCGGACCGTGTCCTCGCGCTTCACAAACTTGCCCGGCGTGCCAGTAAATGCTTCGGCGACGAAGAACGGCTGCGACAGGAACCGCTGGATGCGGCGTGCGCGCCCAACCACCTGCTTGTCTTCCTCGCTCAGTTCTTCAACTCCCAAGATCGCAATGATGTCGCGCAGATCCTGGTAACGCTGCAGCGTGCGCTGGACTTCACGCGCCACGCGATAGTGCTCATCACCAACGACCTGGGGCGAGAGCATCTTGGAGGTCGATTTGAGCGGATCGACGGCCGGGTAAATACCCAACTCGGCAATCTGACGTTCGAGAATGATCGTGCTGTCCAAGTGCGCGAAGGTTGCGACCGGAGCAGGGTCGGTGATGTCGTCGGCCGGCACGTAGACGGCCTGCATCGAAGTGACCGAGCCCTTCTTGGTCGAAGTGATGCGCTCCTGCAGCGCACCCATTTCGGATGCCATGGTCGGCTGATAACCAACGGCGCTCGGCAGACGGCCAAGCAATGCAGACACTTCCGAACCGGCCTGAACGAAGCGGAACACGTTGTCGACGAACAGGAGCACATCTTTGCCCTCCACATCGCGAAAGTATTCGGCCATCGTCAAGCCCGTCAGGGCGACCCGCAGACGCGCGCCGGGCGGTTCGTTCATCTGACCGAACACCAGCACGGCGTTGTCGAGCACCGAGGCTTTGTTGCCTTGCGCGTCGGTGTATTCGGCCTCGGCCATCTCGAGCCAGAGGTCGTTGCCTTCGCGGGTGCGCTCGCCGACACCGCAGAACACCGAGAAGCCACCCTTCTCGACGGCGGTGATGCGAATCAGTTCTTGGATGAGCACCGTCTTGCCGACACCTGCACCACCGAACAAACCGATCTTGCCACCCTTCGCAAACGGGCAGAGCAGGTCAACCACCTTGATGCCCGTCTCAAACACCTCACTGATCGATTGCTGCTCCTCGTAGCTTGGTGGCGCACGATGGATCGGCAAAGTCTTCGTGACAATGACCGGCGGCATCGGCTTGCCGGTGCGAGGGTGCGCGACATTGACTTCAAGCGCGCGGCCGAGCACGTCGAACAGGCGGCCGCGGGTCTCGCCACCAACGGGCACCGAGATCGGCGCGCCGGTGTCGGTCGCATCCATGCCGCGACTCATCCCGTCGGTGGTTGACATCGCCACGCAACGCGCCGTGCTATTGCCAAGTTGCTGTGCTACTTCGAGCACCAGGTCAATGCCCTTTTTGGCATCGACGACTTGAATGGCGTTGTAGATCGAGGGCATCTGGCCTTCGGGGAACTGAACGTCCACCACGGGGCCGAACACCTGCAGGATCTTGCCTTTTGCTTTGGTCAGAGTCGTCACTGCTATGCCTTCGCTCTATCGGATGCGGTCTGAGGGATGCGGTCTAAAATGGAAGCGGTCTTTTACGGACAGCTTTACGAGAGTGGTCTTGCGTCGTCCTGGTCACTCAACCGCCGAGGCGCCGCCGATGATATCGAGCAGCTCCTTGGTGATGTTTTCCTGACGAGCGCGGTTGTAGACCTTCTTGATTTGTTTGTGCATGCGGACGGCAGCGTCGGTTGCTGTCTTCATTGCCATCCGGCGGCTCGCGTGCTCGCTGGCGAGTGCTTGCAGCATCGCGTCAAACACGACCGTCTCCAGAAAGCGTGGCAGCAGGCGATTCATCACCGTGGAGGCATCTGGCTCGAGCATGAAATCGAGTTCCAGCTTTGGCGCCTGCTTGCCCTGCACAGCGCCAGCAACCGTTACCGGCAGGGTCGCAATCGGCAGGAATGGCAGCGAAGTCGGTATGAACTTGATCATCGACTGGAAGCGCGAGTAGAAGATTCGCACTTCGTCGACTGCGCCGCTTTGCCACGCGTCCACCAGTGCCTGGCCAACAAGCTTGGCCGCTTCAAAGTTGGCCTTGTCGAGTGGTGGCTCGACGAAGAAGCGCTCTACCTCATAGCCACGGCGCGTGAGCCATGCATAGCCCTTGCGGCCATAGACGTAGAACTTGAATTTGCGGTTTGGATCAAGCTCTTTGATCGCCGTCACCTGACGACGCAGCTCCAACATGATGTTGCTGTTGTAAGAACCGCAGAGGCCGCGGTCCGAGGTCAGCACGAAAAACGCCGTCGTCTGCACGGCGCGCGCGCGGAACAAGGGCAGGTCCGCCTCACTCTGCACACGACCGGCGATGCGCGCGATCATGGATTTGATCTCTTCTGTGTAGGGGTGAAAGCTCTGCGCCTTGCCCTGCACCTTGCGCATCTTCATCGATGCGACCATTTCCATCGCGCGAGTAATCTGCGCTATGCTGGCCACCGACTTGATGCGGCCCCGGAGTTCCTTGAGATTCGCCATGGATCAGTTCCGGTCAGGTATCAGGCCAGGAATTCCTTACGGAACGCAGCGCAAACCTCGTCGAACTTCTTCGCGAGATCGTCAGTCCACTTCTGTCCGGAGCGCAGCGGCTCGAGCAATGCGGCATGGTTGGCGCGCAGGTGTGCCATGTAGGCCTTCTCAAACGCCTGCACCTTGTTGAGTGGCACCGTGTCGATCGCACCCGACGAGCCGGCGTAGAGCGCGGCAACCTGTTCTTCCACCGGCACCGGCTCGTATTGCGCCTGCTTCAACAACTCAGTCATCCGCTGGCCGCGGGTAATCGCCTGCTGGGTGCCCTTGTCGAGATCACTGCCAAACTGCGCGAAGGCCGCCAGCTCACGGAACTGCGCCAGCTGGATGCGGAGACCACCGGCGATCTTCTTCATCGCTGGGGTCTGCGCTGAACCACCGACGCGCGACACCGAGATACCGGCGTTCACGGCAGGACGCTGACCGGCGTTGAACAAGGACGACTCGAGGAAGATCTGGCCGTCGGTGATCGAAATCACGTTGGTCGGAATGTAAGCCGACACGTCACCTTCTTGCGTCTCGACAACCGGTAGTGCGGTCATCGAACCGCCGCCCTTCGCAGCCGACAACTTGGCGGCGCGCTCGAGCAGCTTGCTGTGCAGGTTGAACACGTCGCCCGGGAACGCTTCGCGGCCTGGCGGGCGGCGCAACAGCAGCATCGTTTGGCGATAGGCCAAGGCCTGCTTGTAAAGATCGTCATAGGCGATGACCACGTGGCGACCCTCATCGCGCAACCGCTCGCCCATCGAGGCACCGCAGGCACAGCTCAAGAACTGCATCGCCGCGTCCGTCGAAGCTGGCGCCGAGACGACGATGCAGTATGGCATCGCACCCGCAGCCTCGAGCTTCTCGACCACCGCCTTCACCGTCGACTGCTTCTGGCCTACGGCGACGTAGATGCAAATGACCTGCTTTGGATTTTTTGGGTCGCCACCACCAGTCGAACGCTGGTTGATGAAGGTGTCGAGAATCAGCGCGGTCTTGCCGGTCTGACGGTCACCAATGATCAACTCGCGCTGACCACGACCAATCGGGATCATCGAGTCGATCGCCTTGATGCCGGTCTGCAGCGGTTCTCTAACCGGCTGACGCTCTGGCACTGTCGGCGAACGGCCTTCAATCGGCCGGAAGTCGCTGTCCTTGTTTTGGATCGCACCCTTGCCGTCGACTGCGCGACCGAGCGCGTCAACGACGCGACCGCACATCTGCAAGCCGGTGGGCACGGAGATGACGCGGCCGGTGGTGCGAACCGTGTCACCTTCCTTGATCTTGGTGTCGCTGCCGAGCAACACAGCGCCGACGTTGTCCTCTTCGAGATTTAGCGCGACGCCAAACACGCCGTTCCCGAAGTCGAGCAGTTCGCTCATCATGCAGTCATCAAGACCGTGCACTCGGGCGGTGCCATCGCCAACCATCAGCACAGTGCCGACGGAAGACTTCTGCATCTTGCCCTCAAAGCCTTCAATTTCTTCCTTGAGGACGGTTGCGACTTCGGAAGGTTTCAGATCCATGGTAGTCAGGTGCCGTGCGCGGCAGGCAAATGCCCGATGCGCACCGGAGTCAGCTTTTTTGGGGTGGGAACAGCGGCCAACAGGACGAATCGCAGGTCAAACAGCAGGTCAAACCAAAGTTCAAAACGACTTCTGCAACAGCTTCTGCTCGAGCTGTTCCAAAGTGGACTTCACGGAGCCGTCGTAAAGCATGTTGCCGACGAATAGGCGCACACCACCGATCAAATCGGGGCGAACGCGAACCGACAGCGAGCACTTCTTTCCGCACAGTTTCTGAGCGAGCTCCTGCAGACGCGCAAGGTCATCTGGACCAAGCGGCCTCGGCGTCTCGACCACGCCTTCCATTTCGCCGCGCTCCAACAGGCAGATCGTGCGGAACGCAGGATACAGGTCTTTCAGCGCACCTAGGCGACGACGACGCAGCATCAAAGTCAGCAGGTTCTGCACCAACGGGTGCTTGCCGATCCCGAGCTTGTCGACGATGCGAGCCCGCTCCGCAGTAGCAATCTCAGGGCTCGTCACCAAGGCCAACACGATGGCCGACTGCAGCCCTGCGTGCAGGGACTGCAGATCGCTTTCCACCTGCACCACCGCATTCGCGGTTTTGGCCGCAAGGTGCAGTGCCGTGGCGTAGCGCTTGGCAAGCAGTGTCATCGGCGCTCCGTGCTCCCGGTCGCACCAACGAAATCACGCACCATCTTGCGGTGCGCTTCATCGTTGACGTCCTGCTGCAGGATCTTGCGCGTCGCCGTCATCGTCAGTTCGACCGCGAAGTTGCGGATCTCCTGCAATGCGGCGCGCTTCGTCGCCTCAATCTCGGCGTTGGCCTTGACCTGCTGGGCCTTCAGCCGCTCCTCGGCTTTTTGCTGGGCCTCAGAGGCCTGCCGCTCAGCGCGAGCGACCGCCTCTTCGACCATGCGCCGTGACTCCGCGCGCGCCTTGTCGAGCTCTGCCTTGGCTTCCGCCATGCGATGCTCGGCTTCTTTGCGCGCCGCCTCGGCCGCAACCATCGCGTCCTCGACCTTGCGGTCGCGTTCCTCGAGTGCCTTCGTGATCGGGCCATAGATCATCTTCCACATGACCGGCAGGGCCACGAAGAATGCGATCCAGGTCCAGAGCGTCGCGCCTGGAATAAATTCTAGGAGCGCGCCAAGGTCCTTGTCCTGGCCTTCAGTGGCGAGGGCAAGCAGGTGATTGGAAACGGCGAGCACGGGCATCCGCCGGTTACTTCGTCGCCATGAGTAGGCCGATCACCGCAGCAAACAGTGCCACACCTTCAACGAAGGCGGCGAGCAAAATCGCGTTGCCCTTGATGGCGTCCACTGCTTCTGGCTGACGAGCAATGCCCTCACCGGCAGAACCGCCGATCAGGCCGATGCCGATGCCAGCACCCACTGCGGCGAGACCTGCAGCCAAACCAGCACCGATGCCAAGACCAGTGTTTGCGGCAATTGCCGCCTTGATCACTGCGGGATCCTGAAGGAAAGCGAGCATTGAGAACTCCGTGACTTACTTGGGGGAATGGGAAAACAAAGGATCAGTGCTCTTGGTGCATCGACGCGTAGACGAAGTTGATGCTCAGGAGCGTGAAGATGTAGGCCTGCAGCAACGTGACGAAGGCCTCGATGATGTAGACGAAAACGCCAAGGCCAACCGACGGGATCGCCGTCGCATAGGAGAGGACGCCGCCGCCCATCATCTTGGCAAACAAGAACACCAGACCAACCGCCGAGGCGATGACCAGGTGTCCGGCGAGCATGTTGGCGAACAATCGGATGGTCAACGCGAACGGCTTGACGACCAGGCTGGCGAGTTCGATGACGACCATCAGCGGGATCAACGCGATCGGCAGGCCATGCGGCAGCAGCCCCTTGAAAAAGCCAAAGACGCCATTTTTCTTCATGCCCATGATGACCATCAGCAGCAGCGTGACGAGGGCCAGAGCCACGGTGACATACGGGGACGCCGTCGAAGTTCCAGTCTCAAAGTGCAGCTGCGGAATGCTCGGGATCAGGCCGATGCAGTTGAGCGCGGCGATGAAGAAGAACAGGAAGATAAAATACGGTGCCCACGCCCGCCCCTCTTCCTTGCCCATAACCGGGTAGACCATCTCGTCGCGGATCCACATGCAAAAGCCGCGCAGCACACGGGTGCGAAAGCTCACCGCGGTCTTGCCGAAGCTGCCCGGCACTGGCAGAAACAGCAGCATGAGAAGCACAATCGCTACCCACTGATACAAGTTGACGTTGTAGAAGGCGTAAAATGGCGCCTTCACTTCATGCGATGCGCCGTCATGCGATGTGCCGTCATGCGATGCGCCGTCATGCGAAGTCGCGTGTGCTGGCCAAATCTGGTGCGGCACACTGTGCGCGAACTGCAGCTTGAAGAACTGGTCGTTCGACATCTCCATCGTTTTGCGACCGCCCAGCTCGGCATTTCCAGCGGGAATGCCAGCGGGAATGCCAGCGGGAATGCCAGCGGGCGTCACTTCGTGCTGCCCTGCCGGCAAAACGGGATGCGCCTGCGCCGTTACCGCGCTCACAAGGCTGCAAAAGAGCGCGAGGATGGCGAAAATGCTATGGCGAAGGGCGGGCATGTTCAGCGGCTTTGGACCTGAGCAACGCGAGAACGATCGGCGAGCGCACGCGCCAACAGCACTACAGAAACCAGTTGGAAGACTAGCGAAGCGGCCGCGAATGCGACCGCAAACGCTACTAGGAAAGGGAATTTCATCCCAGCCAATGCCAAGCAACCAAAGCTCGCACCGAGCACGGCAAGCTTCACGACGAACGCTGCACCGAGCAAGGTTTGCAATCGTGCCGAGGCCAAGGGGCCGTCGCGTTCTACCGGGCTCTGCAACGTGATGCGAACATAGGCGATGGTTGCCAACGCAACCGCTACCAGCGCAAAGAAAAGTCCAAGCCAGACTGCCGTTGTCGACTCGCCAGGGATCACGCCAACTGCCTGACCAATGAATACCAAACTGCAAACCAGCAAAAGCGCCACCGCCAAGCCAGGCGCGAGGGCACGTAGCGCCCTCAGAGACGCTTTTGGTGCCGCTATCGGCACTGGGTTTACAAACTCAGGGCTATTGGAGGTCATCAGTTCGATCGGGATTCGCAGGGCGCGGCGAGGTCGAGGCCTCTTCCAACTTCTTCACTACCTTTGGACGTGAGCGATTGCCAAACCCAAGCACATCGGGCGCGAGTTCGTGCACCAAGTGGATTCCTCCACCAAGGATGCCGAGCAGCGAGCCCCCCAGCACGAACCAAGGATTCGTGCCGAGTTTGCTGTCGAGCCATGAGCCACCTAGAGCAAACAGTGCGACCGAGACGGCGAACGTCAGGCCGGCACCAAAAGCCCCAGAGGAACTCGTTGGCTTAGAAGTCAAAGCAACCATCCCAGTTTGAAGAGAACAAGAACGAGGGCGCGGAAGATAGGGAGGCAGCAGCAGAAGGCAATGGAGATTTCTCATGGTTTTCCGGCGGAACGTGAACCCGGCGTTCCCCTGCGACTTACCGCGGATGGGCCGCGGCTTTTTTACAACCGGAGAAACTCGATGATTACCACCCGATTCCACATCGCCGCTCTGACGTTCTGCCTGTGTGCAGGCATTGCCGCAGCGCAGAGTGCTGCCTCACCCGCCGATCGCCTGACCCGCGAAGGCAGCACCTTTACTCACTTCCCACTGGGCCGCCCCAATGCGCGCTTCCAGTTTCTCTACGGTGACCTGCCGCCACTCATGGTGCTGCACGGCCACGCCTATCGACGCGACGCCATCGGGGTGCGCGGCCACGTGGACAACTTCACCGCCGACCTTTCGGTCGCGCTGTCCATCGCACCGCTGGCAGCATCCCAAGCGTCTGCCACCTTCCAAAACAACTCGGGCACCAGCCCGACCGTGGTGCTGCCACGGCAGCTGGTCACCTTCGTAGCAACGGATCGCCCGTTGATCGATCCTGCGACGAGCTTCGACCTGACCGTGCCCTATGCGGTGCCGTTCCTAATGCCAGCTTCACCGTCGACGCTCTGCGTCGATATGACGATGTATGGCAACAGCTCCGCCGCCGGCGTCGACCGCAACCTGTCGATCTACCTCGACGGACACGACTACAACGGCGGCCACAACGAGCAGCCGGGTTTCCGCATGGGCGGCGGCTGTGCGGCACCTGGCAACCAAGCGACCATGTATGCAAATCTCTCGCTCTTGCACCTGGGCAGCAGCATGCAGATCGACATCGCTGCGCGCGACGGCGTTGCGGATGACGGCAGTGGCACCTCACGCACCTTCCTGTGCCTTGGCACGCAAAGCAGCCACCAGCCACTCCCTGGCACCGCCCTGTGCTCGGTCCTGACCTCGACAGAGATCTGGTACCTGCTGCCTGGCAACAACTCCATCCTCGGCAACTTTGATGGCAGACTGCCGGGTCTTGCACTGCTGCGCCCAGGCTATCGACTGTGGTTGCAGACTGGCTCCGTCAACCTTGCCAATGGCGACCTCGCGCTCGGCGATCTGTCGACGCTCATCACGCCACCTGCCGCACCAAGCAGTGCTCCCGCAGCGCGCATCGCCGCCTCAAGCGACCGCACGGCGCTTTCCGGAGCCGTCTCGTTCTCGGTGCCAGTGACGTTGTTCTTCTGATCAAAAAACCGCGCGACTTTGGCAACCATTCGGGCTGCCGTTCCGTCGCGCGGCCTCGCGAACGTGCAGACTTTGCGTCGGCGTGTAGCGGACAAGCATTGAGCATCGGCCCGGTCGCCGGATCCTGATAGGGACCAAAGATGCGGCGCTCGTCACCAATCTTTTAATGGCCACTGAACGAGGCCTCGGTAAAAAGCCCCTCGGGCAGAATCTGATGGCACAGCGTGCACGACACGCCAGCTTCGGCGAGCGGCGAGCGCTTTACTTCTGCGAGCCTGGGAGCCGGCTTACCACGCAGGATTGCTTGTTGATGCGCCATCGGCGCATGACAGCGCAGACAAAGTTCTGCCACTGCTCCACCTTGGCGCAAAGACTCCTTCTGCAGCTCGGCCCGGAAATACGGATCACGGAACGAATTTGCCATCATCGTCGCCTGCCAGTTGCCAAACGGCGATGCGTCGTCACCGGTCTTTGTGCGCATCGCCATCGCTGTGCTGGCAACGGAATGGCACAGGGCGCAGCGCTCGCTAGTAGTAAACGTAACTCTCCTCGTGCGCGACAAAGAGGTCGGCAGCGAACCGCACATTGTTAGTGGGAGTGTTGGCGGCGGGAGCAAAAGCGGTTGCTACCGCGAACACCTATGCCAAGGACAACCACAAAACACCCATCTCACGTTGCATCGCAACACACGAATCAAAAGGCGGGTGAAGGGCACTGCGCACAACTCTGCCGCAGCTTCCAGTGCGCGGCACGAGAGCCGCCAGCAAAGGTGCCAACGCCAAGGCGCCAAAGCGAAATCAGCCCGGCTATTTGCCGCCGCTTGGATCCTTGCGGAGCCCGGCCCCCTTGCCGACATCAAATGCGACTCCGTGGGATTCGGCGGCGAGCTTTTTCAGCAAGCCGGTATTGGCTTCCCCGATGCCAATGCAGTGGATCCGCACGCGACGGAACGCGTTCATGCGAATCACGTCCGCGATCAACCATTCGTCCTTCACGTAGGGCCCCTGGTATTCCATCATCGGCGTGCGTGCCGCTGCCGGGGCGTTGTACTCGGTGTCGATCACAACTTGGTCCTCCCCGTAGTCCTTGTCCTGCATGTGGAACTCGTCCCACGACGGTGCGCCATCGGACAGCAGGAAAATCGTGTCGCAACCTTCGGTCAGTGCCGCCGGATCGACATACGCATATTCCTCGACGAAGCCCTTGTTGCTTAGTCCAAACGCGTGGCGCAGACCTGCGTGCAGGTTGGTCTTGCCGCGCAAGACACCATCTGGCGACTTGGGTGCATCAGGTGCGCCACAGACAATCGCATCGAGCTCGGCCATCACGCGATCAACGTTGCCCTTGCTCGCCTTGACCAAACCCTTGCTCGAATCCAGCGTGCCCGCATCGTCGCCAAAATAGACCACGCTGAAGAACTTCTCCTTCGGCAGGCGATTGAGCGAAATGCGCAACTGCTCGCGCAGTAGGTCAAAGCGCGTCTTGATCTTGTTCCAAGGCAGATCACTCTCGTCCGGCAGCTCGCCCTTCGGCCGCTTCTTCGGCAATCCCGTGACCGGGCCCTTGGGTCGCACCTCCGGCGAGATCTGCTTGCACATCGAGTCGGACAAATCGAGCACATAACAGATGCGCTCGCCGTCGCTCTCGATGCCAAAAAAACTTGGCCGGGCAGTGGTGGTGCCCGAGTTGGTGGCCTTCTTGATCTCACCGCCATCCAGCAGAGTGAGCCAAGACGCAGCATCGACAAATGGCGCCGTCGCGTTGAGCGTCCACTGCAGGTGGCGCGCCATCAGCAATTGCGCGCCATCGGACAGCTTGGTCGCCGGCACTAACAGCTCGGCGAAGGAGCGTAGACCTTTGCGAAACTCAACGTCGTTGACCTTGCTGTGGCTGTCCCAAATCGCCCCCCCGATCGCAGCGAGCAGCACATGGCGGTCCGCATCTTTGGTCGGGAACTGAAGGCACACCGCACTGATCGCCTGCGGCAGTAGATCACTCTTGTGCTGCCCAAGGGCAACCAACGCCGCAGCTTTGTGCAGCACAACTTTGTCATCGCGCACAATCGCCAACGCATCGTCGCTGGTGCCACCTTGCATCTGCCCCCTCAGCGTGTTGACCCACAGCCAAGTGTCGACGGGCTTGCTCGCAGTTTTGCGAAGCAAGGCGAGCGGTGCCGCAGAGTCTTTGCCACTAAAGAACTGGCCCAGCAGCGAAGCGATCGTGTAGCGCGAGTATTCGGGATAGCTATTCGCCCCCGAATAGTCGGCAATCAACAGCGACAGCGCTTCTCTGCGTCTCGTCTGTGCCAGCGTTTCACGACCATCCGTGTGGTGGCGAAACGGCAACCGCGATTGACATTCCTTGTAGCGCGCAAGCGCCACCTCATAGCTCCCACCAGCCGCTGGAGCCTGAGCCATGAGCGATGTTGCCGACAAAAAAACGGCGGCGATAACTGACACAGGTCGGTTGGTAAACATGCGGCACTGCTCCCTATTGGTTTGGCAAACTTACGGCCGCAATCAAACGCAGTGCCTGCTGCGCATCCTGCCTTGCCAAGGTTGCCAGAGTCACAAAGCCTTCTTCGGCAAAAGCTCCCCCAGATACTTAGGCAGCATGTCGCGCCAAGTCACCCAATCGTGGCGCCACTCACTGCCCCACTCATCGACTCTGTTGGGGATGCCTTTGCGCCCCAGTGCGCGCGCGACCTGAAAGCTCTGCTCAGGATCTTCAAACTCGCCCTTGCCGTGCGCCAACAGGACGAAACGTTGCCGCAACTGCGCCAACGTTTCGCCGTGCGCATACGGCACAAAGTGCAGCGGCGAGCACACGTGATAGTCCTGCGTGTGCTGGCCCTTCAAGAAACGCTCCATGTCGTAGGTGCCACTAAGGCAGATCGCGTGGCTAAAAATATCAGGATGCCGGCAGATTGAAGCGAGCGCGTTGAACGCACCGATTGAAGCACCAGCGACCATCAACGTCGCATCCGAGGACTGACAATCGCTGCGGATCAGAGGCACCACCTCGCGTTCGATGCACGCATCAAACTGGTTCTGCACGATGGCTGCTTGTTCGAGCGACTTGCATTCCTTCAGCCAAGCCTGACCAGCGATGGAATCGACGCAATACACCTTCAGGCGTAGGTCCGCCAAAAACGGACCGATCGCGTCGATGAGATGGAATCGCTCGGGTTCCTCCGCGTCGCCGCCCGCAGTTGGGAACAATAGCAGCGGCCGTCCAGAGATGCCGTAGCGAACGAACGTGATCTCGCGGCCCCCCATCGCGGGCGAGCGCCAGCCAACCTTGTATTTGCTCATGCGTAGGCCTGGTTGTCCTTGCACCACTGCAGGACGAGCTGAAAGAATCGCTCGGTAAACGATTCGACTTCGTGCGGCGGATACATGTGCGCCACCTTGACCCGGATCGCACTCCGGCAACGGTCACTCACAAACCACGCCATCGCCGCTCGCTCCAGCGGCCGCAGCTTTTGCTGTGAAAATTCTTCGAAACGGTCTGCTTCAAAGCGCGTGCGGGCAATTTTGGCATAGCGCGCAAGCTTTTCGCGATAGGGCAAATCCAGTTTGGCGATCGCATAGAACGGTTCAAAGTCGAGCGTCTTGCGCATCGGCTTCTTGGTCGCCGCAGTAAAGACTGCCCACTTCAGATTGCTCATCACATACCAAGGCCAGTGGTAGTGGATTGAGTTTACTTGGTTGTCAGGACACGGGTTGGCAAAGTCGATTGGGTAAAACACCGAGTCCTTGCGCAGCGCCTCACAGCTGTTGAAGTCCCAGCCGAAGAACGCGTTGATCGTGAGGCAGGTGTCCACCATCTCCTGCTCCTCTGCCTTCGTGCAAAAGTTGCGCTCCGTCGTGTAGCGGCCATGCAGCGGCTGCGTAGCGTCATACTTGATGACGCGCACTTGCGGACCGATGCCGACCGCGCGCACGAACAGGTCAAAGCCATCGACGGCCTTCTGCACGTGCATCAGCCATTGCTCGCTGTGTTCGTAGGCGGAGTGCAACTGCGCTTTGTCATCGAGCTTGGTCACCCCCTGCCAGCCACCGCCGTCGAATGGCTTCATGAAGATCGGGTAGCCGAGCTGCTCGCCGATCACAGTGAGGTCGAATAACTTGGCGTAGCTCTGCAGAGTGAACTCAAGGTCCGGCTTTGGCGGATAGTTCTTTTGCGGCACCATCATGGTCTCGGGCACCGGCATCGACAGCGCCATCATCGCGCAGTAGGACGAGTGCTTCTCGTAACTCTGCACGGACCACGGGTTGTTGTAGACATAGAGGCCGTCCATCAGGACCGACTTCTTGATCCACTCGCGCTGCAGAGCAAGCCAGTGCGTCAGGCGATCGACGACAACGTCATACTTGCATGGCTGTCGCAAATTGAATGGCTCAAGAGTGAGCCGCTCGCAGGCGAAGCGGACCGTGTCGCCACCGACCTGCACAGCGAGCTTGCTATCGGCAAGGATCTGCTCGAAAGCAAGCGGCCAGCACAGGTCAGCACCGAGAGAGAGTCCGATTTGGCGAGTTACTTCGGGCATGCGCGTGGAGTCTCTCCACTATGCCCATTTGGCGACTGAGAGGCCAACGTCCGCTACTCGTAGACCATCCAGATCGGGCCTGGAAACAGATAGCTCAGGCCTTCGCGCAAGCGGTCCCGCCAGTTTTCCCAGTTGTGGCCGTCATTGGCCTCGCGCGCGCGCACCTGCACGCCCGACTCCTGCAGCAACGGCACCATCGCTCGGTGGTAGTAGATCAACGACTCATAGACCCCGCAGCTGACGAACGCCTGTTCACAAAATCGCCCGGGCGCACGCCGGAATGCGTTCAGAAACTTGACCACCGGGTCAAACATTGGGCCGCGTTCGTGCTCGCCGATCTCGGTGAACACAAACGATCCCGACTGTAGCAGCAGTCGCCCAAACACGCCGGGATGCCGCCACGCGCAATGCAGACTTGCCACCGCGCCAAACGATGCGCCACACAGGCCGCGCGCTGCTGCGTGCTTGACCAGCGGATACCAATCTTCCAACTGCGGCAGCAACTCATGCACGAGAAACTCAGCATGCCGATCATCCGCCGCATACTCGTGCATTCGATCGAGCGACTGCACCATTGCGACCACCATCGGCGGCAGTTCGAGACGGTGGATCAGATTGTCGAGCACAGCCTGCAAATTGGCGAACTGCAGGTAATCAAAGCCGTCGTGCACAATGAGCAACGGATACCGCCGCGACTTGCGAAAGCGCGCCGGCAAATAGACCCGCAGTTCACGCTCTGCCTCAAAAACCGACGACGACATCGTGCGCGTCTCCAAAGTGCCACGGCGCGCATCCGCATCCATGATCGACCAATCCGGCGGCAGGTAGCCATCGCCATAGACCACCGAGTTGGCACCAAATGGATCCCGCGCCGCATTGTGATTGAGCGGGTCGCGGATCAACGCCAGGTGCGACATGTTCGCGACGGCAATTTTGTATTCCATGCGCGAGCTAGGCGGCACGTCGATCTGCAGGATCCAGACGCTGCTGCCTTGCAATCGCCGAAACTCCAAGTGCCCCGGCAGACCATGGATCCCGTGCTGCAGCGCTACTTCCTGCCCTTCGCCGTTGTAGAGGAACGTGACCGTGCGGCCATTCACGTGCGGAAAATCCGTCACCGCGATCAAGCGCTCCACGGCGCGCGGCCCTTGCCGAACGGCGTGCTCAATTTGTTGCAGGATCGAGTTCAAGAAACCACCTCGACGAGTTTGCCAGTGCTGCGCAGGCAGCGGGTGCCAGCTGGTGCCGACCACCGCTTACCGTCCCAGTCGAGTCGGTTGCCGACGTCGAGCACCGCACAAAGTGCCGGGGCAAAACGCTGCGCAAACAACTGCACGTTGATCTCGTCATCGAGCCGCAATCGCTGCCTTGCATGTGGCAACGGCACGATGCCTGGCAGCACACCAAATCCAGCTTCCATCACTTCGGCATCGGCACTGCCCTGCGCCTGATCGTCATGGAACAAAACGATGCGCTCAGACAACACCATCGCGCCAGCGGACCACGCGACGACCGGACGCTGGCCCCAAAGACGCAACAAATCAAACAGTGAAATGCGGTGCAGGAGGAGCCCCACGTGACCGCCAGCAATGCACAGACACGCACTGTCCTGCAGGATGGTTTGCAACTCGCGACGATGCCGCACCACTTCGCTGCGCTGCGCTGGCAGAAAGCGCGCATCGAACTCTTCATGAATCTGCTGCACGCGTTCGACATGAAAGCGATCCAACAGCCGCAACATTTCAACCGCACCGACTCGTTCTGGATCGAGCAGCGCTCGGTCGCCCGTACGGCGCAACAACGTGCGCGCCACCTCGACCAGCCCGGTCAACCGCAGGCGGTAGAGTTCTTGCACCGTGCGCAGCGTCTCGTGGCGCTTTCGCATGGCCGCGAACAGCTCTGGGTCGCGTTCGAAGATCTGCTCCACTCGCTGCCACAGCCGCAGGTTTATCACCGGCCACAAAACGTGCTCGCGGAACTCCGCGTCTTCGGTCTCACGCTCTTCCCAGCCAGCGGTGACCAAAGCGAGTTGGCCACCCTTTGGCCCGCACAAATGTTCGACCGCTGGCCGAACGATCGGCACATGACGTTGCGGGCCGAGCAGGATTGCACTTGCGAGCATCGGTGAATCATGCAACGGCACAGCCGCCGTTGCGACAGGCTCAGCGCCGCTCGGCAATGCGTTCGAGGGACAGGCGATGCTTCTCGCGGAAGGTCTCGACAAAGTCGAAGGTCTCGGCGAAGTCGAGACGCGAGTCAGAAGGCCTACGACTCAACAATTCCGCGTCGATGAGGTTGAACACCACTTCGCCGAAATCTTCGCCGGCGTGAACACCCCAGCGATCGAACACCATCTGCGCCATCGGACCAAAATGGTCCGCAGCGTAGTCCTTGATGCAGACCAGCAATTCGCGGCCACCTACATGACGGTCTTCACCGGTAAGCGCGTCCTTGCCCAGCCGCGACATCGTGTAGTCGAGTGCGTCGAGCACAAAGAAATACGCCTGCGACGAAAACCGACGGTCGCGGCGGCGGATAGTAAGAATCCTTTCTTCGAGCAGATCCTGATCGGTAGCAGATGCCATACAACGGTTCCTCTCGAGCCAACAAGCGCGATACCTCTGCGCGCTTGTATCGGCCAAACGGGAACCACCCTTGAGCCTCGGCGGATCGACCAGATCGCACCGCGCTCTCCCCCATGCCGGTTACTACGAACCCCTGCCCACTGTTCCATTCGGTGCCGCGTGTGCTCCGCGAAGGAGCCGCGCGATGCCGAGCAAAACCCCCGCGGTGACCTGATCGGCCGGTATCTGGAGTTCCAGATCCTGCAAGCCGAGCAACGCGAGTTCGAGGACAGATGCCCATGGTTCCGACGCAGTTGGAGGGTAGGAACCCTGAGCCCCGCTCGCAAGCTTGTGCTGCATACGCGCCCCGGCCTCACCGGCGCACAACTGCAGATACAACCGCACCCTTACCACCGCATCGGCGCGTCCATCACTGCCCTCCAGCAGGTTGCGTGCCATGGACAGCGGCCGCAATGCCTTGCTATCGGCAAAGGTCGCAAGCACCAGATCATGGATATGTACTGTCCGTTCGGTGCATGCGTCCAAAGCCCGGCCGAGGCTCCCATGAGCGAGTCTGATAGCCCGTTCGTGATGGCTAAACGGGGTCACATTTCGGGCTAATAATTCCTGAGCAATTCGCTCATTTGTCATGCCGCGAACCGTTTTCTGTTCGCACCGCGAGCGCACCGTGGGAAGCAACTGCTCGGGACGCGAGGTGCAAAGCACGATGAACGTGCCGGCGGAAGGTTCTTCCAGTGTCTTCAGCAAGGTGTTCTGGCCCTCCTCGTTGAGCGCTTCACAAGGATCGATCAGCACCACCCGCGCCCGCGCCTCAACCAGCGAAAGTTTCAGCGTGTCCTGCAGTTCTCGCACCTGCTCGACGCTGGTGATCAACTTCTGATCGAGCGGCCGCAGCAGATGCAGATCCGGATGAATGCCGCTCGCAATGCGCCGACAGTGGCGGCACACGCCACAAGGGGCTTCTACATCATGATCCGAGGGACACATCAATGCGGCGGCAAGCCAGCGCGCAATCGTGCTCTTGCCAGTTCCTTGCGCACCGCTCAGGATGACCGCGTGGTGGATGCGCATGGCCCGCGCCGCTACCACCATGCGTAAAAAAAAAGCCCCCTGACCAATCGGCAAACGCAGCGATGCGACCGGTTTGCTTTGGCCTTTAGCAGCAGCAGCAGCAGCAGCAGCAGCGGACGCTGCCGTTTTGCCACTGCGCGCTGGCGCCCCTTCGGGATCTGGCTTTTTTCGCGCGGCCATCGCTAACCCCACCGCTGCATGCGCCAGAGCAGATCCTGCTGCACTGAAGCGACCTCACCACTCGCATCAATCACCTGCACGATTGGCATCAGCCGAGCAAGTGTCAGATACGCCGCACGCACCCGTTCCATGAACGCACGATCACGCGCCTCAAATCGGTCGGCTGTGCGACGTGCGCGCCGCGCATCCGCAAGCGCCACCGGCAAGTCCAACAAGAACACCGCATCCGGCATCGTGCTGCCATGCGCCCGCCGTGTCAGGTCGCACAACCAGTCGTAGTCAAGGCCACGATCCAGCGCGAGACTCTGATACACGAACGTTGAGCAGAAGCAGCGTTCGGCGACCACCACCATGCCGCGCTGCAACGCTGGCGCGATCACCCGTTCGACCAACTCTGAGCGCGCCGCCGAGAACAACAGCGCTTCCGTGAGCGGCAGCAAATCGCCAGTGCTCGGATTGAGTAACAAGGCACGCAACGCCTCGCCAACCGGCGTCGAACCTGGCTCGCGCAAGTGCAACACCTGCCTGCCACGCGCCGTCAACTGCTCGCACAGCAAGGCCGCATGCGTGCTCTTGCCACCACCATCGGGACCATCGAGCACGATGTAGACCATCTTTGCCTCTACAGAAGTCCTTCGACGAGCGCGCGAATCTCGGGCGACCTCGACATTTGTTCGGCCACCGACTTCGTCATGTAACTGACTGCGGCGCGTGTCCGACCCGTGAGAAACCGGCCGACTTCGGCACGGCTCAAGCCTTCCTGAACACACAAAAATGCCAGCAGCTTGCGCGCCTGACTGACTCTGCGGCTCTGACCTTTGCCAAGTATTTCTTGCTCGCTCACTCCGATCCGATCACAGACCCGATCGCGAACGCGCGCGAACACGCGGCCTGGGTCAATCAGCTCTAGATACTTGACCGGCAATCCGCCACTGCGCGACAAGGTCCACGCGTGCCGCAATTCTGGATACGAGCCCGGCACCTGCTGCGCCATGGCCTCGATCGCATGAGCGCGGCCATTGCGCGACGGCGCACCGTCGAGCGCGCGCAAGTAGCGCAAACGCCCAAGCGGACTTGGCAAGTCGATCTTGGCGACGAAGCCAGACAGCATGGTGCTGCACAAGCCATCATCAAGGTCGCGGATATCCTTGGGATGCCAGCGCGACGCTATCAGCGTGAGCCGGCCAAACTGCTGCCGCTGCTGGATCAAGGCGTGCACAAACGCCTGCAACTTGGGCTTGCCCGAGATCCGGTGGATTTCATCGAGCACCAGCGGCCGGTCGGTCAACAGCTCAAGCCGCAGTTCTTCCACGCGCTGCTCGTAATGCACCACCTGAAACACCTTCAGCAGATCTGGCAATAAAAACAGCACCACGGAACGCTTCGCGTTCTCGAGGTAATGCCGCAGCAAGAACGACTTGCCGACACCCGCAGGACCGTGAAAGCAGAACAACACACCGGGCAATTCTGAGCCGCTGAGCAGCGACTTGAGCACCAGCCACGCAGTGCGGTTTGCATCGTCGACGACGGGCTGCTGCGGCGACACTTCGAGCCGTTCGAGACCATTGCTGGTGTGGCCCGGCGCATCCTGCACTATTACCTGCACCGGCACGCCGATCTCGTGCGAGAGCACCTGTTGCAGCAGCGGCTTGAACAAGCGCTGCACGCGATCGCGCACCATCTTGCTCTTGGCCTCGATGTAGACCACCGATCGCTCCATGAGCAACGGTCGCAATTCAGCAAGCCAACTGTCATACACAGCGGCACCAGCCTCACGGCGCAGGGCATCCTGCACGACTGTCCAGCTCTGCTTCAACAGGTCCAACATGGGCGGGGATCGAGGACTAAAGTAGCGCCTGACGGCGCCAAGGGACCGCGCAAGGTAGGGAGCGATTCCACCTCAGGCAAGCACCGACCTGCCACGAAGCGCTATGCGTCGGTGAGCAGAAGGCTAATCCTTGCCGCGCTCGCCGCCCGATTCGTCGAGCAGTGTTTGGGCATCCGTTGCCGCAGCGGAGCCCGCGGCCTCCTGCAGCACGCGCCGCAACAGCGAACGGCCCCGCAAAGCATCGCCAAGTTGCAGGCGAAGTCTGCCCGCCGACAACCACAGTAAGCCACGCGCAGCCCGCAATTCTGGATCATCCTCAGCAGGCTTGTTTTTCCCCGGGCCAAGGTACTCGCGGTCCAGCGAGATTGGCACGGACGCCGCCACTTCGTATTCCAGCGCAGCAGAACGGTGGTCGCCGAGCGACTCTTGTGCAGAGGCGAGCAGCCGATGCAGTTCACTACGGAACGGATCAATCTGATTGCACTCGGAGAGCAGTCTGGCTTCCTCCTGCCGATCACCTTGCTCGCGGGCAAACTCCGCAAGTGTCCAACGCGGCGCGTAGGCGCGGCCACTGCGCTGGCAATAGGTCCGCAACTCATGCATCACAAGTTCACGCTCACCACGTTCGCGGTAGATCGCAGCGAGCAAAAGTTCCGGCGCGTTTTCCTGCTCGGTGCAACCCGTCCACAGTTTCTTTGCTTGTTGAAACATTTCGATGGCGGAATCGACGTCCGAAGTTTTGGCCAACGTGCGGCCGCATTGAATGCGCGAATCAAAATCATCGGCGCCGGCAGCAAATCCGCGACGCCAACAATCTATCGCCTCGTCAAACGCACCGCGGGCACGCAGCAACTCAGCGCGCAGCAGCAAGGCA
The DNA here is from genome assembly GCA_014192625.1 of Planctomycetota bacterium. Classification (GTDB taxonomy): domain Bacteria; phylum Planctomycetota; class UBA1135; order UBA1135; family UBA2386; genus BJHM01. Next base: position 161,468 of record BJHM01000003.1, read on the forward strand.
TCGCCATTCTGAGGATCCTTTTGCAACACCCGCGCCAACTGCGGCCCCGCATCAACCGGGTTGTTGCGCTGCACATGAGCCCACGCCAACGCGATGCGGGCGGCCACTTGATCAGGCTCAGCGGCGACTTTTACAATGAGCCGCTGCAACGCCGCCTCGTCGTAATGCGGCACCAACTTTAGCGCGGCGAGCTTGTCGCGCTCGACGAAGGTAAGGAACCGACGATCAAACTCCTGCGACGGCATATCGAGAGCCCGCTCAAATGCCTCTTCGGTATCGAGGTCGTCACCGAATGCGCGCAACAATTCGATTGCCTTCGGGAAGCCAAAGTCGCGCGCCAAAAGTTCGACGATCAGGCCGCCCTGGTAGTAGCCAAACAGGATGCGCTCGCCGCGGAACAAGCGGTTGAGCAATCGCACCGGCGGAATCTCGCGGTTGTAGAACGCATCAAACAACTCACGATCCATGCCGCGCTCCCACGAAGGATTGCGCGACTTCTCCTCGTAGACCGAGAAGCCTTCCGTCAGCCAGCGCGGGACGCGTTGCTTGCTTAGGCCAAGCGTCAATACGTGCGCATACTCGTGCCACACCGTGGCCTCCCACATGAAGTCTTGCCGGCGCACATCGCTATCACCGGGCGACACCAGCGTGATGAAGTTGCCAAAGCAGGCGCCGAGCGCCGTGAAGCCACGAAAGCCGACCGTGCGGACCGAAAAGTCATCCCACGTGTGGAACATCTCGACCTTGACCTGCTGCGTTGGCCGGAACGCATACTTGCCACCGAGTTCCTCGAGCGCGCGCAGGTAGGTCGGCATCAGATACTCGCGCAGCACCTCGTTATCGTCGCGGTGCAATTGCAGCGCAAACTCCTTGCCCTCGGTGAGCACGTATTCATCTTCGAGCAGGGACTGCACAGCGAGCGCATTTTCCCGCCATGGCTGATTGAACCCTGGCTCGACGGCCTTCGCCCGCTGCAGCATCTCCTTCGCCAGCTTGCCTTCACCTGTGTAGATCAGCGCTTTGGCAGAGCCTTGCAGCGCCCCGACGTGTGATGGATCAAGCAACAGCGCAGCATTGAAAAACGGAATCGCATCGGCGAAGCGGTATAGCGCGACCAAGTGATCACCGATGATGCGGTCTACTTCCGGGTAGCCAGGGTCGCCCTTTAGAGCCTGCGAACGGAACTGCTGATACCCCACCTCGTCATGCAACAGCAACGCCGCCGCGGCGCGATGCGACAGCGCCGCACGGTCCCTGGGGTCGATCCGCAAGATTTCGTCAAACGCCTGGGCCGCGTCGCGATAGCGGCGGTCGTCGAGCACCATCGCACCGCGCAAAACCAACGCCGAAACGCAGCGTGGATTTTGTTGCAGGACGCGTTCGAGATAACGATCCGTCTTGGCACCATCCAGGTTCCCGTTGGCGCTGCGGATCCGATACATCGCCAGCAGCGCCTCCTCAAGGTCGCCGTTTGTGTCGAGCACCTTCTTCAACTCGCGCTCGCCGCTCGGAAAACCGGCCGCCTCGCCGTAGGCCTCGAACTGCAGGATGCCGTAGGTGGTGCGCGCATATGGCAAATCCTTGCCCTTGTCCATCGCTGCTACGAGTTCTTCGGCTGCCGCGGTGAACTGCTCGCGGCCGCCAAGCCGCCAACGGCACCGGCCACGAAACGCCAACTGCGTTGGGTCGAGGCTTGCGGGCAACAACAGTGCATCGCTAAAGGTCTTTTTCGCCGCCGCGCGTTCGCCATTCGCCCACTGCGTCTCGCCCAAGAAAAAACGGGTGACGACATCATCGGTGGCCACCGCAATGCGCGCCGACAGCAGCGCAATCGCTTCGTCATAACGACCAACCGCGCGCAGTGCGCGTGCCTGCAGCAGCTTTAGCTCCACAGTTGTGTCTGCCGCCGACAGCGCCTGCGTGGCGTCGATCACCATTTGATACTTGCCGTGGCGCAACGCGATGTCGAGCAGGCCAGCGCGCGCCGACAACACGAGTGACATCGGCGGCTTCGCCGACTCGGGTTCTTCTTCGTGAGCATCGAGCAGCTCTTGGAAGACATTTTCCGCCGAACTCAGCTGCCCCTTTACGAGTTTCGACTGCGCATCGCGCAGCATTTGACCGTAGTCATCAGGCTCCTGCGCAGCAGCAGGCAAGACGCTCCATAAAAACAGCGGGAGCACACGCAGCAATCCGCGAATCATGGCATCACCATACGCCAACACCTCGCCAGTTGCTGAAGCAGAAGTGTCACTGCTGCGAACCTACTTGGCCAAAAACCATCTCGACCCGGCAATCCGTCCCGCAATGTGGCCCGCGGTCCGTCAGTCTAAACCGTAGTGCTTCAGCTTGCGATACAACGTCCGCTCGCTCAGCCCCATCGCCTTCGCGGCCTTCTGGCGGTTGCCGCCGGCAATCTCGAGCGCGACGCGAATGTGGTTTTGCTCGACTTCATCAACCGTGCGGCCGGCGAGAAACTGCCACACGTCTTGATCGCTCGGCAGCGGCGCATGAATCTCAGGCGGCAGGTCGCTGCGAGTCAATATGTTGCCGCGGCTACGCACCACCATCGACTCGATCGCATTCTTCAACTCGCGCACATTGCCGGGCCAGTCGTATTGCACGAGCGAGACCAGCGCCTCACGATCGATCAGCTCAACATCTTTGCCGTGCAATTGCGCAAAGTGACGCAGGTAGTGATCGACCAGCAGCTTGATATCCGATCTACGCTCACGCAACGCTGGCAGCTCAATAGTGACTACCCGCAGGCGAAAATAGAGGTCTTGGCGAAACTCGCCGCTCTTCACCTTGCCCTGCAAATCGGCGTTGGTCGCAGCCAGCACCCGCACATCAACCGGCCGCAACCGGTTGTCGCCGAGCCGCGTGATCGCGCGCTCCTCGAGCACGCGCAAAAGTTTTACCTGCGTCTGGAGCGGCATGTCGCCGACTTCGTCGAGCAACAGGGTGCCGCCGTTGGCGTATTCAAACTTGCCTTCGCGGTCAGCCACAGCCCCGGTGAACGCACCTTTTACGTGGCCAAACAGTTCACTCTCGATCGTGCCTTCCGACATGCCGCCGCAGTTGATCGGCACGAACGGTCGCTTGCTCCGCGGCGACAGCGTGTGGATGGCGCGCGCCACCAGTTCCTTGCCGGTGCCCGACGCGCCGAGGATCAGCACCGAAGCCGCCGTCGGCGCGACCTGACGAATCATGTCCAGCACCCGATGCATACGCGGGTCCTGACCGACGATGCCTTGGATGCCAAACGTGCGTTCAATCTGCCCACGCAGATCGTCGTAGGCTAAATCCTTACCATGGTCTTCGAGGCACTTGCGCACCTTGGCACGCAGGTCGTTGAGGGCCACCGGCTTTTCGACGTAATACGTAGCCCCTGCCTCCATCGCCTGCACCGCGACGTCGCGACTGCCATGGCCAGTGAGCATCACGATGCGACAGTTGGCGTAGCTCGCCTTCGCCGCGCGCAGCACCGCAAAGCCGTCTACGCCCTTCATCACCAAGTCCGTCACCACCACCGCGAAGCGCCGGTGCCGCAACAGTTCTTGCGCTGCCGCGCCCGACTCTGCCGCAGTGATCTCGACTGGCAAACTCTCCAGCGCCGCCACCAGCGACTCGCGCAACGCATCGTCATCGTCGACGACCAAAATTGGATCTGCGCTCACGACTTGCCGCCCCGAGCGCTACCGCCATCAAACAGGCCGGGCAGGCGCACCGAAAACTGCGTTCCCTTACCAGGCTCGCTGGTAAACGTCAGCGAACCGCCATGTTCTTCGACCACGCGCCTGACCGTAGGCAAGCCCAGACCCGTGCCGGTTTTTTTGGTGCTGAAATATGGATCAAAGATACGGGATTGAAGTTCCGTCGGAATACCACTGCCAGTGTCGGTGACGCGCACCAGCACATCTTCACCCTCCCGCTGCGTGGAGACGAGGACTTCTCCATTCGGCGGCGTCGCATCACCGGCATTGCGCACGAGATTTACGAACGCAGCCTGCAGGTGGTCCCAGTCCGCTTGCAAAAGACCGATGTTGGCACCTGGATAAAATCGCAATGCGACACCACGTTCTTGCAACGCGAGCGAATGAAAGTCGACCATGGCCTGCAGGCGCGCGTGCAAGTCCACCGGCTTTAGACGGGGCTCAGGGGCGCGCGCAAAGCTGAGAAACTCCTCGAGGATGGACTGCAAACGCCGAACTTCGCCGTCGACGGTGGTCAATCGTTTTTGGATGCGCTTCTCACGCGCCGTCTCCGGCTCCTTGCAGTCCTCCAATACCAACTGGAGGTTTAGCCCGATCGTGCTCAGCGGATTGCGCACCTCATGAGCAAAGCCAGCGAGCAATGTGCCGAGTTCCGCTAGCCGTGCCAACCGGACGCGGGCCAACCGTTCTTGACGTTCAGGCGTGCTCATCGAAGCCGTCCGAGAATAGGTAGCCTGACCAGAGCAGTCAATTTCGCCACGCACGCTAGTCGCTCGAACGGGTATCTTTTGCACCGCATGAAGAGCCCGCGCATCGCGCTCGGCAAAGCGAACCAGAAGCCACTCATCGCCCAGGTTGCCGAGGCCCTGAAGCGGGGCGAACTCTGCATACTGCCGACCGAGACGGTCTACGGCATTGCAACTCTGCCAAACAACGCTTTGGCTTTGGAGCGGATTTGCGCGCTGAAGGGCCGCGCACTGGAAAAAAACTTTACCCTGCACCTTGCCGATCGATCCGAGGCTGAAACGCTGGCCTCGTGCTCGGACCTGCGCGTGCAACGCCTGATGACGCGCTACTGGCCGGGCCCGCTTACGCTCGTGCTGCCAGCACACGGGGGTGGCAATATTGGCGTGCGCCTGCCAGCTCACGACTTCACCCGCGCCGTGATCCGTGCCACCGGACCACTCTGCCTTACCAGTGCCAATCGCAGCGGCGAACAACCGCTGTGTGATCCGGCAATCATCGATCAACAATTTGGCAGCGCCCTGCAAATACTGATCGACGACGGACCTTCGCCGCTTGGCAACGCATCGACAGTGGTGCGCTGCATCGGTGCAGAACTTGAGGTCCTGCGAGAAGGCATCCTTTCGCGGCACGAAATACTTCACGCCGCCGCGGCAAAAATCGTGTTCGTGTGCACTGGCAACACTTGTCGCTCTCCGATGGCAGCGTCGCTGGCCTGCCGCGCATTGGCAACGAAACTCGGCATCGGCGCGAATGATTTGATCGCGCGCGGCATCGAGTTTTCGAGCATGGGCACGGGGACCATTGACGATCTACCCGCAAGTGAAGGCAGCACGCTTGCGATGCACGAACAGGGCATCGACTTGCTTCCGCACCGGAGCAGAACTGCGACGCAGGACCTGCTGCAGCGCGCTGACCATGTTTATTGCCTTGCCGCGTCGCACCTGCGAGCGGTGCGTACCTTGCTGCCAGGAATCGGCAACAAGGCAACGCTACTCGCCAAGGATCAGCAGGACATCGAGGATCCGTATGGCGGCAGCCTCGTCGATTATCGTTTAGCGCGCGACGCAATCAGCGCGGCGATTCATCCACATCTAACCGCCTGGCTGCAGCTATTGCCCAAGGCTGCGCTGACGCAAAAACGCCCATAGCATCACGACAACAGCGGGCCAAACTACGGCTTTTATTGGTTTGCCCCACTCTGCAGAGCAGGGGGCCTGCCAAGCGCAAAATAGAAAAGCTGCTCACAACTGCCAAGCGCTTCTCCTCTAACAGCCGACAGTTGACCGATACAACTGCTGGCGAATACTGCCGCACAGACGCACCGATTTTGCCAAACACACAACTGCCACGCGACGACCAAAAGGCGACGAACTTGCGCCAGATTTTCTGGCTCAACTTCATGCTGTTGGTCGGCCTACTGATGGCGACCTTCGTGGTGATCCTGATTTACTCCTGTGCGATGCAAGACGACGTTCGGAGCCTTAACAGATTGGCGCCAACACGCATGCTTGCAGGCACCTTGCGCGACGAGTTGCTGCTCTTCCAATCCATGGCACCGCAAATAGGCCAGCAGACTGGCAGCCAAGAAAACAAACTCATCGGAATTGCTAAGGAGCATTTCGCTCTCGCGCAGGCTGCTCTGCAGCAGCTCGATCCAGAAATTCTGGCGCATGAATTAGCTGAAGTGGGCAATTTCTCCGGCTCAGAGCTCCTCCTCCTGATCCAAAAGCGGATACAGCTGATAAAGTTAGAGGTCGAAGCCCCTAATTTTGCTGTGACCCTGCCAACCGTCACAATTGCGATCACTGATATCAAATCGCTGATCGATGGCCTCGACTTGAATGACCATCTGTTGAACGCTCAGCTGCAAGCTCTTGCAGAGGGAATCTTCCTGCTGGTCATCTTGTTGTTCAGCGCCATCGGCATGACCCTGTCCTGGCATGCGTACAGCTTCCGCATGCGTGTGCTGAGGCCTCTCGACCAGCTGATCCGCAGGGCACGTCAAATCGGCGACGGCCAGTACGATGTCGTCACCCCAACGGAACACAAGTACGAGCTAGGCACGCTTTCGATGACTCTGGAGAGCATGGCCCGCCACATTCGCGCGCATCAGCTAGAACTGGAAGAACGCGTCGCGCAACGCTCGCGCGAACTACTCCGTACTGCCCGGCTCGCCGACCTTGGGACGCTGGCCGCTGGCGTAGCCCACGAGATCAACAACCCGCTCGCCGCCATTGCCACTTGCGCTGAGGGCCTGTTGCGCGATCGGAGATTGGGCAAGGTGACCGACAACGATCGCCTCCGTGATTACCTCGAGATCATCGGTAAGGAAGCGATGCGCGCACGCGACACAACTGCGCGCCTCTTGGCGTTCGCTCGCCCAGAATCTGGCCGCCGCGAGCCGGTCTGGCTTTTGCACGAATGCCGCAGTGTAGCGACCATGCTCGACCACTCGGCACGCAGGCTGGGAGTCAGCATCCGTATCGACAGCTTGGGTGTCGATCAACCGGTGTTGGGCGATGCCACCGACTTGCGACAGGTGATCTTCAACTTGCTGAAGAATGCACTCGACGCGAGCCCGACCAACAGCCATGTCGATGTCGAGATTTCTGAGCACGATGATTGCATGCGCATCGCGGTCTGCGACCAGGGATTTGGCGTTGACCAGAGCATCGGCGACCGCATCTTCGAGCCATTTGTCACGACCAAGAGTCCTGGTTCAGGAACCGGCCTAGGACTCGCTATCAGTCACCGCATCGTGACCGATCACGGCGGCAATCTGCGGGCAACCAACCGGCCCCAAGGTGGTGCGCTCTTTGCTGTCGAGCTGCCACGATTCCGCAGCAGTTGACGGCTGCTACATCATTCGCGCGACATCAATATGCGCGAGTCAGGGTCGACCTTCGGCGTAACATCGCCGACCGCCAATTCGCCAACACCCTTCGGCATCAGCACGCGCACTCGCCGGTCTGCCAACTGGACTTCTACTGGCAGATCGAAAGGCAATGAGTTGGGCGTGAGCCAGCGCAGGGTGAGCTTGCCGCCGGTCACCGAGTGCTCGAGCATCGGCAGTTTCGGTTGACGCACGTAGACCTCGAAAAACCAGCCGAGGTCTTGGCCAGCAATTTCGCTACACAGCCGAACGTAGTCCTCAGTCTCCACCATCCGACATTGCGAGCCATCCGTAGCCTTCAGCGCAGCTGCCGTGGGATAGCAGAAGCGGCGCAGCGATTCGAAGAACTGCGCGTCGCCCATCTGCCAGCGCAGGGTGTGCAGCACCCAGCAGCCCTTGAAGTAGATATCGTTGCTGCCGCCATTGGCGAAGTAGATCTGGTGGCTGTCCATGGACTCGCGCGGCGCAATCGCAATCTGGTTTACGAAGTGCGCGTTCTTGCGCATTTCAATCTCGTAAGCCTTCGCCCCCTGCCGCTTCTCGAGGTAGAGCGGCTGCATGTAGGTGCCAAAACTTTCGTGCAGCCACATGTCCCGCCAATCACTGCAGGTGATGAGGTTGCCAAACCATTCGTGGCTCAGTTCATGGTTGTGCAGCCAGTCGTAGCGCATGTCCTTGTAGCCGTTGCCATAGGCGATGATCGTCTGGTGCTCCATGCCGAGATGTGGTGTCTCGACAACGCCATACTTCTCACTGCGAAATGGATACGGGCCGAGCAACTCCTCAAAGACGCGCACATGGTCCAGAAACTGCGGCAGGATCTTCCGCGCCTTGGCCGCATTTTGTGGCAGCGCAAAAAACTGCACCGGCACCTTGGTGCCATCAATGCTCTCGTAGGTATCAGTGACGATTTCGTAGGGGCCGATGTTGAGCGCGATGCTGTAGTTGCTGATCGGCGCGGCTGCATGCCAGTGGCAGGTGTGACGACCATCCGCTTGCGGCTCATCTTTTTGCAACGTGCCGTTGCTCGCAACGAGGAGGCCTTTTGGCACTGTAAAGTGCAGGTCAAAGGTAGCGGGCTTGTCACTCGGATGGTCCTTGCAAGGCCACCACAGGTCCGCACCTTCACCTTGGCACGTGGTGGCAATCCATGGCTTGCCGTCCTTTGTCTGCTGCCAAGTGAAGCCGCCAGTCCAGGGCGGGTTGGCCGCTACACGCGGCACGCCACCATAGGTCACCGCGACAATGAAGTTCTCATCCTTGGCCGGTGCAAGCGCAGGCGTGATGAAGATGCGACCCGCAAGGTGTTCATACTTTGCCTGCGCAGAATCGACGCTGACGTCGCGCACTATTAGCGCCCCGTCGAGGTCGAGTGCGATTCGCGCGCAATCGCCGATCGCCCGCGCCGTCATCCTGAGCACGCCGTCAATACTTTTCTGCACGGGATCAATGCTGAGCGACAGGTCGTAGTGGCAAACGTCGTAGCAAGCCTGCTCCTTGATCAATACGCCGCCGGAAGCATTGGGCTTTGCGTCCTGCGCATCGGCAAGGGCCATCAAAAAAGCAACCGACAGGACAGCGCGCAGTTGGTTCGTCACGCCCAGATTCTGCCCGCGGAGAGCAGTTCTGCCTACCGGTAGCCGTCGCTTCCTTGCGCTGCGCCACTGGCGACGATGCGCTGCAGTTTTTCATACGGCAGATTGCCGCCGCAGATCAACACGCATGCACGCCTGGCACGAAGTTCGAGGTCTGCCTGGCAGCAAGCGATCGCTACCGCGGCCGCGCCCTCGACGAGCAAGTGCTGTTGCGCCAGTGCGCCGCGCAGCGCCGCCTCAATCGCCGCTTCATCACACTGCAGCCAGCGATCGACGAGCTGCTCGCAAAGCGGCAACGTGATCGCCCCAGGTTCAACGCCACCGTGAGTGCTGTCCGACCAAGTTTCACCACACGTCACATCGACAATCCGCCCCATTCGCACGCACTCTTCCATGGCCGGCGACTGCGACGGCGAACAGGCAACCCATTCGACCTCCGGCCGCACACGCTTGCCGTAGCCAGCCATGCCACTCAGCAGGCCGCCACCGCCCATCGCCACGTAGACCACTTCAACTTCGGGCCACTGTCGCAGCAGTTCCTCGGCGATCGTGCCTTGGCCAGCAACCACCAGCGGGTCGTTGTAGGGCGAGATGTAGGGCCTGCCACTCTGCTCCGCTTCACTGCGCGCGCGCCCTTCGGTGTCGACGCAGTCGTTGCCAAACACCACCACCAAAGCGCCGCTGTGCGCGATCGCTTGGCGTTTTTGCAACGGCGTCGTCTCGGGAACGAACACCTGCGCTTGGCAGCCGAGCAACTGCGCTGCGTTTGCGACCCCGAGCCCGTGGTTGCCCGAGGAGGCCGCGACGACACCGCGCGAACGTTCGGCAGGTGACAGGCACAGCATCCTGTTCAATGCGCCGCGCGCCTTGAACGAACCGGTGACCTGCACATTTTCGAGCTTGTAACGAACCTCTGCGCCGACTGCGCGCGACAGCGATAAGGCCCCCACTAGCGGCGTCTCGATCAGCATGCCGCGCAGTCGCGCCGCCGCCGCGACCACTTCGCCATGCACATCAAACGGCAGCGTCCGATTCATTTCTGCAGTCCGCGCACCTTGACTTGCCGGCCGATCTTGATCGCACGCGCGACCGCTAACAGAAAAACCATGAGAGTCACTTCGGCTCCTTTGGCTGACTCTGCTGCTGCTGTTGACCAAAGGGGTCGCCGATCATCGGGTCGAGTTGCAGTGCCGCGTCTTTTGGCAGCGTGAAGCGCGCACCAGACCATGTGACGGAGCCAGACGTTGGCGCGAGCCAGCGTCGCATCGGCCCAACTTGTTCGGCGCGCAGGCCATCCTCTACCAATGAGTTGGGCAACGATTGCTGCGCTTTTGCCATCAGGAACGTGATGCGGTGGCCCGGTTCGATCTGCACTTCACCGGCACCCGACAACCAACGCACCGGCCGGTCGCCGCTATTGAAGATCATGCCGCGGCCATTTTGTTCAAAAGGTCCAGCTTCGCGATCGAGGTAGACCTCGGTCGGCAACGCACTACCACTTTTCACCGAAGGCGCGGCAGTGGTCGCGGCAGTGGTCGCGTCAGTGGTCGCGTCCGGCGGCAACGTGTGCAGCACCGAACCATCCGGCAACGCGCAGTAAACAGGCTTGCCAGAAGCCGAAATATGGAGTCGGGTAAACGAGGCAACCGTGCAGTGCACTTCCGCCTCCGTCAGCGAGTCCACCGTGACTTCAATCGGTCCAAAGGTCTGCAAGCGACCGCCGCCGTGAAACATCAGCATGAACTCGCCCGTCATCGCCACCCTGATCTGGTCGCCCGCCGACAGCGCGCGCGTCGCGTCCCAGTGATAGAGCGGCACGAACGCATCCTCACCCTGCTGCTTGATCCACACCCGATCGGCCTGACGCAGGAGCACTGCCTTGTCGGCGGTGTATTGCACTACAGGCCCATCCTTCGCTTGCACCCAGGACGGCCAGCCTGCTTGCACCGGCAAGGCACTGGGCAACGGCCCGCCACCAAGCGCTGGCGCCTGCCTCCAGCCGGGCGGTGCCGGATACCCACCATAGCCACCAAGGTTGGGTGGGAACGAAGGGAAGCCCTGCTGGTTGGGCTTGATCCACTTACTAGACAGATTGTCCGGGTCGCGATTTTGTTCAAAGGTCGGCAACACAATCCCGGGGTTTGGCACCGGTCCCTGGTTGTAGCCTTGTTGCTGTTGCTGTTGCTGTTGCTGCGAGTTTGACCACGGAAACTGCGCGCATAGCGGCGTGATTGCCAATGCAAACGCGAGCAGCGCAGGCCTAAGGACTTGGGGTTCCGACTGCATGGGGAGTTTCACGAACTAATGATCGGCAGGAACAAGGACTCGTATCGATCTAAGAATTTGGCCGGCGGCGTTTTTCTGGTGACGACCGCATCGCTCAGCGGCACGCCCACCACTTCGCCGACCTGCAGGCCTGCCGATGTATCCGAACCGGCGCGCAATCACCAGACGCGCGGCACGAGTGGCCCAAAGCAATGCGAAAATGCGGCAAACGGCGATCGATCGACAAGCCCGCTGCAGATGCCAAAGCACCACCGAAAGCGACTCGAGAGCAAGCTGCCGATGGTGCTTTTTTGCCACCAAATCGCCAATGCCACCGGTCCGATCCTCGCCGGATTCGCCTTTATCAATCGTCGACCGGCACTGGTCGGCCAAAAACGCGCGCGCAAAAAGCGCGGGCTTTGTTCACCAAGGGGAATCTAGGCACGCGGCGCCGTGCGCCATTCTGGATCCGTGCTTTGACATGCGCTGGCCGCTCGCTCATCAAAATCGCCGCCGCACCATTGGCGCATCCGGCACAGACGGTGAAAAAGCCAACGTGACGGCAACTGCATTCGACCAAAATCACCCGGCCGCGCGAAGCCGTGGTGTGCCAAGGCTAGTCCATGGTGCGGGTCGCAACTTCGACGGCTGCAAGGCGGCCATGCGTGCAATCGGTCACAGACAGGCCCTTGTCGGTCGGCTTTTGCCCGCCAAAGTCGGGCAACTGGGATTTGCCGAACAAGCGGTCGGCCGCTGCTAGCTGTTCTGCGCCGATCGTCACCAACGCGTCGAGCTGCTGGTCAAAAACAGTCGTCCGCAGCTGAGGTGGCTTTGGTAGCTCGCGATCAGGGTGGTTGGCTGGATTTTCACTGCTGCAAACAAGCAGCGTGCCGCTAGGCATTCGCAACTGCTGCAAGTTGATGTCCGGCAGAACAGAGGTGCGATCCTTTCGGCTGCCGCGACTGCCAGCGCGGAACAAACGCCACTGCGCGCCCGCTTGCCGCCGGCGGCCAAAACCACCGCCCTTCCCCATGGCAAGCCACTCTAGGCAGCGTGGCAGGATCGGCCACAGCAGCGCCAATTCGACGTCGAAGATCAAGCACGCGAGCGCCACCGTCGTGAACCGGTTGTTGAACCTGAACCACTCCGAACCGACCGGCTCCTCGCCGCACGGTCGCCGCATTGAGGCTTGGGCACATCACCGCCAAAGGACAGCGCAGACAGGCGCCGCCTTGCGTTCTTCATGCCTCGCGCCCTTTGCCTTCGTCCTCGGGCTCAATCGGATACTGCGGCCCGGTAAACGGCAGCACTTCTGCCACGGGCGCGGGAGTTTCGCCGAGCTTGCCATGAAAGCCAGCGAACACCAATTCGAACGTGACGGCAGTTGCCTTTGGCAACCGGACCATCGCCTCGAAGCGCTCGCGCAGTGCCTGCCGCAGAAGTTCGCCGACCGCCAGATTGGCGGCACCTTCGGGGCAATGAAACCAGCAGCGAATGTGCACGCTGCGATCTTTGCTCTGCGTCAAGCAAACCCGCACCCTGGTCACATTGGGCACGCCTTCACCAGCGTGCCGCAGGCTGAGCAAGAGCGCGTCACGCGCGACCCGCACTTGACCACCGCCGCCGGCGAGCCGCGCAGCACCAAAATCCACACCGCTGCTAAAGACACTACTATCGGGGTCGCTGTCGATGTACTGCGAGTTTGGGTTTGGCGCGCGCCGCAGAAGCCACAACAAGTTGCCGAGCAGGAGTAGCACAGCAGCGGCAAACCCAGGCCATTTTAGGCCAGTGGCTTCCACGTCGAGGCCAGGCACTGGCGGGCGCAAGGTTGCGATTATAACGAGCAACGCTGCCGCAATCGCCACGACTAAATTCGCCACCAGCAAAAGGCGACGGCCGACGCGGCGAAGGAAGTTGCCCATGCGAAACTAGCGCGGCGTGAAGTAGCGGTCGATGAAGCCCGTATCGATATCGCCAGCAGCAAAGTCGCTGTGATCGAGGATCCGCAAAAACAGCCCCACCGTCGTCGTGATGCCCTGCAGAGTGAGTTCTTGCAGCGCACGGCGCGCCGTCTCGATCACCAGCTTGCGGTTGGGCCGATGGATGATCAGCTTGCCAACCATGGAGTCATAGTGCGGCGGCACCGTGTAGCCCTGATACACGTGACTATCCCAGCGCACGCCCGGCCCCGCCGGCGCTACGAACGTATGAATCTTGCCGGGGCTCGGCTTGAAGCCGCGCTCAGGGTCTTCCGCGTTGATGCGAAACTCCATCGCGTGCCCCCTGAGCTGCACGTCTTCCTGCCGCACCGACAGTCGCTCACCATTGGCGATCTGGATCATCTCGCGGATCAAATCGACCCCCGTCACCATCTCGGTGACCGGGTGCTCAACCTGAATGCGCGAGTTGATTTCGATGAAGTAGAAGTTCTTGTCCTTATCGAGCAAAAACTCGACCGTGCCAGCGGAGTAGTAGTTGGCCGCCTTCGCGAGCCGGATCGCCGCTTCGCCCATCTTGGCGCGAGTCTCAGGATCGAGCACCGGACACGGGCTCTCTTCCAGCAACTTCTGATGGCGGCGCTGCAACGAGCAATCGCGCTCGCCAAAGTGCACCACGTTGCCGTGCTGGTCGCCGACAATCTGGATCTCGACGTGGCGCGGCTTCTCGATGTATTTTTCGAGGTAGACCGTGCCGTTCTTAAAAGCCTTTTCAGCCTCGGCGCGCGCGGCGTGAAAACCGGTCACTAGGCTCGGCTCATTGTGTGCAACGCGCATCCCGCGGCCACCGCCGCCAGCCGCGGCCTTTACCAACACCGGAAAGCCGATTTGGCGCGCGATCTGAACCGCCTGCTGCTCGTCCTCGATCGGACCATCGGAGCCGGGCACGGTCGGCACGCCCGACAACTTGGCGAGCTGCTTTGCCGCGACCTTGTCGCCGCACTGCGCAATCGCTTTGGGTGACGGGCCGATAAACTTGATGTTGCAGCTCTGGCAGACCTCGGCGAAGTGTTCGTTCTCCGACAAGAAGCCGTAGCCCGGATGGATCGCTTCCACATCGGTGATCTCGGCCGCGGCGATCAGCGCTGGGATATTGAGATAACTATCTGAACTGGCCGCCGGCCCGATGCAGATCGTCTCGTCGGCATAGCGGAGATGCAGCAAGTCGCGGTCGGCCTCGGAGTAGCATGCGACCGTCTCAATTCCCATATCCTTGCAGGCCCGCAGGATCCGCAATGCAATCTCACCGCGATTGGCTATCAGAATACGTGAAAACATCGGTGCCTCAGCGGATCACGAACAGTGGTTGCCCATACTCGATAGGGTCGCCGTTTTTGACCAGCACCTCGAGGATCTCAAACTCTCGCTCGGCCTTGATCTCGTTCATCACCTTCATCGCCTCGATGATGCACAACGTCGTTTCAACCGTGACCCGATCGCCTGGCTTGGCGAAGGCTTCCGCCTCGGGGGAAGTGCCGCGATAAAAGGTGCCAAGCATTGGCGACTTGAAGACCTCGCCCTTGGCTTCGGCGGCAACCGCGGCGACCGGCGCAGACGCTGCGTATGGATTGCCGACACCGGGCGCCGCCAAGGACGGCATCGCCATCGAAGGCGCGGCGAACATCATCTGCTGCTGCGGTTCGCGCCGACGCACCTTCCAGCGCGTGCCCTGCTCCTCAACTTCAACCTCAACGATGTCCTTCTCGACCATCAGATCGATCAGGTTCTGCAACTGGCTGAGTCGGGTATCCCCCTGCGGAGCTGGAGACTTGGCAACAGGCTTTTTGACGGGGCGTTTGGACATGCGGTGTTGGGCGTTGGAGCGGAAGCCGAGAAAGGAAACAGACTCACGCCCCGAGTGTCCAGCGCTTCGTCTGGCCAAGGGCCATCAAAAGTCGTGGCAACAGCAGCACCAACGACCTGAAAACACTCCCATTCGACTTTGCCAACCCTGCCAAGCAAAGTTCGACTCAAATAACACCTGCGCCGCAGCCAATGGGGCTAAAGCGTTGTTTTTAGTGACCGAGGACTGCTCGGGAGAAAGCCGCCGCAGCACGCAAGGCTAGCCATAAATGTCTCCCATCCATCGCCAGATGAAAAGTAAGCCGAACGCCAAATAAAAATAGCAAAGAAAGGCCAGTGCTCGATAGGATCGCCATCCAGAGTTGGCCAGAGGGTGACGGCCTTACCTGACTCATTTGCGGCGGTAACTACTGCGACCTTATACCCGCAATCCGCTCGCCAGCGAAGGGACGCCTTCGCCAAGCGCGTCGACCGTTGCGACAATCGCATGACGGGCTTCATCCAGGTGCAACAACAAAAACATCTCTCGCAGGATCTCAAGTTTGGCATAAATAATTTTACCTCCTGCTGACAGCGTTGCAGAAGTGGGCAAATCAGCCACCGCGATACCCACCCAAGCAAGACACATTTATCTAACAATAAAACCGCACGCCAAAAAGATCTCTAACCACGCCACATGACATAGCTCAAAAGTAATCTGCCAGGCAACGTTGCCGGATGAAACATACAACGATTGACAGATCGGCCAATGCAGCCACAAACGCAAGGCAAGGCACCGAGGAATTAGTTAGACGACGATGATCTCTGCGATCGATCCAGCAAGCTAATAGTTCGCGGCAAACCGGCCGGTGCCAGCCGCAGGCAGAAAATCGTGGATCCGGTCCCTAACAAGAAAAAAACAGAATGCGCCCTTGCGCCACCAGCTGAGCAACTATATAAAAAAATTATGCTGCGAAGAAATTTTAACCGTCTTAGTCTCCTCTCAATCAACCTCCTCGCCGTTTCCTGCATCACGCATGGCAACAGCACACCAAGCGCGCTACCACTTGGATCGATGAGCACGACCGCAACTTACGATGTGCTCGGGGATGCGACCGGCACGTCAAAAGGCGCTATCGTGTTGTGGTTCTTCCAAATCGAAGGCGAAAACAAATCTGGCAGCGTCGCTGGCGGGTCGTCTTCAGGTGGCGGAATCTTTAGCAGCCTACTAGGCAGCATGCCAAGTCCTGTGGAAGCAGCGGCCATCTATAATGCCATCGAAAGCGTCCCCGGCGCAGACGCATTGATCTCGCCGCGCTTTCATCGTGATATCGTCGACTATTTAGGCTTCTACCGAACCGAGGTCGTCACGGTGACCGGCAAGGCGATTCGAATTAATCCAAGCGTTGAACCCGACCCAAAGTGAGCCCAAAAACCTCAGCTCCGGAGATTTCCCTGCGGCGCCTGTAATAGCCGCGTAGCACCGGCGAGCACGGCAGTCTCGGTTCGCAACGTAAGCGGTCCAAGGCTGCGCGGCGCAAAGCCTGCGGCCGTGAGCAAGTGGATCTCCCGATCCGACAAACCACCTTCGGGACCGACCACAAGAATGGCAGTGTCGGTCTCGGCAGCGCCAAGCTCTTGGTCCGCCCGAGTAGCAAGGAAGCGAGCCGCAGGATGCGGCATGGCGCACAACTCCGTAAGAGTGACTGTCGGCTCGATAGTCGGCAGGATCGATCGGTCACACTGTGCGCAGGCCTCAATCAGAATGCGTTCCCAGCGCTTGCGTTGCTCATGCTGCCTGTTGGTCCGCTCAGTAAGAATCGGGCGGAAGCTGCGAATGCCAGCCTCGGTGCCATGCTCGAACAACCACTCAGCACGCGGGTTCTTTGGCAAAGCACACGCAATATCCAACGCCATCCGTGGCGACCGGCCAAGCAACTGCGCGTTCCTTGCAAAAACCTCAACCACCACATCCCGACCGCGGACCTCGATCACCGTTGCAGCCGCTTCGGCACCATTGCCATCAAACAACACAACGGCATCGCCGGGATTGGTGCGCACCACCCGCCCCAAATGATGACCAAGGCTTTTACTCAGTATCGTCGGACCAAGCGGCGGCAGGGGATTGGTAAAATAGCGTCGCGCCATCCACTAACAGTAGCGAAAGAGACCGCTGTTCCGCGATACCAATGACCATGAAACTCCACTGCGACGCTTTGCAGTAGAAAAACGTGGCTGAACTTAGCAGCGCAGTAAGGAAAATCAGATGCGCTACTCTGGCGGGAAAATCTGACCGGCAAATCTGACTGGTAACGTAACCAGCTGATACGAAGTTGCATTGCGAAATGAGTCTGCACTGAGCTAGAAATCAGCAAAGTAAATACTCAAAAATGAGCGCGCGGCAACCGCACCGAACAGGATTAGCTTACAACCAAAAAGGTCGCCCTTCCGGGGGACGGCCCGCAAAAAAATCTTGCGCTGAGCCAAAGCAAGATTGAGCTGCCATAGCGCCAGGATGTGAAACTAACGCGGATTGCAGGCAGGCATGGGGCCATGCGATTACACGAACGGCACAGACAGGGAAGGCGCAGGCTAAAAAAGACAACCACAGAGTATTTGGCAAATCCTGTCCAGCACAACATAGCTTTGCCGGCTTACTTTTCTGGGAGCACATTCCCTAACCGGCAAAGACCAGCTGAAGCTCACAAAATAATTGGAGCGAGAACCACCCGGAACCCTAGGTCATTGAGATGCAAGCTCGAATAGCTGCCACTCCGGATCGCGGAACGGCAGTCAAATGAGAAATCATACCAGCCGCCGCCGCGGAAGACCCGGTAAGGGCCACTAGCGACATACGGATTAGCCACCGAAGTATTCGGGTAGTTGCCAGTGCCGTCCCACGAGTCACGGCACCACTCCCAAACATTGCCATGCATATCGTACAAGCCGAAGGCATTTGCCGCGTAACTCCCAACGATTGTTGTCTCGCCAATCGCATTGACGAAGTTCGCCTGTGAAGAACTTAGGCTTGGGCCGGTATTAAATGCAGACGTTGTCCCGGCGCGGCAGCAGTATTCCCACTCTGCCTCGGTAGCAAGGCGATACTGATAACCAACGGGGACCCGTCCAGCCAAGCTTTCCGCGGCGGTTAGCGCAATACAGTATGCCGTGGCATTACCGTAAGAAACCATTTCAACAGGTAGATTATCGCTGCCAGGATAATTCGCACCCTGATGAAACGACGGATTGTTACCCATTAAAGCCTGATAATCTCCCTGTTTGACCTCATACCTACCGATCCAGAATTGCTGCGTAATCGCAACCTGATGCACCGGCGCCTCGTCGAGATATCCAGCATTAGAACCCATCATAAAAATGCCCGATGGAATCTGCACCATGTTGGGAATAGTCTGAGTAACATTAAAAGTGCTAGCCGTGCCATTGCTGGTGATCACACCTAGCGGGTTGTAACCGGGCACCAGCGACGCCGATTGCCCATATAGGGTCCTACCGAGATACGATGGGAAAAGCGGGATGACAAGCGAATTGGTCGCCACTGGCGAGCCAGATAGCCACGTCGTCACAGCGCCAGCCGAAATGACTAGCAGAGAGCAACCCGGCGCGCCAAATGCACTGAGATCTCCGCCAGGATTAGACCGACTAAAAGTCAACATTTGCGCACTTATCACTGCACCAGCAGGAATATTAGTAGTGGTAAAGGTGAGCAGTGAGCCAAGCCTTGGACTGGATGCAGACAGCGTGAGATTTGGGCTTCCGCAGCCAGCGCCAAAAGACACGCTTTGCGCTCGAACCGAAGCTATAAAAAATACCGCCCCAGCAATCGCAAATGCGTTAAAAAAAACACTTGGCTTGAACATGAGCATCAGAACACCCGTTGAGCTAAAAAAGACCACGACTCAGATTTCGAGGAATGCTAATAAGGTGCAAAGTGCTGTCAACCACCTATGGCACTTCATTGACAGCCCCACCCAAGAAAGCTTCGTTTAGCAGAGCAGTTTACGTGCGCCCGCAACTAGGCTCGGGCGGTTCTGCGGTTGGGCGGCAGAGCAGGAAAACGAAGCCTCAGCCCTACCCATTTATGGAAAAAGAATGGGGGCTAACACAATCCGGAAACCAATGCTGTCACTCGCACTGCCAGGACTGGTCCCATTTCGGGTGGCGGACCGACAGACACTTGCGATGCTGTTCCAACTGCCACCGCGACAGACTCGATACGGTCCATTAGAGACATAAGGATCAGATACCGCGAAGCCTGGGTAGTTATTAGTGAGGTCAAACCAATCGAGACACCACTCCAAAACGTTGCCGTGGGTGTCGTATAAACCAAACGAGTTTGCCGCGTAACTGCCGACCGCCGTAGTTTGGCCTGATGGGTTGTTAATATTTGCCACTAGAGCGCTAATGCTCGTGCCCGTGTTATATTCAGTTGTCGTCCCTGCTCGGCAGCAATACTCCCACTCGGCCTCGGTCGCCAAGCGATACTGATAACCAGTTGGCACTCGCAAAGCCGTTCGCTCAGCCGTAGTCAGCGCAGCACAATAAGTCATCGCATTGGTCCATGTGACCTGCTCGACCGGACGGCTAGCAGATCCGGCACCCTGGAAATGCGAGGGGTTGCCTCCCATCACAGCAACATACTCCGCCTGAGTCACCTCATACTTAGCCGCCCAAAAGGGTTGGGTGATAGTGACTTGGTGCACAGGTTGCTCGTTAGCGCTGCCAAGGGCCGAACCCATAGCAAAGGATCCTGCTGGGATCGGCACCATATTCGCGACAGGCCGCGTCACCTCTGGGGCCAAAACAATCCGGAACCCTACGTAGTTTAGCGCGTTGCTGGGACTGGTATATCCGCGAATAGCAGACCTACAGTCATTCGCCGCGTATTGATAACTGCCGCCGCGACTGATGCGCTCTAAGCCGTTAGTAACATACGGATCGGAAACCGGCGCGCTTGGGTAATTGTTGGTGCGATTATACCAATCGAGGCACAACTCCCAAACGTTGCCATGCATGTCGCACAGGCCAAAGGCATTTGGCGCGTAACTGCCAACCACCCTAGTTTGGCTAAATAAATTGTTTATATTTGCTTGCGAATTTGTGAGATTTGTTCCGGCACTCCACTCCGTGGTGGTTCCTGCGCGACAGCAGTATTCCCATTCGGCCTCAGTGGGTAGGCGATACCGATAGCCAGCTGGCACTTGTCCCACTGAGCGCTCGGATGTTGTAAGATCAGCACAGTAGGACATCGCTTGCGTCCAACTGACCTGCTCAACGGGTCGATTCGCGCCCAAAAAACCAGACGGGTTAACCCCCGTCACCGCCTGGTATTCAGCCTGCGTCACTTCATACTTCCCTATCCAAAAGTTTTGCGTGATCGCGACTTGATGCACAGGCGCTTCAGCAGGTAATGCCGTTGAATTAGTCGAACCCATCATAAAACTGCCCGATGGGATCTGCACCATCAAGGGAACCGCGGCACTATTATAGATCGTGCTCGCAACTCCGTTACTGGTGATTGCTTCAAGCGCATTGTAAAAAGGGACCAGCGAAACCGATTGCGAATAAAATGTCTTGCCGAGATACGACGAATATGGCGGGATTAACAACGAATTAGTGTCAGTCGGATTGCCAAGCAACAAAGTCGTATATGCGCCAGCAGAAATGACCAGTTGAAAACAACCTGGTGCGCCCAGCGAGCCTAGATCGATGCCTGGACTCACCTGGCCAAATGTCAACAAGTTCACGCTGATAACCGAGGCAGAGGGGACGTTCCTGGTGGTAAAGGTGAGCAGCGAGCCAAGCCTTGGACTGGATGCAGACAGGGTCAGATTTGGGCTTCCGCAGCCAGTCCCATAAGAAATGCTTTGCGTTCGAACCGAGGCCATGAGGAATACCGCGCAGGCAATGGCGAACACGCACGGAAAAAAATGGCGGCAGATCATCTTAGCCATTGTATAACTGATTGTTCGACTTTTTGCACCACCGTATAAGGGGCCATCGGTTTTTAAATATTTTCCAGCACCACGCTGCCCACTGCAAAGTCTTGTATTAAACACAGTAACTTATCTGTAACCCATAGCTGAAAACTCGCGTTTCTGCCTGATTGCGTGTCACCGCAACAGAAGCGCGCTTGGCACTGACAAATTAGATCTGACGCACAAGCCCAGTAGTTGGCCTACTCATCGCTTGGCTCATCGCTTGGCTCATCGCCTGGCATTTCCCATCACTTTCGTTTTTGAGCGTCTGCTGCCAGCACCTGCAAATAATGCTGGCCACCTAACATCACCGTCACTCGCTATGCTCCTCGCCCCCCTATGACCGACTTCGGCCAAAAACTTACGCCACGCGAAATCACTCGCCGCCTCGACGAATACATCATTGGCCAGCACAAAGCCAAACGCGCGGTTGCAGTTGCGTTGCGCAATCGCTGGCGGCGGCGCCAGCTACCGGCGGATGTCGGCGCCGATGTCTACCCAAAAAACATTCTGCTGATCGGCCCGACTGGCGTTGGCAAGACCGAGATCGCACGAAGGCTTGCAACGTTGGCTCGCGCGCCGTTCCTCAAGGTCGAAGCGACTAAATACAGTGAGGTCGGCTACCACGGCCGCGACGTCGAATCGATGGTTCGCGACCTGACCGAAGCCGCGGTGCAACTTGTTCGCAGCGAGAAAATCAAGGAAGTCGCCGTGCAAGCTGCTTTTGCCGCTGAAGCGCGCATTTACGACGCGCTGCTCGACATAGAGGGCCTGTCGCCGGCCTTGGATCCGGTTGCGGACGCGCACGGCACAATGGAGGGTGGCGTATTTCGCGCACGGCCATTTGCTGGCGCACCCGTCGCGCACCCAGCGGAAATACTTGCCACGGCGGCTTTGCGTGAACAGGCCCGAATTCGATTGCAGTTGGCACTGCGCGCTGGCGAATTGGAGAAAAACACCATCGAGATCGAATTGCGCGATCAAAAAACGCCGACGCTTTCGGTGATGGGACCGCAGGGCAATGAGACGATGGGCATCGACACTGAAGCGCTGCAGGAGCTCTACGGCCGTTCGCCGCAAAAGCGCACCAAGGTCCGCAAGCTGTCTTTGGCCGATGCACGCGTATTGGTGCAGGACGAGGAAGCCGACAAGCTGCTCGACCAGGACGCGATCGTGAAAGAGGCGCTCGACCGCGCACAAAATGACGGGATCATCTTTGTCGACGAGATCGACAAGATCGTGAGCTCGGGCAGCAGCGACGGCCCGGATGTGTCGCGCGAAGGCGTGCAGCGCGATCTGCTATCGGTGGTGGAAGGCTGTGCGGTCTACACGCGCTACGGTCACGTTCGTAGCGACCACATGCTGTTCCTCGCCGCCGGCGCGTTTCATTACCACAAGCCGAGCGAACTGATCCCCGAGCTGCAGGGACGCTTCCCAGTGCGTGTGGCGCTGCAGTCGCTGACCGAAGCAGACTTCGTGCGCATTTTGACCGAGCCAAAAAACGCACTGACTCGTCAATACGTGTCGCTGTTTGCCACCGAAAAAGTGACGCTGTCATTTACCAAGGATGGCATCGCTAAACTTGCCGCGCTCGCATTCCGCGCCAACAAAACAACCCAGGACATCGGCGCACGAAGGCTGATGACGATCCTCGAAAAGTGCCTCGAAGAACTTTCGTTCGAGGCTAGTGAGAAGTCCGGCACCGAGGTGGTGGTCGATGGCAAACTAGTCGCTGACCGCTTAGGCGAATCGGCAGACGACGAAGACCTGAGCCCTTACCGGATGTAAGAGTTCTTTTTAGAAGCGCGGCTTCATCCCCAGACGCGCTGGTGGTGCGAGGGTGTTATTGCTATTGTGCCGCCGCCTGAGTGCCGCCGCCTGAGTGTCGCCGCTTTGGTGCCGCCGCTTTGGTGCCGCCGCCTTAGTGTCGCCGCCTTAGTGCCGCCGCCTGAGTGTCGCCGCCTGAGTGTCGTTGCTTTG
>BJHM01000004.1 GCA_014192625.1 Planctomycetota bacterium
CGCCCGCGCACCCCCGCATCCCCCGCGCATCGCCCGCGCATCCCCCCCGCATCCCCAGCGCATCCCCCGCGCACCGCACGCGCATCGCACGCGCACCCGCGCATCCCCCGCATCGCACGCGCATCCCCCGCGCATCGCCCGCGCACCCGCGCATCGCCCGCGCACCCGCGCATCGCACGCGCATCCCCCGCGCATCCCCGGTCGTTTGGCTAACCGGCGCGAACGATCTGCCGCGCAGCAACGCGAGGTCCCTGCCTGCGGCAAAGCGGAGCGGTCGTTGCCGTCGCAAATACTGCGACTAGGCCGTAACACTCACCGCTTTCGCAGTCGCTCATTCTCGGCCATACGCTCGGCAACCTTCTTCTCGAAGCCACGGTCGCTCGGTGTAAAGAACGTGACGCCGTTTAGCTCTGGTGGCAGACACTCCATCGCCGCAATGCCGCGCTCGGTGTCATGTGCGTAGACATAGCCACGGCCGTGCCCAAGTTCGCGCATGAGGCCAGTAACGCCGTTGCGCAGATGCAGCGGCACTGGGTGTTGTGCACCATCGCGCGCGACGATGGCGGCAGCATCGATCGCCGCAATCACCGCGTTGCTCTTCGGCGCGGCGGCAAGGTAGACCACCGCCTGCGTCAGTGGCAGACGACCTTCTGGCAGCCCGAGAAACTGCACCGCCTGCAGCGCTGCGATCGCCACTTGCAGCGCCATCGGATCGGCGAGACCAACGTCCTCGGCAGCCATCGACACTAGTCGACGCGCGGCGGCGAGCGGATCGCCACCGGCCTCAATCATGCGCGCGAGCCAATAGACCGCCGCCTGCACATCGGAGTTACGCAGGCTCTTGTGCAGTGCCGACAAAAGATCGAAGTGCAGGTCGCCATCTTTGTCGTTTCGCAGTGCCCTGTGCTGAAACGCCTCGGTGATCATCGGCAGCGTGATCTCCTCTCCGTCGACGCAGGTCTGCGCACACGCTTCGAGCGCGGTCAACGCCCGCCGCGCATCGCCGCCCGCGAGCAACACGAGCCGACCTACTGCGTCCATAGCCATCTGCAGCCCGCGCACGCCGAGGCCGCGCTCACGATCCGCGAGCGCACTCAGCAACAACGCTGTCAACGCCGGCTCCGGCAACGACTGCAGTGCCACCACCCGACATCGCGACAGCAGCGCCGCGTTGACGGAGAACGATGGGTTTTCCGTCGTCGCGCCAATCAGCACAAAGAGCCCCTTCTCGACATGCGGCAACAACGCGTCTTGCTGCGCCTTGTTGAAACGGTGGATCTCGTCGACGAATAGTAGCGTGCCTTTGCCCTCTCGCGCACGCCGTGCCTCAGCCTCGGCGACCGCCTCGCGCACCTGAGCTATGCCTGCCATCACCGCCGAGAACGGTACGAAGGCAAGTCCCGCATGTTGCGCGATCAGCTGCGCCAGCGTCGTCTTGCCGGTGCCAGGAGGACCCCAAAGGATCAGCGAGCCCGCACCACCGCGCACGATCGCTGTCCGCAGCGCGCGACCTTCGCCGACGACATGATCTTGGCCTAGATACTCAGCCAGCGTGCGCGGCCGCATGCGATCGGCGAGCGGCGGCGGCGGCCCCTTCCTCGGCGCGGACCCGGTCGGTTCGCCAAACAGGCTCATCGCCGCTGACGCCGCGCCTCAAACAAGAGCACGCCAGCAGCGACTGCGACGTTGAGACTATCCACGGCCTTGGTAATCGGAATGCGAACGCGCGCATCCGCCGCCTTGATCAGTTCGGCAGGCACACCAGCGGCTTCGGCGCCAACCACCAGCATGGACGGCTTGCGCCAATCAATATCGAGGTAGCTGCGTTCGCCGCCGCCATCGGCGACCACCAGCTGCAGTTTCTGCTTGCGGCAAAACTCGATCAACTCCTGCGGCTTCACGCCAGCTGAGGTCGCCAGGCGAAAGCTCGAACCCATCGCGCCGCGCACCGCCTTTTCGCGGAACGGATCGGCGCTACCCGCGAGGGCAACGAAGCCACTAGCACCCGCTGCCTCGGCAGTACGGATCAACGCGCCTAGATTGCCCGGGTCGCGCACACCAGCGGCGGCAACGACAATCGGCGATGGATCGGCGCGCAGCAGATCCAAAGGCGCCCAACTCGGCCGCGCGAAAACGACGGCTACACCCTGATGCGTCTCCAGCGATGAAACTTTGGCCAGGATCTCATCACTGCAAGTGGCATACTCCGGCAGCGCGCGCAGTCGTTCAGCGAGGTGCTCATCGCGCATTCGCGGCGACACCAGCGCGGCGAGCACCTTCAGACCTGCGTCGAGGCCTTCGGTGGCGAGTCGGACCCCTTCGGCAAGCATCGCACCTGCGTCGTCACCAGTCGCAGCTGCGCGAAACAACTGCAGGATCGGGTTCTTGGTGGAAGTTATGGTCTTCGGTTCTACAGGCTGCATCCGCGCATCTTGGCGGTTTTGCGGCTCTGGGGCGAGCGTCTGGCATGATCTCGCCATGCTGCTGCTCGCCTGCCTCGCGCTGCTCACCCAGCAAACACCACAGAAGCCACTGCGACTCGACCTCGCTGGTGAGACTTTCCGGCAAGTCGTTGTCGACCGCGAAGCGGAGCAATATCTCGGCCACGTCTCCACAGTTTTGCTAGCCGACGGCAAGACGATTCTTGCGGTCTACCCAAAAGGACATGGCCGCGGCGCAATCCTGCTAAAGCGCAGCACGGATGGCGGCCGCACATGGAGCGAACGGCTGCCAGTGCCTGCGTCCTTTGCAACGAGCCTCGAAACGCCAACCATCCATCGCGTCCTCGCAGCCAACGGCAAGCACAGCCTGATCCTCTGGTCGGGCCTCTATCCGGCACGCATTGCGCGTAGCGAAGATGACGGTGAGCACTGGAGCGAGCTGCAAGCTGCTGGCGATTTTGGCGGCATCGTAGTTATGGGCGACGTCGTGGCACTGAAGCAGCCCGGCTACTACACCGCATTGTTCCATGATGATGGGCGCTTTCTAACGAGCGACGGCAAAATCTCGGACACGTTCACGCTGCTCGCGACCGACTCAGGCGATGCAGGCCGCACATGGAGCACGCCGCGCGCAATCTGGTCCGGCAAAGACCTGCACCTGTGCGAGCCGGGCGCGATCCGTTCGCCGGATGGCACGAAGATCACGTTGCTATTGCGCGAGAACGCCCGCAAACAGCCGTCGCAGACGATGACGAGCATCGACCAAGGCAAGACGTGGAGCGCGCCAAAGGCGCTGCACGAGATCCTCACCGGCGACCGCCACACCGCGCGCTACGCCAGTGATGGCCGCGTCGTCGTGGTCTATCGCGACATGGGACTTGGCAAGGACCACAAAACCAAAGGCGATTTCGTCGCGTGGGTCGGCCACTACGAAGACCTGCTCGAGGGCAAGCAAGGGGACTACCACGTGCGCTTGCTCGACAACCAGAACAGTTGGGACTGCGGCTATCCGGGTCTCGAAGTGCTGCCCGACGGCACGTTCGTAGCGACGACCTACGGCCATTGGGCGAACGGCGCGCCGCCGTTCATCGTCAGTGTGCGCTTCTCGCTCACCGAACTCGACGCCATGGCAAAGCTCGCCGCCGCACTGAAGTAGCACGCGACCAGTGCGGTGCTTTCGGAGGTGGCTGCGGCTCAAGCCCACGGCGCAAAATCTGCGCGACCGTCCACCTGTTGCGAACTAACAAAAGCCAGTCGTGTCGCCGCGCACCGGTGACCGCGACAACTTTGCCAAGTCGAAGTCCAAGACCAACTCGCGTGGCAGGCAACGGGTGCCTTGCGGGCGCAGGCCGCAGAGAAATGCCAAGTGACCAAAAAGCGCAGCGGCAGCGACACCTTGCGCGCGGAACCAGCGCAACGAAGTGTCGCCGTGACGTTTGGCGAGGCGCAGACCATCTTCGCCAACGACCAGCGGCACGTGCGAAAAGCGCGGCGCGCGCAGGTTCAACGCTGCATAGAGCAGCAGTTGCCGCGGCGTGCTCGGCAGCAGGTCATCGGCGCGCAGCACATCGGTCACGCACTGCGCCGCGTCATCGACGACGACCGCGAGTTGGTAGGCAGGGCCGCCACAGCGCTTCTGGATGACGAAATCACCTCGGATTCGGCCGCCCAGCGGACCACAAAAACCGTCCACGAATGGCACTTCGCCGACCGCCACGCGAAAGCGCAGCGCCGCATCGCGCCCGGTCGCTTCCTTGGCCGCCATCAGCGTTGGAAAGCGACCGCGGCAGGTGCCCGGATAGACCGGTCCGTCGTCGCCCACCTCGTGCGGCGCCGATGCCGCATCCTCAACTTCCTTGCGCGTGCAGACGCATGGGTATGCGCGACCCGATTGAATCAAACGCCCGGCCGCCGCCGCGTAACTTGCCAAGCGATCTGACTGGCAGACAACTGCGCCATCCCAATCGAGTCCGAGCCAGCGCAAATCTTCAATCGCTTCGGTCGCGGCTTGCAACTTCACGCGCGGACCATCGATGTCCTCGATGCGAAGCAGTATGCTGCCGCCCTGCGATCGCGCCTGCAGCCAGGCCAGCATAAACGTGCGGGCGTTGCCAAGGTGCAACGCGCCGGTCGGGCTGGGCGCAAGACGACCGATCACCTGACTACTGCCCGATGGATTCTGCATTACAAGAAGGCCTCGTTTTACGGATCGATGCCAAGGTCTGTCAGGTTGAGATTGGCGGCCAACGCCACTCGTTGCCACTGAGCGGTAAGTTGTTTGAACGAAAAAGTCACGAGAAGCGGCCGCTTTCGGTCGGCGATCGCGTGCTGGTGCGGATCGATGCACAGGGCGGCGCCATTGATGAACTGCTGCCGCGCATGAGCCAACTCACCCGCCGCGCGGCGAGCGAAGGTGAGGAGCGCGCACAGGTGATCGCCGCCAACATCACCTTGGTGCTGATCGTCGCCTCGATTGCGGAGCCGCCATTTCAGCCAGAACTGGTCGATGGATTGCTCGCGGCCGCGCGACGCGAAAACCTGAACGCCGTGATCGTGCTGACCAAACTCGACCGCGACAAGAAGGGCGCCGTAGCGCACTGGCAAAACCTGTATCAGTCCATCGGCGTGACCGTCCTCGTGACCAGCACCTCGCCGGAGCTACACACCGACGATGCGTTTGCGCAACTGGCGAAATTGCTGCACGAGAATCGCAGCGTGATGTGCGGCCTTTCTGGCGCTGGTAAATCGACGTTGTTGAATCTCGTGATGCCAGGACTGGAACTGCGCGTCGGCTCGCTGAATCACATTCGCCAGGGCCGTCACACCACGACCCACACCGAGCTGATTCCGCTGCCTTTCGGTGGTCACGTGCTCGACACGCCGGGAGTTCGCAGCTTCCATATGTTCCACATTGGCGTGCAGGAGACGCAGTTCTTGTTTGTCGAGATCGCTGCACTGTTGCCGCAATGCGGCTACCGCAACTGTCTCCATCTTGGCGAGCCTGACTGCGCGGTGCGCGTTGCACTCGCCGAAAAAACGATCGCCGAAACACGCTACGCGTCCTACACGGCAATGCTCAACTGGGCACAGGCGGCGGCAAAGCACGTCGACGGTGACGACGATCGGTCAAGCCGGCGACGACGGCCCCGATAACGCCAGCCGACAGCGCGGCGATCGCGGCGGTCGCCACCACCGACATCGGTCCGACCCCGAGCAGCCCGTCGAGCACCTTGTCGACCTCCACCTTGCTCACCCCCTGCTGCAGCCACTCATCACGCAGCATGTCGAGCGCCAGGTCGTCGATTCGGAACCCATGCCATAAGGTCACCGCTGCTGGCACGATCACGCCAAGGCCAATCGAAATGAACGACACGGCAAAGCCTGAGGCCGACCCCAAGTGGGGATCTTTTCGCAACACAAGCGCCGCAGGCAGCATCCCAAGCGGCGCACCAAGGAACCCGGCGCAGCAGCACATCGGCACCCAAAGCTCATGTCGCACCATCGCCGGCAGATGCAGCAGGGTGGTGATCAAGGCACCGATGGCGATCGGGATTTGCCATGATGCAGGCGGCGTTGACGGCGGCGTTGACGGCGGCGTTGCTGATGGACTCACGGCTTTGTGAAGGTGAGGTATTTGTAGAGCCAAGACAAGAGCAGTAACGCCGTGCCGCCAACAACGAGGCGCGCACCCGGCAACTGGCGACAGACATCGAAGAACGATCGGCTCCGCAGCAGGCACCAAATGGCCAGCAGGCCAAACAGGATGCCAGCGATTCCAAGCGCGGCCCCGAAGGGCTGCACGATCAGCGCCTGCACGAGGTTGCCGTGCACCACATGACATGCCGCCGTCGTTGCGCCGCAGGTCGGGCACGGCAGGCCGTAGTGCATCGGCCAACTGCAGCGCACCATGCCCAACTTCACATGCGTGTCATAGCCACGCGGATCCGGCGTGACACTGGCCAGCATCGTCGTGCAGAGCACGGCCGCAAGGGAAACCGTTGCAGCTACGAGTCGGTCAAGCCACGGCCGCTGCGGTCCATCCGAAACCGGAATCGTCGTGATCACGCGACTAGCGTGCGCGATCGCAGAGCGCAGCGCCAGCGCGGCGATCAGCCGAAATCGAACAGATAGGCGAGCCGGTCTTTGCGGACAATCGCGTAGTCAAGCCTACTGAGCAGCGCAAGCTCTGGATGGCTGAGGTCAAGCCCGCGCAGCACTGGCTGCTGCATGATGAAATATTTGCGCCCGGTCGGCTGCGTCTCGTAGGCACCCTGCTCCATCATGCCGGCCAACTCAAACTGCAGTGCGCCGTTGTAGAACGCGCGGGCCTTGATGTTCTGTCCTTTCGTGGCAATGCGGCGCATCGCCGGATCACTGCCGAGGTCTAGCAGCTCGTGCGCAAACAGGACCTCGCTCGTATTGATCAGCACGGTTGCAGTGCGAATCACTTCGGGCGAACGCAGCGAGATCATCGTCGCATCCTGCACCCGCAGAAACGAACGGTTGTGATCCTCTAGAACATTGGTGAGCCGCTTGTTCTTGTTCTCTAAACGCCCCTTGATCATAAACGCATCCGTCAGGAACAGGTCCTCGACGATCGTTGGCGCGATTGCGCCACTGCCCGGGTTGGAAGGATCGCTCATGCCGCTTTTATTGAGTGCGCAACAATCGCCGCACTTCGCCGGCGAGATAGAACGAACCCGTGACCAGCCGCGGTCCCGGTTGCGCCATCAGCGCCACAAGGCCGTCCGCAGCAGAGCTCACCAGCACGCACTCCCGACCTTGCAATCGCAGCCACTCCGCAATCGCAGAAGGGATCTCCCCGACGGTGCCCGAAAGCTCCGTCACGACGAAACTATCGGCGATCGGCAGTAGTCGGCTCAAGGTCTCGCGCCAACGTTTGCCGGCGGCACAAGCAAACAGCACCGCAACCCGCGCACGAGGCCACCGCCGGTTCATTTCCACTGCCACCGCTGACATCGATTGTTCGGTGTGCGCGCCATCGAGCACGACCACCTCCCCACCGCGCAAAGTGACGATCTCAAATCGACACGGCAAGGCGGGCCTGGGGGCCGGCGTCAGGTCGAGAGCGGCATCGGGGCACAGTTCGACAAATGCTGCCGCGGCCAGCGCCAGCGCGGGCAACTCATAGGCGCGCGCCGCCGGTAACTGAAACGGCAACTCGCGGCCATTGGGCAACACCAACCGGCCAAGGCAATGTTCGCCATCCCACCGCTCGTCCTCGATACGCAGATCACGGGAAAGCACCGACAGCCGCGCGCCAACGCTTGCCGCATGCCGCTCGATCACCGCCAGTGCCGCACCTTGCGCCGCCGTAAAGCCGCGACCATTTGCACGGATCACCGGCGCCTTCTCGCCCGCGATCGCCACAATCGTCGGGCCAAGTATATCTGTGTGTTCCAGTTCAATGCTCGTCACGATCGAGCAATCGACAGGGATCGCCGTCGTCGCATCGAAGCGCCCACCGAGCCCGACTTCCCAGATCGCGAGGCCGACCTTGGCAGCGGCAAACTCATCGACCGCAGCCGCAGTCATCGCCTCAAAGAACGTCGCCCGCAGGCCGTGCGTTTCTGCGTATGCGAGGACTACTCGCAACCGCTCCTCAAGCCGCTCGACCGCGATTGCCTCTGCGCCGACCCGAATCCGCTCGAGCAACGTGTCTACGTGCGGCGACAAAAATACGCCGGGCCGAAGTCCAGCGCGCTCGGCAAACGCCGCCAAGAACGCGCACGTCGTGCCCTTCCCCTTGCTGCCGCCGACCTGCACCGCTTGGCATTGCTTGCCGCCGGCAAAAGGCCGCGCCAGCAAAGCCTCAATCGTCACCAAGTCCCAGACGCGCAAGGCTGGCCGCGAACGCTCGTAGTTGACGAGGCGGCCAAGGAGGGGTTCGAGACGGAGCGCTGCTGGATCCACGCGCTGCTCATGCTGCAATATTGCAACCATTCTGTCGACGATTCACCATTGTGCGCCTGCGCCTTTTGCCGCATCCGGTATGACTTTCGACCCATGTGCGCACAAAGCCGCGCGCTGGAGATCTCTCATGCACCGCACCTTTTTCACAGCACTCCTCGCCAGCATTCTCGTGCTCACCACGGCCCTCGCTCAGACTCCCGGCGGCCGCCGCGGTCAAGGCGACAAAGGCAAGCCCATCGAGCTGCAAAACTTCACCTTCACGGAGCAGTCCTTTCACAGCGATGCCGTCGCCGCCGACATGCCATTTGGCATCTACCTGCCCAAGGACTACGACGCGCCAGCAAACAAGGATGTGAAGTGGCCGTTGGTGATCTGGCTGCACGGCATGTTTGAAGACCACCTGCGATTTCACGGTCGCGGCGTGGGCGCACCGATCCTCGACCAGACGGTGACCGACGGCAAGCTCCCGCCGTGCGTGTTCGTGCTGGCCAACGGCGGCCGCACCTCGATGTATATCAACGTCGGCAAGGGCCACGAGTACCAGGATCTCATCGAGCAGGATTTGCTACAGCACATCGCAAAGACCTACCGGGTGCGCAAAGACCGAGGCGGCCGGGCGTTGATGGGCATCAGCATGGGCGGCATGGCCGCGCTCAGGATCGGCTTCACCAAGCCCGAACTGTTCGGCACAATCGCAGTGCACAGTTCCGCGGTGTTCCCCGAAGACCCCGAACAATTGCCGGAGCAGATCAAAGGCGCGGCCAAACGGTTTGGCTTCAGCGATGTATTTGGCGACCCGATCGACAAGGACAAATGGGCCGCGACCAACCCGCTCGGCATTGCCAAGCGACTCGACCCCAAGTCGGTCGTCGACCTGCGCATCTACTTTGACGCCGGCACCGACGACCGTTACCAGTTCGGCGTGAGCAACAAAGCGCTGCACGAAGTGCTCGAAGACAAGAAGATCGCGCACCAGTGGACGCTGGTAACCGGCGGCGGCCATGCGTGGGGATCAGGCTTCAAGGAAGCGTCGCTGGTAGCTTCGCTGCAGTTTGTTGGTAACGGCTTCGCTGCATCAACATCAGCCGTGGCACCGGCGCCAGCAGCAAAGCCCGCGAGCGAAACCAAGCAGGGTGACGGCAAGTAGGGCGACGATCGCTTTGCCGCCGCGCGCGTCCCATTCATGGACTGCGCACAAAAAATCGAGCCAACCGCATTGGCCACGTGCCAACCTGCCGATGTAGCGGACTAGGAGGCTCCATAGCCACCATGTATTCGCTCGAACATCGGGTGCGTGTATTTGTCTTTCAAGTCCTCGACAACGGGGTTGAGTATCTGTTGCTGCAGAAGCGCCCTCGAACGGAGTGGTCACTCGGGCCTGTGGTTGGAGCCGTCGAGATCGGCGAGCAGTTTCAGGATGCCGTGCGGCGCGAGGTGCGCGCCGAGACCGGCCTGCTGCGACCCGTTCACCTGCAAGAGATTGCCGCACCGCAGAAAGAATTGTTCGGCGACATGGGCATCGTCGATTGGCTATTTTCATGGCAAGCTGGCACCCCCACAATGCCAGTCATCCAATTGCACCCAGGTCCGATGATAGGCGACCTGAGTTGGATGCGTTTCGAAGAGGCATACCGCCGAGTCGAAGCAGATGGCGACCGCGAAGCTCTGGTGCGGCTACAGCTTTCCCTGCAATAATCCGCCCCAATCAATCGGCCTCGGTGCAGCGCCACTTCGGCAGTAGTCAGAATCTAGTCCACATGAGCGATCACAAAAAATCACCGCCGTCCGGCGACGTCCTCGGCGACGGCCGCAATCCCAGTTCTGCGATGCGCAGCTACGCGCTGCTAACCAACGAACTGAAGCAGCTATACATGAACTTTTACAAGGCGACCTACGGCAAGTCGCAACTCGACCTGAAGACGAAGGAGTTCATCGCGATCGCGGCCTCGCTCACCTCCGGTTGCAAGGGCTGCCTCGAAGGCCACCTGAAAAAGGCCAAGCGCGAAGGCGCGACCAGCGAAGAAATCGCTGAAGTCATCGCCGTCACACTCGGAGTCAATGCTGCAACGATTGTCGATCGCAGCGACATCGCCAACTACAACCTCGGCGGCTTGTTCGAGAAGCCGGAGTGACCGTGACGCTGTTGCATTGCTGGGACGCACATCGGTCCGCATGACACTTCGCCGAGCGGAGGTATGCGCTGTCATCACAGCCGCAATGCGACGAACGCTATCGCGGTCACGCGGCCTTGGCCGCATGACCGCGACCACCGGGCATGCCGCGTGATCACCCTGCACTGCCAGCCGACTGGCGAACGGGCGACCGAAATTTGGCTCGGTGCCGGCGCTGCGACTGCGCTGGCACGACGCGCGGTTGGCCGCCGCGGCTTTGCCCTCATCGACGATGCGGTGGCCAACAACCAGCACCTCGAACTCTCGACGACGACCTTTCATCAGCAGCTAGTGCGCGGCGGCGAACACCTGAAGACGCTCACAACGGCCGAAGCCATCTTGCGCGCCATGGTGAACGCAAACTGCGACCGAGGCAGCGTGCTGCTGGCCATCGGCGGCGGCTCGGTCGGTGACCTCGGCGGCTTCTGCGCATCCTTGTTTGCCCGCGGCATAGAACTGTGGCACGCGCCAACCTCGATGCTGTCGATGGTCGACAGCTCGGTCGGCGGCAAGACCGCAGTGAACCTGCCCGAGGGTAAAAACCTGATCGGCACAGTGCACCCGGCCACACTGGTGGCAATCGACCCAGCGTTCGTTCGCAGCGAGCCCGAGACAGGCTTTCGCAGCGGCCTTGCAGAAGCGATCAAGATGGGCCTCGGTCTCGATGCCGAGTTGTTTGCATTGCTCGAACGCCAGTCCGCTCTGGTGCTGCAACGCGATGACGAGCTGATCACCGATGTCGTGCATCGCTCGCTCGCAGCCAAGATCGCCGTGATCGAACAGGATCCGCGCGAGACCGGCCGCCGCCGCTTGCTCAACCTCGGACACACCCTCGGCCACGCGCTAGAAGCCGTCCTCGAAGGTCGCACCAGGCACGGCATCTGTGTCGCACGGGGCCTGTGGTTTGCCCTCGATGTCGCACGCGAACTCAGCAGCATGTCAAAAGCAGAGCTAGCGCGCGCCGAGCAGCTCCTGCGCCGCTACGGCTTTGAACGCACCGCGCTGCCCTCGATAGCGTCGCTGATGACTTTCCTGGCGCACGACAAGAAGGTCATCGGCAACGTGGTCCACTTTGCACTGCCGACCGGCATCGGCCGCAGCGAACCACGGGCAATCGAACTGTCGCAGCTAGCAAAGATCCTTTCGCAAGGTTAGTGGCCGATGCCGCCACTGCGGCGCTTTGTGAGCGCGCCAACCGCGGCCGCCGCGGCACCACAAAGAATCGTGAAAGGAATCCATAAAGAGACCTGCGACACCAACAGCTTTTTCTCCTTCTCGGCCGGCGCGACCTGACCAAACTTCGGGTCCAACTTTTCGTAGTGCGTGTCCCAGTTCTGCCGGATCGACAAATACTGCGCACCGATCACCGGCCCGCGCGCCAAAACGCCATAGAGCAGCAATGCGAAAAACGCACGCGGCCAAACGAGCAGTATCAGCAACGCCACAGCCGGGGCGCCGTAGCTTAGATACGTCATCCAATTCGGCAGCGTCTCTACGGGGACTTTCTTAAAGACATAAAAGGCACCGGACATCACAGCGGCGAGGCCAAGCAACGCGACAACGAACGCGAGCCAGACAGAACTTGGGCCGTGGCCGGCTCCCTTGAGCTTGCGGCCGATGGCGAACCCAACTAGCGGCACCAGCCAGACGATGCCCACCAACGCGAACCCACCACCAGCTTGCTCGCCAAAATACTTCGCATCCCAGTGCAGCAATTCGCCGACGAGCCGCACCGACGTGATTAGAAATGTGACCAAGCCAGCAATCATGACCGATCGCCAAACGCTGCTACCTGAGTGATTGGACATGCCTATGACGATACGGCTTGTGCCGCGCAGTTCCGAGTGCAGACCTCACCACCGCGGTGCTAAAGCCAAGGCGAATCGATCACTCAGCGAGGTGCAATTTATGCTCGCACCTTGGGCCTCGTTCGGCTGTAGTCCGCGCCCCAAATGCCCCGCCGTGAAGACCTCAAATCGATCCTGATCTTGGGTTCTGGACCGATCGTGATCGGCCAAGCTTGCGAGTTCGATTACTCGGGTGTTCAAGCCTGTAGATCGCTCCGCTCTGATGGTTACAGGATCATCCTGGTCAACAGCAATCCTGCGACCATCATGACCGATCCGGAGACCGCGGATCGAACCTACATCGAGCCGATCAACGCGGAAACGGTGACCAAGATCATCGAGCAGGAACGGCCGGATGCGATCCTGCCGACGCTCGGCGGACAGACGGCCCTCAACTGCGCGATGCAGCTGCACGACTTGGGCGTATTGCAAAAATACGGCGTCGAGATGATCGGCGCGAAGCCAGCCGCGATCTCAAAGGCAGAGGGCCGCCAAGAGTTCCGTGCGGCGATGGAAAAAATCGGGCTCACCTGTGCGCGCAGCAGACTCGCATACAACATGCCCGAGGCGCGCAAGGCGCTCGACGAAATCGGCCTGCCGTGCGTGATCCGTCCCGGCTTTACGATGGGCGGCAGCGGCGGCGGCATCGCCTACAACCTGCCAGAGTTTGAAGAGATCGCCGCACGCGGCATCGAGCTGTCGCTCAACAGCGAGATCTTGGTCGAGGAATCGATCGCCGGCTGGAAGGAGTTTGAGCTGGAGTTGATGCGCGACAAGAATGACAACGTCGTCATCATCTGCTCGATCGAGAACTTCGATCCGATGGGCGTGCATACCGGCGACTCGATCACTGTTGCGCCAGCACAGACACTCACCGACCGCGAATACCAGCTGATGCGCAACGCCTCGATCGCGTGCATCCGCGAGATCGGGGTCGACACCGGCGGTTCCAATGTGCAGTTCGCGATTCATCCCAACGACGGCCGGATGGTCATCATCGAAATGAACCCACGCGTGAGCCGCAGCTCTGCGCTGGCGTCGAAGGCCACGGGCTTTCCGATTGCGAAAATCGCCGCCAAACTGGCCGTCGGCTACACGCTCGACGAACTACAAAACGACATCACCAAGGTCACGCCGGCGTGCTTCGAGCCGACGATCGACTACTGCGTCGTCAAGTTTCCGCGCTGGGCCTTCGAGAAGTTCCCGACCGCCAACTCGGTGCTCACCACGCAGATGAAGTCGGTGGGCGAAGTGATGGCCATTGGCCGCACCTTCAAGGAGTCGATGCAGAAGGCTTTGCGCGGCCTCGAAACTGGCCGCCATGGCTTTGGCAACGTGCCGGGCAAGGCGCACTGCAAGCCGGAAGAACTCAACGCCGAGTCGATCCGCCCGCATCTCGCCACGCCACGCGCTGACCGCATCGACTGGATCCGCGCGGGGTTCCTCGCCAGGATGACGATTGAGGAGATCCACGACTACTCCAAGATCGACCCGTGGTTCCTCCGCCAGTTGGCGACTCTAACCAACCACGAAAACCGGCTCGTCGAGCTTGGTGCCAAGGGCTTGGCGAGCTTCACCAGGGCGGACATGCTCGACGCAAAGAAGCTCGGGTTCAGCGACCGCCAGATCGCTGCGGCGTGCCCCAAAAGTATCACCGAGTGGGACGTTCGCGATCACCGCAAGAAGCTCGGCGTAATCCCGACCTATAAGCGCGTCGACACTTGCGCGGCCGAGTTCACGAGCTTCACGCCGTATTTGTATTCGACCTACGACGGCAGCGAAGACGAGACCGTCCTCGATGCCAAGAAGCAGCGCGTGATGGTGCTTGGCGGCGGCCCCAACCGAATCGGCCAAGGCATCGAGTTTGACTATTGCTGTGTGCACGCAGCAATGGCACTGCGACCGCTGGGCTACGAAACGGTGATGGTGAACAGCAACCCGGAGACGGTGTCGACCGACTTCGACACCTCCGACATCTTGTTCTTCGAGCCACTCACGCACGAAGACGTGATGAACATCGTTGACCGCATCAATCCACATGGCGTGATCGTGCAGTTCGGTGGCCAAACGCCGCTCAACCTCGCCCGCGGACTAAAAGACCATGGCGCGCCGCTGATCGGCACGAGCGTTGAGTCGATCGAGGCCGCCGAGGATCGCGAACTGTTCAGTAAAGTCGTGGACCGACTTGGCATCGACCAGCCGCCGAACGGCATGGCATCCAACGCCGGGCAAGCGATGGCCGTCGCCGAGCGCATCGGCTACCCAGTGCTGGTCCGCCCAAGCTTCGTGCTCGGCGGCCGCGCAATGGAGGTCGTCTACGATCGCCAGGGCCTGGAGAGTTACATGGAACGGCACCGCTCTTTCTCGGAGGAGCGCCCACTGCTGGTCGACAAGTTCCTCGACAACGCGATCGAGGTCGATGTCGACGCCATCGGCGATGGCAAGACCGTGCTGATCGGCGGCATCATGGAGCACATTGAGGAGGCCGGCATTCACTCGGGCGACTCCAGTTGCTCGCTGCCGCCCTATACGTTGTCCGAGGGGCTGATCGAAGAGATTGCCACGAAAACCCGCATGCTCGCCACCGAGCTAAAAGTCATCGGATTGATGAACGTGCAGTGGGCCGTGCGCGGCCCCAAGCTCTACATCCTCGAAGCCAATCCGCGTGCGTCGCGCACCATCCCCTACGTCAGCAAGGCGATTGGTCAGCCACTCGCAAAGATGGCGGCGCGCATCATGCTCGGTGAGTCCATCGAGCAGGTTGGCACCTATGAAAACCTGTCGCCGCCGTACTTTTCAGTGAAGGCGCCGGTATTCCCATTTAACAAGTTCCACGGAGTTGACACGCTGCTTGGCCCGGAGATGAAGTCCACCGGCGAAGTGATGGGGATCGACGCGAACTTTGGTGCCGCATTTGCAAAGGCGATGATCGGCGCCGGCAACGTGCTGCCAACCTCCGGCAAGGTGTTCGTCTCGGTGCGCGACGAGGACAAGCGCGTCGTGCTCCCGCTCATCAACCGCCTGCACGCGCTCGGTTTCGAGATCCTCGCCACGAGTGGCACCGCGCGCGCTCTCACCAACTCCGGTGTGCCGGTGCAGCGCGTCCTGAAGATCCACGAAGGCCGGCCGCACGTCCTCGACCTGTTGCTGAACGGTGAAGTGCGGCTCATCATCAACACGCCTTCGGGCCGACGCGAGCGCAGCGACGACCGCCTGATCCGCAGTTCGGCGGTGGCGCACCGGATCCCCTGCATCACAACGCTTGCCGCCACCGCAGCCACCATCCAGGGACTCGAGTGGTTGCTGAAGAAGCCGCTCGCCGTGCGCCCGCTTCAGGAATACCATTCGCAAATCGTTGAACGTTGATCGCAGTGCCGCCGGCTTTCTAAAAAGCGCGTCGGCACCGCAAAGCCGACTACCGCAGCTATGAAGCCAACCGCTCCGCGTCACGATTCTCACCTCGCCAAAGAGGTCCTCGCCTTCTGCACCAAAGCTGTTGCGCAACCGCAGCAGCACCGATCCCAGTTCCCGAGCTCCGCGCTCTGGACAGCGGTTGCCAAAGCAGGCACGACGCTTTGGCTCGATACCGGCGACATCGACGCGGCGAAGGCCCTGTGGACCCGCGAGTTCTTGGCGCTCACGACCAACAACACGCTGCTCAACAAGGAAGTCCAAAAAGGCATCTACGACGAGCTGGTGCCTGACGCAGCCGCGTTGCTGCGCGGTGCCGACCACAACTTGACCGACGAATCCGTCGTGATGGAAGTCGCCTTCCTGCTGAACGCCGTGCACGGCCTGAAGCTCGTGCGCACCTTCGACGCGGACGTAAGCGTCGAGCTGCACACCGCGGTCGCCAACGATGCCGAAGCGAGCTACCACTACGGCAAGCGCTTTCACGCGATCTGCCCGGACCGCTTCATCGTCAAGGTGCCGCTCACCCCATCGGGCGTGCTCGCCGCGCGCCGCCTGCACAAGGACGGCATCCGCCTCAACTTCACACTCGGCTTCTCGGCGCGCCAAAACTACCTGGTCGCGCTGCTCGCCCGGCCAACATGGGTCAATGTGTTCATGGGCCGCATCAATGCATTTATCGCCGACAACAAACTCGGCGACGGTGTGAATGCCGGTGAGAAAGCGACGCTAAGCAGCCAGCGTGTGCTGCGCCGCCTGCGGCAGAGCCCGGGAATCGATGTGAAGCAAATCGGCGCGTCGATGCGTAGCGGGCAGCAATGTTTCGACCTGCTCGGGCTCGACGTATTCACGATGCCGATCGCCGCCGCCAAGGAGTTCCTGCAGAAAAACCCAACGCTCGACCAAGTGACGGATCGAAGCAAGAACGACCCAAAAGTGACCTTCGCACCAGGTGTCGACGCAGCCGCAGACCACTTGGAAAACTTCTGGGCGGTCGACGCGACATTTGAAAAGGCGATGTGCAAGCTCGCCGCAATGGACGCCGACAAGCTCACGCCGGATTCGCTGCTCGCACTCCTCGCCGAGCACGGCTGTGGCGACCTATTTCCCCGCCTCGACGCGGGCGAGCAATCGAAGGTTGCGAAGGAAGGCAAGATCCCCGTGTTCGCCAGCTGGAAAGACCGCGTCCGCGCGGGCACGGCGAGCTGGGATGGGATGCTGACCGCCGCTGCACTGGCGAGCTTCACGATGGACCAGCAAGCGCTGGACGAACGCATCACACGATTGCTCTAACCGTTCACCGCGCGCTCACGGTGCCACCGATGAAAGGTCTGGCACCAGCGCCAGCAGCGAGACGCTCTGCTTGCTCGCTAGCCGCACCCGCCGCAGATACTCCGTGCGCGGCACTTCGAATGCGCCAAGGCTTGCGAGATGCGCCGTGACAAACTGCACATCGAGTAGCTCAATGCCATTTGCGAATAGCGAGCGCAAAAGCGCAACGAGCGCGACCTTCGACATGTTGGTCCGGCGGTGAAACATCGACTCGGCAGCAAACAGCGCGCCGAGCTGCACGCCGTAGACGCCGCCCGCGAGTTCGCCATCAACCCAAACCTCGAGGCTGTGTGCGTGACCCAACCTGTGCAACTGCAAGTAGGCAACGAGCATCTCCTGCGTGACCCAGGTCCCGCCTTCGCGTTCCTTGCCACATTCCGACATGACGCGCGCAAAGCAGCTATTCCAAGTCAGCGAGAACTCGCCGCGACGAAGCACCTTTTGCATGCTGCGGCTGATGTGCAGCCTGGCTGGCGACAGCAGCGCGCGTGGGTCCGGACTCCACCAGAGCGGCACTTGATCTTCGGAATACCACGGGAAGACGCCGTTTGCATAGCCCGCCAGCAACCGCTCAGGCGAGAGGTCGCCGCCAAACGCAATCAGGCCCTCAGCATCGAAACCTACCGGGTTCGGGAAGCTCGGGGCGCTGCCGGGCAACAAAAGCACCGGCCGCCTAGGCGCCCTCGCCAACTCAACGCTCCTTCAGACGACGTAGCGCGGTGTTCTGACCTTCGCGATCCACCAACTCGATGACATCAATGTCCAAGTCTTCGCGCCGACGAAAGTAAATCCTCAAGCCGAGCGATGCGCGCATGCTCCACATTTCTTGAGCATGTAGCTGTTTCACTTCGAGGCCAGGATAAGCGTATCCCTCCGTGCAAAATTTCAGCAACGCGATGAGCGCACGCTCCACGCTCTTGCGGTCCTTGCCTTCCATCGACTTGTAGAACGAGGGCAAAAAGTGCGGCAACTGCACGCGGTGCTCAGGCTCAGGCGCAGGCTCTGCCAGCATCTTCCGCCTCTGTCCCTTGGGAATCAGCGACTTGATCCGACTGATCTCGGCTTCTTGCTCACGCATCACATTGTGATCGTGCGCCTCTCTTAGACGCGAGGCCTGATCCGATTCGTCTCGTGCGGTGCTTGCTTGCTCTAGCTCGTATACACGCTGGCTCAGCTCGCGAACCGAATCCTCGGCCGGGACCGGCGCAGGCACCGGCTTGCGCGCACGATCAAGCTCGCCTTTTAGCTGCTGCACCTGCATCTGCATTGCGTCCATCTGCTGCCGCAGGTCCCGCTCACGCTCTGTCGCCCGAGCCACCACTTCACGCGTACTTTCGAGGTCACCGCGCAGTTGAATAGCCTCCTCATCTTTACGGCGCATCGCCGGCGTGATCTCTGGCTCGGAGGGTTTAGGCCCACTGCCATGCTTTTTCCCCGCGACCTCTTCATCTAGGTCAAGCGGCCCCTGTTCGCCGATCGCGCTCGCCGACAACGCCTGCACCACTTCATCGAGCGCCTCGGGCTCGCGCAACTCAGCGAGCAATGGCGCCAGCACATGCGCCGGCGCCTTTGCCAATCGGAATCCACCCTTCGGCGTCAAACCATGTTTTCGCGCGATGCTCCGCAGGCTGCGCACTGGCACCAAGACTTCTAGCAACAGTTCGAGGGACAGCTTGCCTTGGTTGGCAAGTATCTGCTCAACGAGCCGCCGCAGTGATTTACCTGGGATGTCAGCGCGCGACATCTAGCTACCTGTCGGGCGCGGGTAGACGGGAGTTACAGGAAACAACGAGAAGTCCGTCTGATCGAGTTCTAATTCGCAGTGCTCCATCTCTGCGGCAGTCAGCGATTCCGGCGAACGAAAGGCACGGAAGGCGCCCCACTCGACAAGATCGATCGGCGCACCGATCAGGGTGCCGATATGCCACAGCACAAAAGACGGGAACAAGAACGTGCTTAGGACGTCGCGCTGCAGAGGATCCTGCGCAAGGTGGACAGCAGTAGTCACAGGCAATGCCACCAAGTCGACCGGCACCCCAACAGTAAAGCCAATCACGCCGC
The DNA here is from genome assembly GCA_014192625.1 of Planctomycetota bacterium. Taxonomy (GTDB): domain Bacteria; phylum Planctomycetota; class UBA1135; order UBA1135; family UBA2386; genus BJHM01. The sequence continues at coordinate 19,198 of BJHM01000004.1, forward strand.
CCACCGTCGCTGGCACCCGGGTGAACAGCGAGCGGCCGGTCCGCGCATCCACCAGCGCATCTGGATACGCAACCAACTGGGCGCAGCTAGCACACAGCACGGACCCGAGTGCGAAGGCTGCCTTGAAAATCACTTCTTCTCGTCCTTCTTCGGTGCACGCCTGACAAAGCTCAGGCCCTTCACGATCCAGCGATCCTCAATGGTCTGCGGCGGAGCCTTGTGACTCGACAGCAGGCTGCTGATCGATGCATTCTGCACCGACAGTCCCAACAGCTTCCAAACCGACTGGGCTTTCACGTTTGCGCCGCGCGCGCCGGATTCACAGTTGAACAGGATTGCCTGCAACGTCGCACGATTGAGCTCGAAGTCTTTGCCCGCCTGCTTTGGGAAGTCGATCGCCATCGCATAGTCGATGACCAACTGCTTATCGGTCACGCCGATGCGGCGTTCTTCGCTCGTCGGCTTGATGGTGAGGTTGCTCGATTCGATCGGCGGCTGCCGCGAGTTTGCGATCTGCCCTTCCAAAAACACCTTCGCGTCCTTGGTCGCATCCGACATCACGAGTTTGTTCTGCTCAACTAGCTCAATGCCAGCGAACAACTTGCCGATCTTATCGATGTAGCCGCCCGGGCTCGTGGCCTCGCTGATCGCCTTCTCAGTGAGAACGACCTCGTTGTTGCAGCTCTTGATCCAGTAGCCCACGATCGGCAGGCAGATCAACGTCGCCAGGATGACACCTTTGTAGAGGTCCATGTCGCGCAGGAACTTCATTGCTTGGCGCCTCCAAACGGGCTGAACGATTCGCGCACGATCACCTTTACGTCGAAGTAGGCACCTTTTACGCCGGTCTCCGCCGTGTCGGAAAACAAGGTTTCCTTGGTCGCCAATGTGTCGTATTTGAGGAATGGACTGTCCGGCTGATTGCACTCAGCCTCAAAGGCGTCCCGTAATCGGCTCTCGCGCTCGCGGAAATCCTCGCCGCGGAATGAGATCGTGAAGTTGAGGGCGCGCCCGCTCTTATCGCCCAACCCCGTCACCTTCATCGTGATGTCGTATTTGCAGATCAGGTATTTGCCGAGTCCCTGATCCTCTGCGCGCTTCACCACTTCAAAGAACCGGACGAGCACCGCAAGGCCGGAGTCGAGCGACAAGTCTTCATACACGCCACTCGCCTGCTGCTGCGCGATGAGATACTTCGACAACTTGTCGTGAAAGAACTTCACGCGATTGGCAACCGGTGTCACAGCGAGATCGCGCAACAGATCCTTCTCCTTGTAGTCCTTGTTGTTCTCGCGCAGGACAAAGCGCTTGCTGTCCTTGGCCCAGTTGGCGAGCAACGCGTTCATCATCCCGTAGAACAGCGGGCCCTGCTTCGGATCGATGTATTCGGTGCCGATGCGATACTGCAGGTTTTTGACGTCGTTGTTGAGCTTGACGCCGTAGACGATCGCGGTGAACAGCGCGACCATGCAAGCGATCGCGAGCGGGAACTTCACTCGCTCAAAGCCCTTGGTGTAGGCAAGGTCTTCCTGCCGCAACTGAAAGCCTTCCGGGCCACCGACGCGCAACAATGCGAGGCCGATCGCAGCAGCAAGCTGCGGCCCCACCGTCTCCGCCTCTTCCGGCGAGAGCGAATGCTGCAGGCTTGCGAGGGGATCGAGCGAGCGCGGCTCCACACCGAACACTTCAGCCAGCATCTCTTTCATGCCCAGCGTGCGAACTGCACCACCCGTGATCCACAACCGCGCAACGCCACCATTGCGCGACTGGGATGCAAGAAAGCGCATCAGTTCGCGACTGAGCCGCTGCACATAAATATCCTGCTCGGCCTTCACCTCATCGAGTCCGATGGTGATCTTGCGCAACACAACTGCTGGCACGGCTGCCTCAACAACCTCCGCCAGTACAGCCAACTCAGCCAACTCAGCTACTGGCGCGGCGACTTCGCCAGTCCAGTCACCACCGGTAGCAAGGCACGTTTGCGCTGCCGTGCGCGCCTCATCGATGACAATCGAGTGTGTGCGGGCCAGCGACTCGAAGACGTTTGCGTCGCCGAGACGGATGCAGCGCATATCCACGATGGCACCACCTCGCACCACCAGCACGCGCGTGCTGCGCGAGCCAATATCGAGCACCACCACCGCTCCTTCCGGCGCAGCAGAGGCTTTTTCGTCGGCCTTCGCTGGCGGGGTTATTGCTACATCGAATGCACCGCACCAATCCGCGGTGCGAAACAGCGCCATCGTGTCGAGATCGACAAACTCAGGATCGCAACCACCCTTGTGCAAGCCGTCGATGATCGCGCGCAGGCCTGGCTTTGGAACGGCGGCCACCATCACCTTGGAGCCTGAGCCATCCGCGCTGTTCCCGATCTCCAAGAAGTCGACGACCATGTCGTCGACCGACTGGCTCTGCATGGCTCCTTCCACTTCCGCCTTGATGACCTTGCGGATCAAATCCTTGCCGCGGAACGGCACATCAATCGTGCGCAGCACGGCCTCGCGACTCGGATAGCCGAGCACCATGTCGCCCTGAAACTTGCCTTCCGCGAGCGCCGCCGTGATCGCCTTGACGATTATCGGTTTGTGGTCCTCGCTTTTTGGTGCGTCTGCTACCCGGTGGATGCCGTAGCGCAGCAAGCGGGTCTTGCGGTAGGAGCCCTCTAGCTCGACCACCTTGATCGAGAAGTCACCTACGTCGATGCCGATGCTTTTAGCCATAATCACTTTCCTTCAGGCAGGACCGCACGGTCGTAATCTGCGCGCTGCTGGTCGTTGAGCAGTGCACGCACACGCTCACTAGCACGCCGACGAACCGCTTCCAGCCCCGCCGCCACTGCTGCCGGCAGATCCGAGGCGGCCCGGAACACTTCTCGTTCCGACTCCGCTCGACGCTGCAGGACAGCTCGCAACTGACGCTGCTGATTACTGCCGAGCCCATAGTCCGCCGTAAACCGGCGCACGAAGGACTCGTCCGAACCTGATGTGTCGACTGCGGTCGAACAGGCTGCGACCACGCTCGGGAACGCAAGACCGACACTCATTCCGGCTGCGAAGCATCCCACGGCGCAAGCGAGAATCCAGACCCGCGTCCGGTTCACTTGCGGCGCGGCTCCAAGGGCAGCAAAAGACGCGCGTCAAGATCGTCAATGACGCGTTGCACTTCGTCCGGTGCGGCTTGCAAATCGCTGCGGTTCGATTGGTGCAACAAGCCACTTTGCCACACCAGTGCCGCCACCAGGATTGTCGCGGCGACCAGCAGCACCCGGCGGCAGATCGCCCCAATGTCAGAGATCGCCCCAATGTCAGAGATCGCCCCAGTGTCAGAGATCGTACCAGTGTCAGACTCCGCGCGCCGATCGACTGGCAGCCGGCGAGCAGCAGCGATGACTCCGGCGGCAAATGCAGGTGGCGCAACAAACACCTGCTCGCGGCCAGCGCGAAATCCGGCGCGCAACTGCTGTCGGGCCTGCAGTGCAGCTCGCAGCGCAGGTTCTTGCTCTAGCCGGCGGCGGCATCCGTCCAAGTCACCCAAAGACAGCTCATGATCGAGCAACTGGTCGAGCAGACGCTCGTCGGAATTGGACAGACTCATCGTTGGCCCTCGCGGGAAGGTGCGTGCTCGGGATAGAGCCGCAGGAGCAGAAGTTTGAAGCGCTGGCGAGCACGAAACAGACGTGACTCGACGGTGCCGAGGTTGAGTTCGAGCAGGTTGGCGATGTCGGTGTAGGAAAGGTCCTCGTATTCACGCAGCACGAGAATCGTCCGGTATTTTTCCGGCAGCTTGTCGAGGATCGTGCGGGTCACTTGCACCAGTTCAGCATCGATCATCGCCTGATCGACCGGTGACGACGGGCTGCGCGGAGTGCCGGTATCGAGCTTCGTCTCGTCCTCGACCAACGCCAGCCGCCGCCGTGCCCGCCGCGACAAGTGGTCCGTCGCGGTGTTGACCGCGATCCGATACAGCCAAGTGAAAAACGCCGAGTCCTGATGGAATGTGTGCAGCTTGCGAAAGACCTTCAGGAACACCTCCTGCGCCAGGTCCTCACACTCGGCAACGTCCCGCGTGTAACGCGAAAGTAGCCGGAATACCCGGTCCTGATAGCGGCCGATCAAACTGGCAAACGCGGAATCGCTGCCATCGATCACCGCGTGGATCAGCTCAGCGTCAGTCACTTCCACGGTTCGTTGGATGGCATACACGGCGCATAGGATGCTCTTTGTCGGGGTTTCTTCCGGCGCAATGCCAACTGATCTATCCGGATCTCTGGGCGAGCTCTTCGCCGCACCGCGGTCGCCGACAACACCGCTCACTCAGGCTTCTTCAGCAGGTGCCCCATTTTATCTCGTTTGGTGTCCAAGTATTTTTGGTTGTGCGGGTTGGGATGAATCTGCAGCGGCACCTGCTCGACAATCTCAACGCCGTAGCCTTGCAGGCCAGACAATTTTTTCGGGTTGTTAGTCAGCACCCGCAACTGCCGGATGCCAAGGTCGTGCAGGATCTGAGCACCCGTGCCAAACTCACGTTCGTCTGGCCGAAATCCCAGGTGAAGGTTGGCTTCGATGGTGTCGAGCCCGGTGTCCTGCAATGCGTAGGCGCGCAGCTTATTCGCGAGGCCAATGCCACGGCCTTCCTGGCTGATATAGAGCACCACGCCAAGCCCCTCGGCCTGCACGCGCCGCATCGCCTCATGCAGTTGTGGGCCACAATCACAGCGCAGCGAGCCAAACACATCCCCGGTCAGGCACTGCGAATGCACGCGGGTCAGCACCGGCCGATCGATCGGCGGGAAGCAGCCGCCGTCACCGACGTCCTCAATCCCGACGGTCAGCGCCACGTGCACGCGGTTGTCGACCTTACTGGTGTAAGTGTGGCTGTCGAAATAGCCAAACTCGGTCGGCATCTTGGCGACGGCCACTCGCTCGATCAGCCGCTCGCGCCGACGGCGGTATTCAACTAAGTCAGTGATGCTGGCCATCTTCACGTTGTGCGTGCGACAAAAGACCTCCAGGTCCGGCACGCGCGCCATATCGCCGTCGTCCTTGATGATCTCGCAGATCACCCCCGCCGGCCGCAACCCCGCGAGCCGGCAAAGGTCGACAATCCCTTCCGTTTGACCAGTGCGAACCAGCACGCCGCCATCGCGCGCACGCAGCGGGGCGATGTGACCGGGCCGGACCAAATCGTTAGGCACGGCCTTCTGCCGAACGGCCGCAAGGATTGTAGTGCAGCGGTCCTTCGCAGAGATCCCCGTGGTCACGCCTTCGCGCGCTTCGATTGTGATCGTAAAAGCCGTGCCAAAGCGCGATTGGTTATCTGGCACCTGCATCGCGAGGCCCAACTGATCGCAGATCTCGCCGGCCATCGCTAAACAAACCAAGCCGCGACACTCCCTGATCATCAAGTTGACTAGGGCCGGCGTGGCGAACTCGGCGGCGAAGCAGAGGTCCCCCTCGTTCTCCCGGTCGGGATCATCCACCAGCACGATTGGGAGACCTGCGTTCAGGTCCAAAAGGATTTCAGGGATCGTTGCGAAACTCATAATCGGTAGGCGGACAACGCGCCGAACGGCCCATCCTAACGACCGGCAGCCAGAATCCACCCTCCCACCAATCACTCGCTCGCGCTATTGCGATTGCGAACTGCCAATCATAAGTGCCGCATCGCAAGGCCACAGCACCGGCGGGAAGCGCTCAATAATCCGTTCGCATGGGACCCATAAGCTGTTGCAAATACACATCTTATTTTCGCTTTAGCCCGTCACTGCATGCCGCCGAATCGATCCTGCAGAAGAGCGCGTTACGGCTACTCGAAACGAACTATGCGGATGAAACGCACCCTGATTGAAGTCACCTTTGGCCTCGCGGCGCTCGTCGCAATGGTTTCGTTCCATCATCAGATCACGCGTCTTGAGGGTGAGCACAAGGATGTCGCGGCGCTAAAGACCAAGGTCGATGCGCTCAAGTTCTCCGCGGACAGCAAGACGGAAGATCTGCAGCAACGCAAAGCCTCGCTCTCAGCCAATGAAGAGCGGCTTTCGTTATTGGAGCGGCAGCTGACCTCGGCCACTGCCGGTTCCACACTCGCGCAGAACTTGCAGTCCGAGCTGACCAAGGCCAAGGGCGAGGTCAACACCTTCCGCAGCCAGATCGCGATGGACTTCGAACGCACCAAGGCGCTCGTCGATGCCTACATCAGCGAAGTGCGCAGCAAGCAAAAGGACGCAGCAATGCGGCTGTCCGAGACGCAAGGTGCGATCGCGGCGATTGCTTGCCAGCTAAACCGCGACCCCGGCGAACTCACGCGCTCGATGCTGCTGCCGACTGTGCAACTCAACGGCGAGGACACGGTTGGCTCTGGCACATTGGTCTATTCCGACCTAAACCCGAAGTCGGGCAAAGTCGAGTCATACGTGCTCACTTCATACCACGTCGTGCGCAACATCCTCGCCGACACACCGAAGTCGCAGACCGAGGGCTTCTCGGTCACGGTCTACCTGCAAAACGGCAAGGTCGAAGTGAAGGGCAAGATGACTGCGAGTTTCGCGAAGATCGACGCTGCGTTGGTGCAGCTTCAGACCGACCGCCGCTTCCCGCACATCGCCACCGTGATGCCGCAGAGCGAGTGCATCAATGTCAAAGTCTGGGATCCGGTCTGCGCCGTCGGCTGCCCGCTCGGCAACGACCCAGTGCCGAGCGAAGGCGAAGTCAGTTCACTAAAGAACGAACTCAACGGCGCAAACTATTGGATGATCAACGCGCCAACTTACTTCGGGAACAGTGGTGGCGGCGTCTACCAAAACAACTCGCACCAACTCATCGGCGTGTTCAGCAAGATCTATACGCACGGCAAGGGCACCCCGGTGGTGATCCCGCACATGGGTCTCTGCACACCAATCAGCCTGATTTATGAATGGCTGCGGCAGGAAGGGCTCGATTATTTGCTGGCGGCTAGGCCAAAGCAGATCGACCAGCACAACCTGAGCGCGCCGGCCAAATAAACCCGCCGCACACTGAGTTACTCAGCGATCCGCTTGCGTAGTTCTTTGAACCGGTGGTCGGCGCCTTCGATGACCTTGGCCAGTTCGAGGCACTCACGCGCTTCGGCACTTCGACCAAGGCGCAGCAAGAACTCCACCCTCGACACGTGCAGGTCCAGATCATCGGGCCGCTGCCGCAACGCCACTTCTACGAGTTCGAGTGCGCGCTTGGGGTTGCCGCGCTTGTCAAACAGGATCGCCATCTCGTGGTTGACCTCGCTGCGGCCAGGCGCCAAGCGGTTGGCCTCAACAAGCAAGTCGAGTGCTACATCCACCTCGCCAATGCGGCGGCGCACAACCGCGGCGTAATACAACGCCGGCCAAAATGATGGTTGCAGCTGCTGCCATGCGTGCAAATCAGCGAGCGCTTCTTTGGGCGAATTGCCGCGCAGCGCCTTATCGGCAGCGCGGGTTAGGCGCTTCTCGAAGTCGACCACATCGAGCGTGAGCATCGCCCGCACACAGAGATCCCGCGCTTCGATGTCGAGGTCACCCACACCGTTGGCGGCCACCAACTCTGCGCGCGCGTCGGGCCGCTTCTGGCAAGCGGCAAGGCACAGCCCTAGGTAGATGCGGTCTTCACCGGCAAGCAATCCGCGCAGGTCGAGCAGCCCTTCGATCACGTCATCTGGCGGCTTGCGGTCCAAAAGGTGCTCATGCAGATACTGCAACAGCACGCCAGCGCCGCGTTCCTCGACCTCCCACTCACCAGCGCGCGCCGTGCGCTCAAGCAGGCTGCGCAGGCCGCGCATGATCATTTCCCATGCGTTGAGGTCACCTTCTTCGGCAAAATGTAACCGCGCCAAGTGTGCGAAAAAGTCAGGATGACCATCGACTAAAACGCCGCGCAGCCACAGCTCCCGCGCCGCAACCATGTCGCCACGATTGGCGAACAGGATGCCAAGGTTCTCAAGGCCACGCGCCGGCGGCGGATCGAGATGCGTTGCGTGCTGCAACCACGCCATCGCCCGCTGATCATCACCCATCTCGCGCAACTGTTCGGCCACCGCCACGCAGCCGTCACCATCGGCTGGGTGCGCTGAGTAACAGCGGTCGAGAAACAATCGCGCGGCATCATGGTCGATCTGGCTGCCCTGCAAGGCGAGCGACATCGTGGCCTGCGCGACGCGCAGCGCGAGGCCAAAGCCCGGATCCAAGGTCAGCGCATCGACGAACGGCTGCATCAACCCGGCGCGATCGTCTTGCACGTCGATCTGCAGATCACCACTCAGCAACATCGCGTTGTCGAGACCTTGCAAGAACCTGAAGAACGCTTGCCCACTGTGTGTGAGCACGGTGCGCGGCGGCTCATGAAACGGCAACTCCAGCATCCGCGCGAGGCGGCGTGCGAGCTGCAAAAGCCCAACGACTGGATCGTCGAGACCAATCACACCGCCCACCTTGTTGCTAAATCGCCCATCGGCGTCCTCTGCAAAGTAGACGTGAAACTCAACCCTTAGCCCCTTCGCAACCACAACCAGCTCGCCAGTCACCACGGCGCGCACTTCCGCCGTCTCGGGCAGCAAATCAAATGCGTCATCCGGCTCGGGCGGCGCATCCATCACCACCCAGGTAACCGGCCCCTCCTCGGGCGGCGACTGCACTTCAAGCACGCCTGTCGGACCAATCCGGCCTTGGTTGAGCACTTGATGAACAAAGTCCGGAATGCGGCGCGCGAGCACGCCAAAATCGAGCTCGCCAAAACCGGTCTCGTTTGGCACCGCCAGCGGCAAGAACATGACCTCGGGCACCGGGCCTAGATCTTCCTGCAAGTCGTCGTCGTGTGCGCCGGTCAATGCATCACCCAGGCGGCCAGCGCAGGTCGCGGCCAGCGAGGACATGAACGTGCAGATGAAATACCGACTGGCCCGCGCGCAAACCGCTGTTGATCACGGTGCGAAAACCATCGTGCGCGACGCCAAGATCCCGGCAGATCTTGCCAGCAATCACGAGCAGGTGGCCAAGCACTGCCTGGTCTTCCGCAGTTGCATCGGCGAGGCACGGTAGCGGGCGCTTTGGCACGACCAGAAAGTGCACTGGCGCCTGCGGCGCGATGTCGCGGAAAGCGATGCACGATGGGTCTTCGTGTAGCAACTGTGCGGGGATTTCCTTGCGCAGGATGCGAGCGAAGAGGTTGTTGTCGTCGTAAATCAAGGCGTAGAGTTTGGCGGCAGTGGCTGCCGCCGGAAGGCAACGTGCAGGCAAAGAATAAGAACCGCAGCGCGCGCCTCAAGTAGCACTTGTCCCCAGTTGCCAAACGGATCTTGCCGCGCACAGAAAACGCCCATGCCATCGAGCGTCGGCCCAATCGTGGCTCCGACTTCAGAGCTCCCATAAGCAGCCTCGCAAGGACCCGCGCCCAATGCCATGCCGCTCGATCGCTCAGGAAAGCGCCTAAGGTAGGGCGGTAACTCCGCAGCTCTTCGCTATGGTCATCGCCAGTTATGGCGCACCCATCCATGCTCCGCCCTTTTCTCGTCGGCATCGCCGGCGGCTCAGGCAGCGGCAAGACCACGCTGACGCAGTTGCTGGCAACGCGCCTTGGGAGCCGTTGCTCAGTGGTGCAGCATGATGCGTATTATCGACAGCTCGCGCACCTACCGCCACAGGAGCGGGCGATGGTCAACTTCGACCACCCGGACTCGCTGGACAACGAGCTACTGGTCGCCCATCTAGAGCTATTGCGCGGCGGCACTGCGATCGAGCAGCCCGAGTACGATTTTACCACCCACACAAGGCGCGCAAAGACCACGTCCATCGCGGCTCGGCCGATCGTGCTCGTCGAAGGCATCCTCGTGCTGTCGCTGCAAAAGCTGCGGCAAGTGCTCGACCTGAAAGTGTTCGTCGATGCGGCAGCCGATGTCCGCGCGTTGCGGCGCGCACGGCGGGATGTTGAAGAACGCGGCCGCACACTCAACAGCGTGTTCGATCAGTGGTTTGCCACCGTGCGGCCGATGCACGACCGTTTCGTCGACCCAGCGCGCGTCTTCGCCGACGTGCGGATCGACGGCGAAGACCTAAAGAGGCGCGGCGTCGAACGGATCATGATGGAGTTGCAAAAGTATCGCGGCGAACAATCCGTCGCCGCCTTGAGCACTCAGCGCACGCTGATGTCGGACGAAACGAGCGCGTAAACCTTCGCGCCGGCAGTGCCACTGATGTAGCCATCGAGCAAGAATCGCAAGCCAGCCAGCCGACCAAGACTCGCACGCAACAACTGCAACTTCGGGTCGAGCAGGGATGTGACCTTTGCGTCGAACAGCGTTTCCGCCAGCGAACTAGCAAGGTCGCGCGCATTAGGGGCATGGCGCACCTCGATGTCATCTGCGACCTTGGCTTCCTTGCGCACCATCACCAAAGCCTCGTTGAGGCCACCGATCGCATCACAAAGCCCAAGGTCTTTGGCCTGCGCGCCCGACCAGACGCGACCGCCGGCGATGCCTCGGACCGTCTCAGGGGCCATGTGGCGCGAGGTGGCAACGAGGCCGATGAAGCGGTCGTAGATGTCATCGACGATGCCCTGCATCGTGCTGCGTGCAGCCTCGGTCCACGGCCGGTCCATCGCATCCATCAGCGGTCCTTCGTCGAGCGCAACAATCTCACTGTGCACCCCGATCCGCCGCATCAAAGCTCCGACCTGCATCCGCGTGCTGAACACACCAATTGAGCCAGTGATGGTGCCCGACTCGACGATGATTGGGCGGCCGATGCAGGTGACCCAATACCCACCGGATGCCGCCATCTCGCCCATCGAAATCACCACTGGCTTCTGCGCGGCAAGTCGTTCGAGGGCACGGCGGATTGCTTCGCTCGCAGTCGCTGAGCCGCCTGGCGAGTTGATGCGCACTACCACGCCCTTCACGTCCTGGTTCGCAGCCAGCGCATCAATCGCTTTGACCGCAGGCCCCGAGACGATGCCGGCGCCACTCTCGCCGTCCGCAATGCTGCCAGAGAGATGAAAGACCACGAGTTCTTCGCCTTCACTCTCGTCTACTTCGCGGCGCGCGCTCAGCAAGCCAGTGAACATCGACAGCAGATCACCCTTCTTCTGTTTCTTCTTCGGCTGACCATCGACGAGTTCTAGGTCGGCAAGGCTTAGCTCCTTCTGCAGCGCTCGCTTGCCGCCTTCCCACGGCACCAGCGCGTCAACCAGCCCAGCTTCCTTGGCCTCGCTCGCTCGCAGCAGCCGCTTCTTCTGCAGCTCGCGCACCTTCTCTTTGGTCAACTTGCGCCCTGCGGCGACGCGCCGCACAACGTCGTCATTCATCGACTGCAACATCGCCTCGTAATGCTGGCGCAGATGCTGCGACATCTCGGCGAGCACGAACGGCTCAACCGCGCCTTTGAAGTCACCGACGCGCGTCATCTCCATCTGCACGCCAAGCAAATCGAGCGCGTCCTTGAAGTGCATGACGTTCATCGACGCAGAACGGAAGTCGCACGCGCCGAGGTCGGCCATCAGCACGCGGTCGCACAACGCGGCGATCTGCAAGCAGCCCGAGTCGGCGTTTTCGAGATAGCAAACGATCTTTTTCCCAGCGCTACGCACCTTGCCGATCGCTCGCTCAAGCTCAGCCAACTGCGGCAAGTTGAAGGCAAAGTCGCCGCTCAAATCAAAGAACAGCACAGCACCCTCCGCCTTGGCCAACACCTCGACAGACTCAAGAAACGCATAGAACGGCTTTGTGCTACCGCCGCCGCCAGTGAGCAGCGCCAGCGGCGAAAATATGGTCTCCGACAAGTCGGCATAACTGCCACTCGGCCGCAGCAGCACCACTTTGGGCAGCGCTTTTGGCTGGCCGACGACCGCCGGCTCGGCACTTGGCGTTGTCACCGGCGATGGCTCGACCGCTTGAGCCGCAACAAACATGGGCAGCAAACCAATCGTGATGGGCAGCAGGATTTTTTTGATGAACGTGCGCATGGGGCGCAAGGTAACCAGCGGCACCAGCGTTTGTCTTTGATCGCGTGCCCAATGGGCTGCTTCCCGCGCAATCGAGTGCAGTGCTAGTAGCTGTGCTCGGTGAAAAACCGCGCGCTCAAAGTCACATCGCACATCGCGCATTGCACATTGCACATCGCACATCACGCATCGCGCATCGCGCATCGCGCATCGCGCATCGCGCATCGCGCATCGCGCATCGCGCATCGCGCATCGCGCATTGCACATTGCACATCGCGCATTGCACATCGCGCTACGGCACGCTGCGGCGAAATCGCTGGGCCCCTAGCCGCCCCAGCGCTGCTGATAGACCTTGGTCTTCACCTTGCGGACGGTGTTCTGCGAGCTCATCCACCGGATCAAACCAAAAATCTCACGGCGCGGCGCCCACGGCCGGTCGTAGCGGCCAAACACCCAGGCGATGCCGGTGTAGGAGTTTGGATTGCGACCATCCAACGCGTAGCGATTATTGAGCTCGATCAAGATCTCCCACGCGTCCTGCGGCAAGGAGGTCCACTCGACGACCTTCTTGCCCCACAGCATGCGCAAGTAGTTGTGGATCCGGCCTTCACCTACCAACTGCCGTTGCGCAGCATTCCACAGCGGGTCGTGCGTCATAGCGCTTTCAAACTGTGCCAGCGAATACACGTGTTGCCGCGCATCCTTCGCGCACTCCCCGAGCGTCTGCTTCGCCCATTCGGGCAGCGATTGGTATTCCGCAAAATCGTTGCGTTGCCAGCACATATTGTAGCCAAGCTCGCGCCACGTGATCAGTTGGTCGAGGAAGCCTTCCGCCGGCGCACTCATGCCAAGCCAGCCACGCTTGCCATCCGCCTTGGTCGCAAGCTTTGCAGTAGTCCATGACTCGTGCTTGGCCAACGCAGCAAACACCTGGTGCGGGCTTAGATGACCAAAGTGCAGATACGGGGACAGGCCACTCGATGCCGCGGCGTCAGGGTCGTTGCGATCTTCGGCGTAGCGCTCTAGGTTTTGAATGAACTGTCGCAGCAACGCACCTGCCGCCACAGCGCCGCCAGGCACCGAGGCAACCGGCGGCACGCTGTGATCAATCGGCAGCGCCGACAACTCGGCGGCACTGCCCGACAGCAACTCCGGGCTAGCCGCTGGCCACCTGCGCAGAATCGCCGCCGGCAGCGGCATACTTTCAGGCAACTCCGCGCGGAGCGGATCACCGGTCGGAAAATCCTGCAGATGCGCCGCCAACTGCCGCTGCAGGAAGCGCCGAAAATCGACCGCTCGCGCGAACACTTTTTCAGCGGCGCGCATCGGCAACAAGCCGTTGCTGTCGACTTGCTCCAACTGCACTGGCAACTGCGCGCCGGCGGCCTGCACCATCCGCGGCAGGAAGAAGCAGGGAAACTCGTCCGTCACCACCGCGGCCGCTAGCTGTCCCATGGCAAGCAACAAGCCTTTGCCCGCGCCACGCTGCGGCTCGACGTAGGGATGATAGGTGACATTTTTCGCGGCGAACTCGGCGCGGTTGTCACGCATCCCTTGCAACACAAAAGCATGCAGTCGATCGCTGGCCCATTGATAATCGCAGCGCAATGCTTCTAGCACGACCAGCGGCTTGCCAAGTTCGCGGCTGAGTTCTGCGGCGCGCTGCAGGCCAAAGTTGGCCCGCAACCGCCGCGCCGAGGTCATCCAATAGAGGACGAACTCACCATTGCTACGAACCGGAGCGCTGTTGACCTTGGTGATGCGGAGCGGTGGGACGGGCATGGCCGGATCTAGTTCGCAGGGTAGCGAGGCATGGATGCGGCAGCACGTGCCGAGAAAAAGCTATCGCCACCACTGTGCCGTCGGCCGGCAACGCAATGCAACCGCGACGAATGCGCGCGGTTTGTCTGTGCAGCGCGACTTCGAGGACCACTGCCAATCGCACGGGTTCGCAGCGCGGCGGGTTCGCAGCGCACGGGTTTGCAGCGCGGCGGGCGCAGCGCAGCGGGTTTGCAGCGCAGCGGGTTTGCAGCGTAGGACGGCGGGCGCAGCGCAGCGGGTTCGCAGCGCAGCGCAGGACGGCGGGCGCTGCGGGCAGCGAACAAGGTGTCCGCGCTCTGCTAGTCTTTTTGCTGCGCGGCGGTAACGCACAGCATCGCAGCAAGCTCATCGACGACCTGCGCAATCGTCTGGCCCGACGTCTCCACGGCGACGTCGGCCTGTCGATAAAACGGCTCACGGTCGGCAAGGATCCGCCGCAGATCGGCAAACGCGCGATCGTTGTTCGCCATCGGCCGAGTATCCCCTTGCGCCAACACGCGCTGCCAATGATCCGCGGGCGCCGCCTTGAGCCATGCGGTTCGTGCCTGTGCGCGCAGCAGTGCGAAGCTCGTTGGCTCGACGACAAGGCCACCGCCGACAGCGACCACGCAAGGGTCCCGATCCGCCAGCAGTTGATCGAGCGCCAATCGCTCATGGCGTCGGTAGTAATCCTCCCCGTGCATCAAAAACATTTCGCCGATCTGCAGCCCGGTCGCCACCTCGATCTGCGTATCGAGTTCGACAAAGCGAACGCCGAGGCGCTCGGCGAGCAGCGGGCCAACCGTGCTCTTGCCAGCACCGCGCAAACCGAGCAGCGCGATATGCGTTCGCTGCGCCGCGGCTAGCGGTCCCAGCTTTCCGCCGCCGACCAGCGAAACGATGCCAACCTCCAAGGCCTGCGCCAGCGAAGCGAGTTTAAGCAACGAAGGATTGGCAGTGCCGCCCTCGACATCGGCGAGGAAGCGTTCGGAGATTCCAGTTCGCTCGGCAAGGTCGCGCCGCGTCCAGCCACGTGCTTTGCGTAGCGAACGAACGGTCGCGCCAAGGTGGACTAATAGCGGATGTTCGGGCAAGGATTCCTCACGGCAAAGGATAGCGGCCGCGCCACTCGATGCAGCGTCTACTGCCTGAGAAGGCCGTTCAGTGACGCGCGCGCAAGAATGCGCAGCAGCGGTCGACGATGCGCAAAGCAGCATGGCCATCGCCATACGGATTGCGCACCACAGCCATCGCTGCATAGGAAGCTTGGTCGTCGAGCAAGCGCACCGCCTCTCGCACGATGCGTTCGGGATCGGTGCCAACAAGCCGCACCGCACCAGCCAAAACACCTTCGGGCCGCTCGGTCACATCGCGCAACAACAACACCGGCTTGCCGAGCGATGGCGCCTCTTCCTGCACGCCGCCGGAGTCGGTCAGAATCAAGTCACACGCCTGCATCGCAGCGACCATGTCCGGATAGTCGAGCGGCTCGACAAGCTTTATGTGCGCGTGATCGCCAAGCGCCAACTTTGCCGCCTGCCGCACATTGGGATTGGGATGTAATGGATAGAGAATGCGGACGTCGGCGCGATCGGCGAGCCGCCGCAGCGCGATGCACAACTGGTCGAACGGCGCACCAAAGTTTTCGCGTCGATGCGCCGTTACGAGCACGAGCCGTTGGCCTTGCTGTACTTGAAACTTGCTCACTGCAACACGTGCCAAGGTCCACTGCAGCGCGTCGATGACTGTGTTGCCAGTGATCTGCACCGACTCCGGCCGCACACCTTCGCGCAGCAGGTTGTCCGCCGCGCACTTGGTCGGCGCAAAGTTGAGTGCCGCCACCCGCGCCGCAAACATCCGGTTCTGTTCTTCGGGAAACGGCCTTCGCAGATCGCCAGAACGCAGTCCCGCTTCGACATGCGCAAACGGAATGTCCCGGTAACTGCAGCACATCGCTACGACCATCACGGTGGTTGTGTCGCCTTGCGCCAGCACCAGCGCAGGAGCCTCCTCCTTGAGCGCAGGATCGAGCAACAAAAGCAGCTGCGCCGTCAACTCAGCGAGACTCTGATCGGGCCGCATGGCATTGAGATCGCGGTCGGGACGGATGCCGAAGAACGCAAGGGTCTGATCGAGCATCGCCCGATGCTGCGCCGTCGCTAGAACGCGCAATTCGACCTCGGGCCGTTGCCAAAACGCATGCACGACCGGCGCCAGCTTTACGGCTTCAGGCCTTGTGCCGATGACCGCCAGCACTCGCGGCGTTGCTCTGGAGCCTTTCTCAGTCATACGCATGGATCCTGCCGCGCAAACTAACTGTTCACACCTCGTCACCGCTACCCACCGTTGCGGATTGCGCGGCGGCGCTTCGGCGCAGATCCGCAAGCTCAGTTTTGCGGCGACGGCATAGCGCGCAGTCTGGTGGCCTCGCCGCCGGTTTGTGCCCATAGCGACGGGCCGCTTCACCACCGCTGCGGCGCTTCGGCGACGCACTTCGGCGCGGTTGGACTTTGCGATCGCATCATGGGCGGTGATCAGGCCCCCATACAAACGCAAGCAACTCATCTGCTAGTGTCGTCATGCATGGCGCACGGCCTGTCTGCATGGGGTTTAGGATCTGCGAACCATTCGATTCACGGATCAGCGAACGCGCCGCCCCGTCAGCAAAAGGATTTCGCGCGCAGCTATTCGGCCACCACCGGTCTTTGGTGCGAGCGACCGACTAATGACACCGTGCAACGTGCCCGCCAATTGCACGCGGACCTGTTGCTGCGCAACCTTTGGCAACACCTCGATGACGCGATCCACGATCGAGATCGCGCCTTGGTCAACTTGATGGGGCAAAACCGCGCGAGGTCTTTGCTGGCGTAGGAAAAATCGCGGCCTCGGTCGCGCTCGAACAATTGCCACTACTGCGGCGTCATCAACTGCCGACACCGCATCCCGGTCGCTTCCGGGGTCGGTTTTGCTAGACCGATCGCACCGTCGATGCGCAGAGCAAGCCAGCCCGGATGTGCAGGCCGGATGTGCAGGCCGGATGCGCCTTGCTTCACCATGTCACCGAGCGGCGGCTGAATCGTGAGCGTCATTTTGGCTTTCCCCTTGGCCGATTTTGTGTCATAAGTCATTAATAATAATTATTTTACGACGCATTTTTCGGCAGACTTTGCGACTGGCCCGAGAAGAGACGATGAATACGCCACGCTGGGCTAGCAGGCATGGCCAGGCCAGCGTCGAATACCCCGCTCCAAATGACCGAGTTCGCAATCAACCCGCTGGCCCGCACCGCAGCCGAGCCGCAAAAGCTTTCGCAGGCCTCAACGGAATCGGCCCCATCGACCACCGCTGCCGCCGCTTCGTCACCTGACGCAGCAGGCGTAAATCCACCCGCGAAACCGCCGACTCCGCCAGTGCAAGTGCAGCTGCCAACGCTGGCGAGCATGGATCGAGGGGCGCTATTCGTAAACCGCGAGTTGTCGTGGCTGTCGTTCAACCGGCGCGTGCTCGAAGAGTCGATGGACGAAAGCGTACCGCTGCTAGAACGCGTCAAGTTCTGCGCCATCGCCAGCACCAACTTGGACGAGTTCTTCGAAGTGCGCGTTGCCGGCGTAATGGAACTAGTCGAAGCGAACTTGCAGGGCGAGAACCCAGACTGCATCAAGCCGAGCGATGAACTCGAGCTGATCCGCGATCAGGCGCGCGTCTTCAACGAAGCGATGCATCGCGCCTGGAAAGACCACCTCGTGCCGGCGCTCGCCAGAGCTGGGATCGAGATAAAGACGGTAAAGCAACTAAGCCCGCAACACCGCGTGTGGCTCGATTCCCACTTCAAGCGCGAGGTGTTGCCGGTCCTTACGCCACTCGCGATCGACCCAGCACACCCATTTCCGGTGCTGCTCAACAAGTCACTCAATATCGCGGCGCTGCTTTTGGAACCGACGAAGGCGCGGCGCAGTCATCGCATGGCCGTGGTCCAAGTGCCCCGCGTGCTGCCTCGGATCGCGCGGCTGCCCGATCAGGACGGCAAGCACACCTACATCTTCACGGCCGACATCGTGCAGGAACACCTTGGCGTGTTGTTCCCCGGCCTCGAAGTTGTGCAAGCCTGCAGTTTCCGCGTCACGCGCGACAGCAACATTGATGTCGACGACGTGCATTCCACCGACCTGCTCAGTTCGATCGAGCGCGAACTGGTAAAGCGCCGCCGCGGCGAACCAGTGCGACTTGAGATCGACATGGGGGCAAGCCCTGAGATCGTCGACCGATTCGTCAAGGCCTTTCAGCTCGACCCCGACGACGTCTACTACTGCGACGGCCCGGTCAACCTCAGTCGACTGATGGAGCTCTACACGATGGTGGAGCAGCCCGAACTCAAGGACCCACCATTGCTGCCGCGTAAGTCGATCTCTTGGCCCACCGCCGAGGAGATGTTCGCCGACCTGCGCGACGGCGATCTACTGCTACACCACCCCTACGAATCGTTCTCGACGGTCGAAGAGTTTATGCGCCACTCGGCTCGCGACCCGCGCGTGCTTGCCATCAAGCAGACGATTTATCGCGCCGGCTCCAAGAGCCCGATGATGGACGCGCTGATCGAGGCCGCGCAGCAAAGAAAGCAGGTCACGGTCGTGGTGGAGTTGAAAGCGCGCTTCGACGAAGAGGCAAACATCCAGTGGGCACGCCGCATGGAACAGTCCGGCGTGCACGTCGTCTACGGCATCGTCGGGATGAAGACGCACGCCAAGTGCACGCTGGTGGTGCGTCGCGAAGATGATGGCATCAAGCGCTACTGTCACATCGGCACCGGCAACTACAACCCAACCACCGCGCGCAGCTACACCGACATCGGGGTGCTGACCGCGCGCGCCGACGTTGGCGAAGAGGTTGCTGCCACGTTTAACATGATCACCGGCTACGCCCGCTTGCCGCAGATTCAGAATCTGCTGGTAGCGCCGTTCACGCTGCGCGATCGCCTGCAGGGCCTGATCCAAAAAGAGATCGAGGCGAAGAAGGCCGGTCGGCCCGCAGCGATCAAGGCCAAGCTCAACAACCTCACCGATCCGCAGACCATCCTCGCGCTCTACGAGGCTTCGCGCGCCGGCGTGCAAATCCAACTTTGCGTGCGCAGCATCTGCCTGCTGCGACCAGGCGTCCAAGGCCTCAGCGAAAACATCACGGTCCGTGCAATCATCGACCGATTCCTTGAGCACAGCCGCGTCTACTACTTTGAGAACGGCGGCAGCCCGCTCGTCTACCTGTCGTCCGCGGACTGGATGATTCGCAATCTCGACCGCCGCGTTGAAGTGGCGATCCCAGTGCTCGACGCCGACTTGAAAAAGCGGGTCATCGACGAAGTGCTCGGCTTGGCACTATCCGACAACGTGAAGGGACGGCGCGTCCTTGCCTCCGGCGGCAGCGAACGCATTGTCCGTCGCGAAGGCGAAGCACCGCTGCGGAGCCAGGCCACGCTGCTCGAACTCGCCAACAAGCAACCCGAACCGCAGACAGAAGGCAGTCGCTCATCAAAGACCAAGGGCCGCAAAAAGCGTCGGCGCTCCTGATCCTTCAAGTCCGCGGACTATCCACTCGTGCGCGCAAGGCTTCGCACTAGCCTCTTGTGCATGAAACTCTGCCGGTTCTCGAATGCGTTTGGACCACCCCGAGTAGGGCTCTTGCACGACGAAGGCCACGTGCACGATCTCACCGCAGTCGGCGCAACCTCGCTCACTGCGCTGCTGGATGACAAAGCACCGCACGACGCAATCGCCAAGCTCGCAAGTAGCACGACCACCATCGTGCCTGCAGCCGCGGTGCGTTTGCTGCCACCAGTGGAGCACCAAGAGGTCTGGGCGGCTGGGGTCACCTATTTACGCAGCAAGAAGGCGCGCATGGCGGAGAGCACCTTTAGCAAAAACGCCTATGACATGGTCTACGAGGCAGCGCGGCCTGAAATCTTCTTCAAGGCGATGCCGCACAAAGTTGTCGGCCCGCAGGACCTGATCGGCATCCGCAGCGACGCGCGCTGGAACGTTCCCGAGCCAGAGTTGGCACTGGTGTTCAATGCCCGCCAAGAACTCGTCGGCTGCACCATCGGCAACGACATGAGCTCACGCGACATCGAAGGTGAAAACCTGCTCTACCTGCCACAGGCAAAGATTTATCGCAACTCATGCGCCCTAGGCCCATGCATCACGCTCGCCACCGAGCAGCAGGCGCGCGCCTGGCAGATTGCGATCCGCATCGACCGCGCCGGCGCAGCAGTGTTTGCCGGCACGACCAGCGTGTCGCAGATCAAAAGAAGCTTCACCGAACTCGCCGACTTCCTGTTCCGCTCGCAGCAATTTCCATTCGGCGTGGTGCTGTTGACCGGCACCGGCATCGTCCCGCCAGAATCATTCACCTTGGCGCAAGGTGATGTCGTCACCATCACGATCGACGGCATCGGCACGCTGCAAAACACCGTCGCGCGCGTCTGAGCCACGGCGTGCTTCAGTGCCAGTCGCGGCAGGACTCACTGCCGAAGGGGTCACTCCCGAAGGGGTCACTGCATGAAGTGGCCACCGAAAAATCGGCTGACGTGCCGGCATGACCAAGTGCGCAAAAAGCAACCCCGAGTCTAGGCCTTCGCGGGACCACAGTTGCCAACTGCTGAACGACTTAACTATCGCCACCGCCTTTGTTAAGGGGGCAATCTAACGAGGCATGGGCACCCGGAGCAAAAACCCCCGCGGTCGGCCTCAGGCCTTCCGCGAGGTCCCTATGTGGCGAGGGCGACGGGGGTCGAACCCGCAACCACCGGATCGACAGTCCGGTACTCTAACCAATTGAGCTACGCCCCCACGCAAGGGGTCGAGGATGCTAGCCGCGGCGGAAGGGTTTGCAAGCGAGTATGCGCTGCCAACTCAAGGAACTGAAAGCGCGGCCACCCCCCGCTGCGAACGGGCGATTTAGTCAGCAATCTGAGCATGCCAACCAAGGGATAAGGCCGCGCCGAAAAGTGACCCGATAGCTCGCGCGGGCGAGCGGGCGAGCGGGCAGGCGGGCGAGCGGGCGAGCGGGCGGGCGGGCGGGCGAGCGGGCGAGCGGGCGAGCGGGCGGGCGGGCGAGCGGGCGGGCGGGCGAGCGGGCAGGCGGGCGGGCGGGCGGGCGGGCGGGCGGGCGAGCGGGCGAGCGGGCGGGCGGGCGGGCGGGCGGGCGGGCGAGCGGGCGGGCGGGCGAGCGGGCGAGCGGGCAGGCAGGCAGGCGGGCGGGCGGGCGGGCGAAAAAAAACCCGGCCGCCAGCCTTGCCGCTGACGACCGGGAAAACTCAATCTCTCAATCTCTCAATCGCTCAATCTTTTCCCGTGCTCTCCATCTCACGGCCCAGTGCAGTTCTCTCCGGTTTGCATCGTCTCTCGTCAACACAAACCATCTGCACCAGCCAAGAGCATACATTACCGTTTGTGCCCGAACCGAAAACCGCAGTTGTGCGTAGCAGTCTTCAACTTAGTCATTCAGGGTTGCCCGCTGCCAAGGGGCTGCACCTGTCCGTCGATGGGATGACTCCTAGCGGGCCCAACCTCTCGCACTGGCCGGGCAACCGCACGCCCGCTGCTTGGAAAGCAGATCTCAGCACCGGCATCTGCCTCAACTTCTCCCGCGCCGACGCGGCCGAGCAAAAAAACTTTCTCGGTGATGCGTCTGTGGTCCTCAATGACCACTACGACACGGATGGCTTCTGCTCGCTGCTCGCCATTTTGCATCCTGAAGTGGCGCAGCCGCGCGAAGAGCTGCTGCTGTTGGCGGCCGCCACGGGCGACTTTGGATTGCTGCACACGTGGCGCGGGTTTGCCATCGATCGGATCGTTTCACACCTAGCTTCTCCCGCTTCGCCAGTGGCGGCGGAGTTCCACAACCTGTCGGGCGCGGAAAAATGCTTCGCCCGATATCAGTGGCTGCTCGCCAACGCAAGGCTAGTGCTCGACCAACCCGAACACTTTGCCGCGCTCTACAAGGACGAACTCGCATTGATCCGCGGCCAGATCGACGCGGGACTGCGCGGCGCGGTGGCGCTCACTCACCACCGAGATCTTGGCTTTGCCATTCTCGCTACCACGGGCAATGCGCATCGGATGACACTCAATACGCTGGCCGGCGCATACCGCGTGATGCACCTGCAAAACACCGCTGATGGGCCCCTCTACCGCTTCCATGATCGCACCGAAAGCTGGTTTGAGATGGTGACCAAAAAGCCGCCACTGCGCCGCGACCTGCGGCCGCTTGCTAATGCACTCAATCAAATCGAACCACCACAAGACGGGGCGCAGTGGTGCGCGGACGCGCCAACAGAACCGATCCCCGAGATCTACTTTGGCCCGAAGGCAACGCAGCAATATGGGGAAGACACGCGACAACTACGCAGCAGCCGCCTGCCACGCACAACGGTGGAAGGCATGTTCGTCACACACTTCTGCGCGGCACCAACATTATGAACGAGCACACGGCAAAGCTCCCGCGCGCAACTCGCCATGGCGCAGGGTGGGCGCTCGAGCCATCATCACGCTTACCGCTTATGCACCTTCCGCACTTTACCACTGTCCGCACTCTGCTCGCCCAGCTAGCACTGCTCGCACTGCTCGCATGCGGAAGCCACAGTGACCCAGGTCCTGCCTCTGCCTTTGACGCATTCCGCATCGTGCAAAGCACGGACACCTTCGGCGATCCCGCGAAGGCAACGGCCGCGATTTTCGAGCTAGTAGCGCGCGGCACCAAGTTCGATGCGATCGTTGCGCACGAAACAACCACCGCCGTGGCTGCCGCCGATGCCTGCAAAAAAAATGGCCTTGGTAACGTGCAGGTGGTTTGTGTTGGTGGTCAAGCGGATGGCCAGCGTCTAGTGCTCGACGGCGTGCTCGCGGCCATTGCCAAACCGCCAACCTGCGCCAGCGCCGCACTCGACCTCGCCATGCTGACAAGCAACGGCGTGACCTTCGCGCCCGAACAGTTTCACTTCCGGCTCGGCGCGCGCATCTTCACTCGCGCCAACGACACAGGCGAGACGGTCGCAACGCCGGCCGACATCCTGCTGGCATTCACTCGCCGCCAGCACGCGGCAATGCTGGTCGCCGTCGCCGGCAAACCACCGCTCGCCATCGGTGTGATCCAGCTGGACGAACGTACTTCAAATGGCAAAGCCCGCCGCGCCGAACTCGATGCTGAGGTGCTGAATCGCCCCTTCCTGCGCCTCACACACCGCAGCGCGGACGGCAACTCAGAGCAACAGGCTGCTCTCATCACACAACTCGCTGCACAGGGTTGCCGCGCGCTCATCGTCGCCGATGGCGATGCGACACTGCTTTCTGCAGCCTGCTGTGCCGCGCGCAAACTTGGCATCAAAGTAGTAGCACTCCACGTTGCGCTACCAGAAGCAGCCGCCGACCTTGCGGTCCTCCCTGACTTTGTGGCAATCGGCCGCGCACTGGGCCGCACGATCTCGCAGTCGCGCAAGCAAGGCAGCGCCATCCTTGAGCTGCAATCCGAAGCCACTGGAAAGCGTGCCAGCGACCTGCACGCAGGCCTGGTTCAGGCTGCGCAAATTACCGCCCCCAAATGACGCGCCACATGCCACTGAAAAGCTCTGCCGCACTCAGCGCACTGCTTGCAGCAAGCTCACTACTCGGCCAGCAGGTTGGCCAGCCGATTGGCCAGCCGATTGGCCAGACTGCGGCCGCGCCTGCTCCACTATTTCGATTGGTGAGCAAAGTGCCCGCGATCATCGCTGCAACGGATCTACTGTTCTTCGAGAACGAACCAAAGCACACGCTCACAGCGGATCAACAAAGCGAGCTTGTGATCCATGCCGATGGGCAACTGCAGAGTAGCGAGGTGCCAGCGACACTTGCTGCGGACACTCTGCTGTCGCTTCGCATCCGGCCTGCGGCGTGGCTCATGCTCACTGCGGCGGCGCTGCCACGTTTTACAAAGCTCTGGGGGCCGCGTCTCTCCGTGCTCGGCGAAGGCCTTGGGTTTGGCCGCGACCTGCCACCAAAACTGCTGGCGCAACTGTTAGCGATCGCGCGCGACCTACAACAACTCGACGCCACCCTCACGAGCGACCAGGAGCACGGCGCAGTGTTTACCCTCGTGCTCACGCCACAGGCTTTGAGTAACACGAGTGAGTGGCTCATGCACCTCGTGCCCGGCGAACGAGGTGCGCCCAAAATCGATGGCGACGCCTTTGCGCGCGTCGACTTCGACCTCGCTGCCGATCACGTATTCTCTGCGTGCGAACCATTCCTACCGTGGCTCGCGGAGTTGACCAACGGCAACTCGCCCGCAGCACTCACCGATCAAATCCGCTCGCTCACTTGCCTCGCCGGCAGCGGCGCACTCGCAATCGACCCAGATGGCTTGCAGC
Source organism: Planctomycetota bacterium (assembly GCA_014192625.1). Lineage (GTDB taxonomy): Bacteria > Planctomycetota > UBA1135 > UBA1135 > UBA2386 > BJHM01. The sequence continues at coordinate 43,336 of BJHM01000004.1, forward strand.
TCGCACTGTTGCTACGCGATGCGAAGGGCTACGAAGAAACCGCCTTTGCAGCACCGGCGCTAGCGCGACAGCAAGAGCATCTCGCCCGCCGCCGCATCGACGTCGAATACACGGTGAACGCACTTACCCATCGCGATATTCACGTAATGAAAAGTTCGGTGCTGCCACGTACTCCCACTCCGCTGATTGCCACCGACGGCGGTGAGGTGATTGGTTTTCTCGCGGTAGCAGGGGGACATGCGTTTTCGGTCGCAGGTGGCAAACACTGCGAAGCGCGCATCAAGGCTCTGATCGACGCAACAATGGATCGCACGCTGCGGGTCCGTCCGCTCGACCAGGTTGCCGCTCACTCACAGCCACCAGTCGCCACTCTCGACCTCGACATCTTCCGCGTCGCCGCGCTCGCCAAGTTTGACTTGCCAGCGCCACTAAAACTGTCCCTCGGCAAAGGCCAGCTCCACGCAAAGATCCGACGGCACGACCAGGCGCTGGTGCTGCAAATCCAACTGCAATGAAGGCTCCCACGCGCATCCTCGGCGGCTTGCAGAAGCCTCAAGAAATCAACGACTGACCAGCGCAAACGCCTTGCGAAAGCCACTCCAATACTGGTCGAGCCGACTGATCCTTGGCTTGGTGATCCTGGTCGCTGGTGGCGTCGGCGCGTTCTCACTCCTGATCTTCAGGCAGAGCCCACCCGGCCTATTCCGGATCATCGAGGTGATCATTTGCGTAATCGGCTTCCAGGTCGCATATCGCGCCATCACGCCGCTAGTCCGCAGCCTGAAAGAGGACTCACAACTGCGCGGCGCTTGGGGCGCAAATGAACACCAGGCGTTTGCACGCAAAACTATCCCGCAGCAAGTTTTTGCACTGCTGATCGCCGTCGCCGAAGCAGACGGACGCAGCAGCACTGAGGAACGCGCAATGGTGCGCCACATCCTGCTCCAACGCTTCGCAGATCCGGTCTCCGCCGAGGAGCTCGGCAGTTGGGAAGCCGAACGCGTTGCCACGGATGACATCGCCGCACTGGCACACCGTGTCGCACGCGGGATGAGCAGCAGCGAGTCTGCAACACTGTTCACCTGGGCATGCCTTGTCGCGTTCGTCGACGACAACTTTGCGCCCTCGGAGCACCTTGCCTTGCAGCAGGTGGCAAGGGGCCTAGGCATCGCACCCGAGATCGCGCACATGCTGTTCGCCTTCACGCGCGCGCAACATCTACGGCAGCGTGGCAACGCGCAGGAGCCGCGGCCTCGGCCTCGTGCGCAGTCACAATCAGACCAACAGCAGCAACAACGCCAACAACCCGCCACGCCGACAGACCGAGAACACGCGCTTACCACGCTCGGCTTACCACTCACGGCGAGCAAGCAGGACATCCGTCGGCGGCACCGCGAGCTGGTGCGGCGCTTTCACCCCGACGCCCAAACAAGCCTCGGCCCGATCGCGCAGCAGGAGGCCACCGAACGCTTCCGTGCCATCCAGCGCGCCTATGAAATGCTGGCCCCCTGACTACACAACCGCCGGTAAAGCTATCATCCGCCCATGACCACCATCACCGCCCATTACGACGGCGACCTCTCCACCACCGCAACGCACGGCCCGTCCGGCGCAACGATCCACACCGATGCGCCAAAGGACAACGAGGGTCAGGGACGGTTCTTCTCGCCAACGGATCTGGTGGCTAGCGCGCTCGGCAGCTGCATGCTGACGATCATGGGCATCGTCGCGCGGCGGCACGGCCTCGACCTCCGCGGCGCCACGGCGAAGGTTACGAAGGAGATGAACCAGAACCCGCGCCGCATCGGCAAGCTGCCAGTGCTGATCACGTTGCCAGGCACATTCACAGCCGAGCAAAAGCAGCTACTGGAGACCGCTGCCCATGGCTGCCCTGTGCACAAGAGCCTGCACCCAGACATCGCATCGCCGATTCGTTTCGAGTGGCTCAACAGCTAAACGGGTAGTCACGCATCGCCTTTGCGACGACTTTGCGCCGCACTCGTTGCGCCGCGCGGCACGAATGCGACGATGCGGCGTTGCATGAAGCTCGCCCTCGCCGCCTTCTCCATTCTTGTTACCACCTGCGCAACCGCGCAGGACCCGTCGCCCGCTGCTCAGCCAACAAGCCCGCCAACCGCTTTGGCACAGCAGCTTGAAGCCACCGCGCAAAAAAAACCGGACCAGGCGCCAAAGAGCGATCCGCTCGACGCGACGCTGCTTGCCGGCCTGCAGGCGCGCAGCATCGGCCCCGCCACGACGAGTGGCCGCATCGGCGCAGTCTGCGGCGTGCCAGGTGACCCGAAGATCGTATGGGTTGGTGCAGCCAGCGGCGGCGTTTGGAAAAGCACCGATGGCGGCGTGCGCTACAAGCCGATGTTCGATGACCAGAACTGCACATCGATCGGCGCCATCGCAATCGATCCGCGTTCGCCAGATGTAGTTTGGGTTGGCACCGGTGAAGGCAATCCGCGCAATAGCGCAAGCGTCGGCCGCGGCCTGTTCCGCACCCGCGACGGCGGTCGCACATGGCAAAAGCTCGGCCTCGAACTCACCGAGCACATTCACCGCATCGTGCTGCATCCGACCAATCCCGACATCGCGTTTGTCGCCGCACTCGGCACCACCTGGGGCGAGAACGAGGAGCGCGGCCTGTTCCGCACCCGCGATGGCGGCACGACCTGGCAGAAGGTGCTCTACAGCGATGCAAAGAGCGGTTGCTGCGAGGTGGTGATGGACCCGCGCAATCCCGACAAGCTGTTCGCTGCACTCTGGCAGCACCGTCGCACGCCGCACGACTTCACGAGTGGCGGTCCTGGCAGCGGTTTTTACCGGTCGCTCGATGGCGGCACGACTTGGCAGAAGCTTGGCGAACAAGATGGTCTACCCGCTGGCGACTACGGCCGCCAAGGCCTCGCCATCGCAGCGAGTAATCCGCGCGTCGTCTATGCACTTATCGAGTGTCAGAAGAACGGGCTTTACCGCAGCGATGACGGTGGCTTTCGCTGGCGAATGGTCAACAACAACGACGACATCGCACCTCGACCGTTCTACTTCTGCGACATCCGTGTTGATCCAGGCGACCCCAACCGCGTGTTCAATCTGGCGATGTCCGTTGATCTGTCCACGGATGGTGGCCGCACGTTTCAATCGATCGCGAGTTGGGTTACGCACCCCGACAACCACTCGCTCTGGATCGACCCGCAGGATCCCGATCGCGCGCTGCTCGGCAACGATGGCGGCGTTTACCAGAGCCACGATGCGGGACTCACGTGGACCTTCAGCGCCAACCTGCCGCTCGCGCAGTTTTATCACATAGCAGCCGACCTCGACGTGCCCTACCACGTGTATGGCGGCCTGCAGGACAACGGCAGTTGGCGCGGCCCATCGACCGTTTGGGAGAACGGCGGCATCCGCAACTTCCACTGGCAAGAGGTTTGCTTTGGCGATGGGTTTGCAACGCTGCCCGATCCCGAGGATAGCCAGCAGGGTTATGCGATGAGCCAAGGCGGCGAGCTGGTGCGCTTCGATCTGCGCACCGGCCAGCAGAAGCACATCCAGCCGCTGCCGCCCATTGGCAAGCGGCTCCGCTTCAACTGGAACGCGGGCCTCGCGCAGGATCCGTTCGATCGCGCGACGATCTGGTTTGGCAGCCAGTTTTTGCACAAGAGCACGGACCGTGGCGAGTCCTTTACCATCGCTTCGCCCGACCTCACCACCGACAATCCAGAGTGGCAAAAGCAGAGTGAGAGCGGCGGCATCACGCTCGATGCAACCGGCGCTGAAAACCATTGCACGATCCTTACCATCGCGCCAAGCAGCAAGCAGCGCGGGGTTGTTTGGGTCGGCACCGATGACGGCCGCTTGCAGGTGACGCAAGACAACGGCGCGTCGTGGCGCAGCGTCGAGGACCGCATCGAGGGTTTGCCGCGCAACACGTGGTGCCCTGAGGTCAAAGCGAGCACGCACGCCGCGGGCACCGCCTTTGTCGTGTTCGACGGCCACCGCCGCGCCGACTGGAAGCCCTATGCCTATCGCACCGACGACTTCGGCCAGACATGGACCTCGCTCGCGACCAAGGACATCGACGGCTACTGCCTGTCGATCGAACAGGACCCCATTCGCCCGGAGTTGCTGTTCTTAGGCACCGAGTTTGGGCTCTACGTGACGATCGACGCGGGCGCTTCGTGGTTCCGTTGGCAGCACGGCATCAAAACGGCATCGGTGATGGGGCTGCTCGTGCACCCACGCGACAGCGATCTGATCGTTGCCACGCACGGCCGCTCGATTTTTATCATCGACGACATCACGCCGCTGCGCACTCTGACTGCAGCGATGCTGCAGGAGAAGCTGCACGTTTTTCCTGCGCAAAATGCAATCGCGTGGATCACCAAGCAGACACCATCAGAACGATTCCCAGGGCATGGCGAGTTTCGCGGTGAATCGCGGGAACGCGGCGCATTCGTGCACGTGCTAGTAAAGGCTGATGAACTCGCGCATCCCGACGAGCAGATCGAGCGCGACCGCAAAGCCGCAAAGGCAGCGGCGAAGCCTGCGGCGGACGCAACAACCAAGGAAAAGGCAACGGACGATGCTGCGAAGTCCGCTGATAAACCCGCCGCCGACTCGCCGAAAAAACCCAAGCCAGATCCCAAGGATCAAGTCACCGTCGAAGTCCGCGATGCGAGCGGCACTCTGATCCGCACATTCCGCCAACCGGTAAAGCTCGGCCTCAACCGCGTCATTTGGAATCTCGAACGCGACGGCACACAGGGACCGAGCCGTAAACTGGAGATCGAAATCCCCGAGGTGCCGCCAGCTGGCCGCGAAGTACTACCCGGCGACTACGAACTCACGGTTCGCTTTCAAGGTGAGGCGCAAATCACCAAGCTCAGCGTGTTCGCCGACCCGCGCGTCGAGGTTGGCATGCAGGCTCGCAAGGACAAGGACGCGGCCCATGCGCGCAGTGACGCATTGCAGCTGGCCCTGCGTGCGACGCTGCAACAATTGGCGCGCGCGAAGCAGGATGTCGAACTCGTTCGTCAGCGCCTCGCCGTCGAGGCAAAACCAAAGGCGGACGACGATCCACAACAATCGCTGCGCGATGCACTCGAAGCAGTCGACAAGGCAATCGCCACTACCGAGGAAACGCTTTGGGGCCGAAAGCCAAAGCAAGGCATCAACACGCCTACTGGCCTCATGCACGACATCAATGAGTGCCTCGGCGTTCTTACCAGCACTCCCGAGGCGCCGAACTCGAACGAACTGCTCGGCTTGGATCGCGCTGACGCCAAGCTCATCGAGGTCTTGGCTGCTGTCACCAACTTCGTCGCCGGTCCGCTAGCAACCTTCCGCGCGGCGGTCGATTGGAGTGGCCTCAGCCTCGCACCAAAGCAGATGGTCGCGCCAAGCGAGAAGCGGTAGCCGGACCGCGCGACTGCGTTCAGCGCTTCGACTTCGCAGCCTGCCTTGGCTTTGACTTCGCGGCGCCCTTCGCCTTTGACTTGTTGCCAGCACCGTGCTTGCTCGCCGCCGCGCGTTCGTTGCGCGTGAAGTGATCAGCGATCACCTGTGCTACACAGCAGGTGATGCGCTTGCCCATCGGCAGGTGCAAGAACTCATTGGGACCATGCGCGTTGCTCTGCGGGCCAAGCACGCCAGTGATCAAGAACTGCGCCTCGGGAAACTTCTCGCCGAGCATCCCCATGAACGGGATCGTGCCGCCCTCGCCCATGTAGACGCAGGGCTTCTTGTAGAAGGTCTGCGACGCGCTCTCGCATGCGGCTTCGAGCCATGGCGCCAACGACGGCGCATTCCATCCGTTCGATGCCTTCTCAGCCGCAAAGGTGACCTTCGCGCCGTAGGGCGGGTTCTTGGTCAAGACTTGCTTCAGCGTGGCGACGCAGTGATCGGCATTTGCAGACGGAGGAATGCGCAGCGACAGCTTGGCCTTTGTGTATGGCCGCAGCACATTGCCGCCCTTGTCGCAACTCGGCATGCCATCCATCCCGATGATCTCGAGGTATGGCCGCCATGTGCGGTTGAGCACCAGTTCGCCAAGGTCTTTGGCCATCGGCTTCGTGTCTTTTGCCCACGGAAAACGCTTCCACAGATAATCCTCCAGCACTGTGCCGCAGGACTTTGCCTGGGCCTTGCGCTGCGCAGGGATCGACATGTGAAAGTCCTTGTGAATCTGGCCGGTCTTCTCGTCCTCGATGCGCGACAACAACTCGCGCATCACGCGGAAGCTTGACGGCACCACGCCACTCGCGTCGCCCGAGTGCACACCTTCGGTCAGCACCTCGACCTTCAAGTCCCCGCCCGCGATGCCGCGCAATGAGGTTGTGCACCACAATTGCTCGTAGTTGCCGCAGCCCGAATCGAGCGCGATCACAAGGCTCGGAGTGCCGATCTCTTTCTTGAGCGCGTCGATGTAGAAGGGCAGGTCATAGCTGCCGCTTTCTTCGCAAGCCTCGATGATAATCACGCAGCGCGAACGCAGTTTGCCTTGCTCCTGCAACAACTGCAGCGCCACCAGCGATGCGAACGCCGCATAGCCGTCATCGGCTCCGCCACGGCCGTAGAGCTTGTCGCCCTTGCGCACCGGCTCCCACGGCCCAAGGTTTGGCAGCCACCCTTCCATCTCCGGCTGCTTGTCGAGGTGGCCGTAGAGCAGCACGCAGTCCTCGCCCTCGCCTGGAACTTCCATGAAAATCAACGGCGTGCGCCCCGGCAACCGGTGCACCTTCACGGTCAAACCTTCGATCTTCTGCGCGCGGCACCAGCCCGAGATCAACTCAACTGCGCGGTCCATGTGCCCAGCTTTGGCCCAGTCCTTGTCAAACGAAGGCGACCTGTTGGGAATGCGGATGTAGTCGAACAACTGCGGGACGATGCTGTCCTCCCAGGCACGATCGACGAACTTGACGGCGGCGGATTGATCCATTGCGGGCAAGGATGTACGCCGCCCACCCCTTGCTGCGCAAGCGACAATGCGCACTAGACAATCGACTGTTGCCGACGACCGCCTGGCTCAAACGCCACAAACGTGATTGCCGGCATACCGCCTTGCCGGTGGCTAAAAACGGGCAGTTGCGGGGCGCGGCAGCCCATCAGCCATGCGGAGCAGTGCAGCACCGCGCGAGGCTATGCAGGACAGCGGCGCAGCGAAGCACCGGCGCAGGCTGCTAAAAAAATCCGCAGCGGTGCAGAAATTGGTAGGCGATGAGGGATTCGAACCCACGACCCCCTCCGTGTAAAGGAGGTGCTCTAACCAGCTGAGCTAATCGCCCGAGAGGTAGATCACTCTAGGCTTTCGCACGCCATCGCTCAACGCCGCTCTCGACCGATCAGACATCATCGAACGGCACATCCAGTAGCACGCGCTCAAAACCGAACGGGCCGCACGACCAGTGCACGAGTTGCAGGCCAAACACACCGCCTACTTGTTGCGGCCGATCGCGGCAGCAGAACAGCAATGCGTCACCGGGGGCGGTGCGCGCGGCAGTGGAGCGCACCTTTCGACCAGGGCGCGCGTCGATCAACCGGAGCGAATCTGTGCGCGGGCCAGGGCCGAGGTCAATCCAGAGTCGCAGCGAAAACGCGGCGCGGTTTTCGGTGCGCTGCGTTGGCAAGGTCTCGTTGCCGGTAAATGCCAGAAACCGCCCGGCGGGTCGACGACTACCACCAAGGTGACGCTGCCAGCCGCCAATGGTTAGCGGCAACGGCTTCTTGTCGCCGAGCAACGCGCAAGTGCGGCCCACCAGGTCAGCCGCGAATGGATACATGGAGCGCCGCAATTCCGCGACGAGCGCCGGCAACTCCAGCAGACTCCAGCGCTCGCGGCACGCAGGTCCATCGCCACCCTGAACACTGGCTACGCGGTCAAAACCTTCGCCACTGGCAAACGCGTCACGCAGCGCAGCGCACTCCTGCTCCGTGCAGACATCTCGCAACACGATGTAGCCGCGCTCGATCAGTTCCTGGTGCAACTCTTCCGCATTGCGACCGAGCACGCGCGGCGACGGCGGCAGAAAAGAATCTTCAATCGGCGGCACCACATCGCGCACTGCTTGCGGCAGCAACTCGTGCCATGAGCGCAACTGTTCTGACACCGCGAGATCGCTGGGATCAAGTTCGATCGCACGCATCATCAGCCGGACCGCCTGCACCCATTTGCCATGCGCCGCCTGCAACTCAGCAAGCAACACGTGAGCTTCTTTGCACTTGCCCGACATCGCGATCGCCGCGCGCAGCGACTCCTCGGCTTCTTCGTCCTGACCGCACGCACGCGCTACGCGAGCGTGACCCAGCAAGATCTCAACGTTCGCCCCGTCGTTCTCGCGCGCACGACGCGCCAGCCGCATTGCGAGGACGGACTTGCCGCTCTCCAGCGCTGAAAGGGCTTCTTCCATCGAGGTATCAATGCGGCGGCTGTCACGACGGACCTGCTTACGAATCATGCTGACGGCCTACGACTTCTGGGGTTCAGGAACTGGCACCACCGGCGCTAGCTTGGGCCACGCCGGCGGGTCCATCGGCTGCAGCTCAAAAGTGTTGGACGGATCGTCTACGTGAACCCAAGCGCGACGAAACGTGAAGTCAAGGAGGTCCGGCGGCGCACCAAACAGGCAATGGCCTGCAACTGCGCCAAAGGTCATCGGCAGCAACAAAAACTCCTGGTGCGACATCTCCCCGCCGAGACCGTCGCCGGCCGCCAGCGAAATTGGGTAAGAGATTGGAATCACAACAATCGACACCACCGCGCCGACAATCCCGCCAAACCAGCCGCCTGCACCGGCGATTCCGCGCACCCAACTAGGCCGGCCAAATTCCGGGGGTGGCGAATGCTCCTGCAAACGATCGACAACACTGGTGAGTCCACATGAAGCAAGTGAAAGAGTGGCAAGCAGTCTGAAGTAAGTCCGGCGCATGTGTCGAATCTTAGTGCATTAGCGGTGGCAGAATGGCGAACAACTTGCGACCCTTACCATCGACACTTCCACTAATCTCGAATCATGAAGATTGCAGTCATCGGCTCAGGCTACGTCGGCCTCGTCCTCGGCACCTGCTTCGCAGACAGCGGCAACCGCATTACCTGCGTCGACGTAAATGAGGACAAAATCGCCCGCTTGCAAGCCGGCGAGGTCCCCATCTTCGAGCCTGGCCTCGAAGAGTTGCTCAAGCACAACGTCGCCGAGGGCCGCCTGTCCTTCACCACAGACCTCGCCACTGCGATCAAAAATGCCGCGGTGATCTTCATCGCGGTCGGCACGCCGCAGGATGAGGACGGCAGCGCCGACCTGCGCCACGTGATCTCGGTCGCGCACGCGATCGGCACCCACATGCAGGGATACCTGACGGTCGTCATCAAGAGCACCGTGCCAGTCGGCACCAATAAAAAGGTGCACGACGCGATCGCCAGCAAGACCAAGCAGCCATTCGATGTTGTCAGCAACCCGGAGTTCTTGAAGGAAGGCGCTGCCATCGAAGACTTCACCAAGCCGGACCGCGTCGTGATCGGCTGTGAGTCCGAGCGCGGCCGCAAGGTGATGGAGGACCTCTACTCGCCTTACCTGCGCACCGGCAAGCCGATGCTGGTGATGGACCCGCCGTCTGCAGAGATGACCAAATACGCAGCCAATGCGATGCTGGCAACGCGCATCTCGTTCATGAACGAGATGGCTCGCATCTGCGAAGCCGTTGGCGCCGACGTGAATCATGTGCGCAAAGGCATCGGCACCGACGAACGCATCGGGTTCCCATTCTTGTTCGCGGGCGTCGGCTATGGCGGATCGTGCTTCCCAAAGGACGTGCGCGCGCTGGTTCAGACGGCCAAGGAACATGGCTACACCCCGCATGTCGTGCCCGCCGTCGAGCGCGTCAACGAGGAGCAAAAGAAGTTGCTGTTCTCGAAGGTCGTGAAGCACTTCGGCAACGACCTGAAGGGCCGCACGTTTGCAATGTGGGGCCTGGCCTTCAAGCCAAAAACCGATGACATGCGCGAGGCACCGAGCCTCGTGTTGATCGACCTGCTGGTGAAGGCAGGGGCCAAGGTCAACGTCTACGACCCAGAGGCAATGAAGGAAGCCAAGCGGCACATCGGCGATCGCGCCCACTTCGCCGACAACGCGATGGCCGCCTGCACTGGTGCCGACGGACTGCTACTGGTCACCGAGTGGAGCGAGTTTCGCCATGTCGACCTGGCGGATCTGAAGAAGCAGATGAAGTCACCGGTGCTGTTCGACGGCCGCAATATCTGGGACGCTGGGCGCGTGCGGTCCGGCGGCTTCACTTACTACGGCGTCGGCGTGCGCTAACCACCACTGGCAAACACTCGTCTGGCCGATTGCGCACTGGCAAAAACCCTTGCCTAATCGGCCCGGAACCAGGCGCGCCAGCGCACCAAGAACCGGGTCCCGTTCGCCTGCAAACCAGCGTTACTGCGGATCAGTTGCCAGAAGTACCCTTGGCCTCTTCGAGTGCCTTGGCATCCTTGGCGGCACCATTCTGCTTGTCGCGAGCGCGCTGCAAAGACTTCCGCGCCGACATGCCGTCGAGCAGTTTCTGCAGGCTCTCGGTCTGCGCCGCATCGACTGCAATCGTCTTGTGCACGGATTCTTCAGCATGTGCGAGCACGCCATCCGCGCTCTCAAAATCACCCTTCTGAATCAGCACCTTGGCGAGCAAATTGGCAGCCTCGACGACCTGCCGCGATTTTGCCGCGCCATCTACCGCCTTGCGGAACGCACCAATCGACTCATCAAATCGCCCGAGCGACTCCAACAATCGTCCCTGACTAATGCGCGCCTCGTAGGCTCGCGTAGAAGCGCTGTCGATGGCGACCACTTGGGCATAGGTGGCCAACGCATCATCGTTGCGCTTCAGCCGACGCTGCATCTCCGCCGCCTCAAACAAACCGCGCTGGCCATAGCGCGGCGTATCGGTCCTTGCCGCAGCCAAGAAGTCCTGCTCGGCCTGCGCAAGGCTGCCATGGCGCTGCCATAACTCGCCACCGCGAAACGACGCTTGCGATGCAACCAACGGCTCGCTGCTGAAATCTTTGGCGAGCTTGTCCCAAGCCTCGGCTGACGTCTGCAACGCGGACATACGCGCCGGCCCTTCCGCGCCCTTCACCGGAGTTTCAGTCTCGCGTGCCGCCGTCATGGCTGCACGCGCGGCATCACTCGGCTTCGGCTTTGGCGCGACCTTCTTAGCCGCGTCGGTCTGCAGTTTTACTTGCTGCGTCGGCGGCGTTGTCTGCGCAGGCGCCATCGACATCGAAACCAGCAGTCCCGTCACAATCCATGCAACATGCTTCATTGGTCTATCCTTCTCACGTAACGATCACGATTCGAACTGGTCCGCCGCGCGGACCATCCGTTCGATTTTTTTGCGCAACAGGCCACGCGAGCGATGGATCCGAACCTTCACCGACATCTCGGAGAGGCCCATGCGATCGCCCAACTCGCCGCAGCTAAACCCCTCGTAAAAGCCCAGCAGGAGCATGCGATTGAGCTGGCTCAAGCGGGGCAGCACACCGTCGAGACAGGCCACCAACCACGCCTGAGGAACAAGGCGACCGGCAACCAACAGGTGCGAACCAACCAGCGGATCTGGCATCGGCAGCAATTGCAGATCGCTCTCGGCCACGCACTCTGGCAAACGTAAATGCCGATGAATCGCGCGCGCTCGCATGCGCCTGGTGATCACCCGCACGAGCGACGGAAACGCGGCGGGCTTGCGCATGGCGTTGCACTGGAGCACAGCTGCGAAGGCCGCCTCCTGCGCAAAGTCTTCACGATGTTGGCGCGTGAAAACGTCATTCCAGCGGCGCAGCAATAGGTTGGACTCTGCCAACGCCACGCCCAAAAAATTCTGCTGCTCGTGTTCCATCGTCACTCTTCCCAAGGCCATCAGGCTTGGGATGGTGATGGGAATGAGATGCGTCAAATCAGCAGAAAACTCGCCAGCAGGAGCATCTCAGTCGCGCATGGCGGCTCGAAGCGTTGCGATTTCTTGCTCGCGCGGTGTCGCGCCGGTCAGCGTTGCGATCCGCTCCATGATCAAGCGGGTCGCGGCCTGCAGTCGCGCTTTACGGTCCTCGCCTGGCGCGAGGCTGGTCATTTCTTCGTGCGAAATCGGCGCTCCGAATCGGATTGTGATCCGCCGCGGCAACGGAAACGCTCGGCCAGCCGGCAGCGCCTCCCATGCACCGATAATGCCGACCGGGATGATCGGCACTGCCTCATTGAACACCAGCGAGACGGCGCCCGGACTGCCAAGCATGAGCCCGCCGTCGCGACTGAGGCCACCCTCCGGATAGATGCCAAGCACGCGGCCCTGTGCCAGCGCCCAACGTGCTGCGCGCAGTGCCAGGCGATTGCCACCGCGCGCGGCGAGCGGGATCGACCTGCTCCACCGATAGAACCAGCCCAGCAAAGGCGATCGATAGACCACCTCAGTCATCAAGAAAGTCACACGGCGCGGGGCCGCTGAACCGAGCAGGATTGGATCTAGGAACGACGTATGATTTGCGGCGAGCACATATCCACCGGCTAGCTTCGGCGCGTTTTCGATCCGCACGCGAAACCATATTTTCATCGCCATCCGCATGCCAAACCACACTGGCCAGTAGGACAGCGAGTTGAGCCGGCTCGGCACCTGAGCCCACCGATTATCCAGTATCGGGGTGCGGCCCGGATCATCACCCTGCAGATCATTCGGCGAAGTCATGGCGGCGACAATTGCCGGGCGCGTTTGGAATCAGCAAAACGCGCGCGCAGTTCGCTTTTGCAACGCGCAGCAACGGCGTGAGAATCAACGCCGCCACCGAGTTCGGCTGACTTTGCACCAAAGAACAGCGCGTCGGCCAACAAGAAGTCGGGCGCTGCTTCGCATTCAATCGCAACGCGCAAAAACAACCGTAGCGCTCGACGCGCGCTGGCCCGATCCTCGGGGGTCGTTTGCGCCACAGCGAGCTCCTGTCGGCCCAACTGCAGCAACGCGAACGCGCGCGCAAACGCATCCGCCTGGTCCTCGGCGAGCGCTTGCCACTGGTTTTGCGCCGCCGCACCATCACCAGTTCGGGCAAGAGCTTCGAGAAGCACGGCCTGCGTCCTTGCGGCAAATGGTTTACCAAAGGCCTCGGCGCGCGGCGCAAGCTCTTGCAACAAGGCAAGCGCCGCCTTGCAGTCGCCGGCACTTTGCAGCGAGACCAGCGCAAAGAGCAGCTCACCTTCAAAGCGCAGCGCTAGCGGCCAGCCGGTTTCTTGTTGCCAGCAATGCACTGCCGATGACGCCGCCGCAAAGCCCGCCGCAGAGCCTGTGAGCAGCCCATGATCGACGCGCATTCGCAGCAGTTGCGGCAGCACGCCAGCATCAGGTGCCTGCGCCTGCAGTTCGGTGAACAACGAAACCACCGAGCTATCCTTGCCCTCTAAAAGCCACAGCTTGGCGAGCAAGACGGTGATCTGTTGCGCCTGCACGGCATCCTTGGCTTGCCACTGCGCTCGCGCCATCGCCAACAACTCTGCGCCATCGTGCGCGCCGATCGCCCGACTGCAAAGCGCGATTGCGCGGGCAGACTCGATGCCAATCACCCGCTCGGCCGACACGGTTGCTGCATCCCCGCCTTTGCGATAGTGCAAGTGACGCAGATCAAAGCTCGTCAGTTCTACGTCGGTCAAAAGTTCGCCGCCATCCAACTGCACTCGATCACTCTGCGCCACGCCCAACGCGGCAAGCAAGGCAAGCACGACAGCGCGCAACAACATGCCGTGGCTCAGCCCGCTCCCGCGACCGGGCCTTCCGACTCTTCAATGTCAAACGCAGACAGCGACGGCCGCTTGGATGCCTTCCTCGGCTTGTGCTCCCAACTGCGCGCAAGGTCACTGCCGGTCCGACGCACGGCGATCAACTCGCTCACCACCGACACCGCGATTTCTTCATGGCTGCGCGCGCCGATGTAGCCACCCATCGGCGTCCGCACATGCGCCAAAAACTCATCCGCCACGGCCGCGGCGCGCAGGTGTTTCCACAAGATCGCTTGCTTGGTCTTGCTGCCGATCATGCCGAGGAACTTGGGCAAAGCGCCGTTTGCAGCGCGCACAGCAAGTGCCGCAAGCACTAAGCCATCTTCCTTGTGACCACGCGTGACCACTACGCAATAGGTGTTGGCACGAATCGGCATCGCCGCGATCACTGCGCGATATTCGCCGACGATCGACTCAGCGGCCTCAGGGAAGCGTTCGCCACTCGCATACATCGCACGGTCGTCCACAACTGTGACGCGAAAGCCCGCGAGCACAGCGACCTGACAGAGCGCCTTGCTCACGTGACCGCCACCAAAGATCCACAGCGCTGGGGTCGTGACCGGCTCAATAAAGATGGTCACTTCGCCGCCGCACATCAGGCCGCTGTCGGGCGATTCCTTCTCTGTCAGCCGAAAAGTCTGCGTGCGCGGCTGCTCATCGGCAATCACCGCCATGGCCTGGTCGTATACCTCCGCTTCGAGACAGCCACCGCCGACCGTGCCTAGGAACGTGCCGTCTTCGAGCACCAGCAATCGCATCGTCGTGCGACCAGGCGTTGATCCGCGCGTGCCGACAATGGTCGCCAACGCAGCTGGGATTCCATCGCGGCGCAGGCGCACTACTTCTTCAAAGATGTCAACGTTGCGGCTCATCGGTTGGATCGGGGGGGCGCCACTGTGCATCGGCTGCGCACATCGGCCAGCGTCAAGCCGCGCAGCATATCCAGCCCCTGCTGCACCGCACTCGTTCGCAGCACTAGAAAGCGATCCGCTGCACCGCAGGTGCAGGCTCCATAATGCACGGAGCGCGCGATGTGACGGTCGCCGCATGCATCGCAAACGCGCAGGTAGAGGTGCCGCTTTGCCCGACGACGGCGGCCGCGCGGCACGGGCAGATCATGCGAAATCGTCGGCTCCTCGCCAGCGATCCGCATGAGCCCGCGCCAATGACGGCCGTGCGCGGCGACACCCTGGCCAAACAAACGGTGCGCGGCAAGGTGCGCGGCCTCGTGCACTAGGACACCCGGGATCTCTGCCGGGTGCCCAGCGAGCAACGTCGGATTGAGTTCTAGACGCTGCTCTGCACAAAACGCCCGCCCCGCGGTCGTCGTGAGTCGCTGGTTCCAACTCACACGCACTAAAGGCCCTGGCGGCACCCGCCATAGCTCCATTAGCTGCGCGGTTCGCTGTTCCAGCAGTGCAATCGAGGGCAGCACGGTTGGCATTGTGGCAAAAGGCACAATCGGTGCCACCATCAGGCTTCTTTCCGGCGCACTTCCAGTTCGCGCAGGGCGAACGGATAGGTCACAAATGCAAAGCCCACTAGGCACAGCACGATCCCTGCGGCTGCGTATTCATGCATTGCTTCATTGTAGTTGCTCGCGATCCAGCAGGCCGCGCCAACAAACATCCCAAGCCAGCCGATCGCCAGGACAAACGCCATCCACCGCGCGGCACTGATCGGTGTCTGGCCGATCTGCTGCGCGATTGCATGGACAGTCGCACGATCTACGGCAGGATTCTGGATCGCGGCCTCGAGCACTCGAATGCGCTCGAACCGCTCTTTGGCGCGGTGGTCGAGCATGCCGCGGACCAGGGCAAAGGCAAAGATCAAGCCCAGCAACATGAGGAGGTCGCTCATCCGCGTCGCTGGTCCATTTCGCGCAGTGCAAGCGGCAGGGTGAGGAGGGCAAAAGAAGCGGCCGTCACCATCACCGCGACGGTGAAGACATGGCCATCAGGCTTGGTCAGCAGCCAACCAATGCCAATG
This sequence comes from Planctomycetota bacterium, assembly GCA_014192625.1. GTDB lineage: Bacteria > Planctomycetota > UBA1135 > UBA1135 > UBA2386 > BJHM01. The sequence continues at coordinate 59,136 of BJHM01000004.1, forward strand.
CTGACCCCGATCCAAGCGAGCTTAAATAGTCCCACCCTGCGTCGTGGGCGCAGCAAATGGACCAGTTCACGCTGCACCTCGGGGTTGAGGTTTGGACTTTGCAACGCCACCTCGATCGCGGTCAATCTGCGCGCCAGACTGCTTCGCTTGCGGAAAATGAGGAGCCAGCAGCTGAGCAGCAAGCCGCACGCGCCAAGGATCCACACATTGGTCAAAAGGTCCCATGTTGACCAGTGCGCAAACGTCGGGCTTAGAGACAGAGGCATCAGGGTGTGCAGCATTTTCATCAGACTCCAGAAAGGCCGGTCCACCTACGGCCGCGCATCAGGATATTTTCGGCAATCCGAGTAATCGTAGCAACTGATCTGGATCGCCGTCCCAAGTCGCATCTGCATGGCCCAGATCGCAGCGGTTGTTGCGCCGCCAAATGAACGGCCAACCGAGTGCTTCGGCCGCTTCGTGGTCGGGTTCGCGATCGCCAACCATGACCATACGACGAGCTTGCGCATGGTGGGCCGCAATGCGCAGCATGTCCTGCTTGCTCTCGACACCGGGCGAATCGAGGCACAGTTGCCAGTCAGAAATCGCGGCAAGCCCCTGGCCATTGAGCATGCCACCCATGTATTTCGATCGGCAATTGCTAGCGAGTGCCACCTTGACGCCGATTTTCTGCAAGTGCGGCAGCAACGTGCGGACACCGGGGAAGAGGTAATCCTCGCCGCGCGAGATCTCTGCTACCTCCATCGGCACGACCATGGCACGCAGTTCTTGCCAACGATGCTTGTGGCCTTCCGGCAAGAACGGCGCCCACACCCCCGAATCGCGCATCCCGACGACCGCCTCGGCCACCGCATCAGACGGCATCTCGATCGCGAGCTGATGCTGCTCGGCAAACCGCCTGAGCCCCGCGCGGATCACCGGCGACCACCACCGGAATGTGTCGTGCAGAGTGCCATCGAGATCAAACACGACCAGATCCGGCGGAAGGTGACTTTGCAGCCGTGACATCAGCGCACCCTAAACTGCTTGATGCCGATAATCTGAAGTTGCTGCAGCAGGAAGTCCGCGCCATCTGCGCCAGCCTTGCCCGAGTTCGGGTCAACCGCGATGTCAACTTGAACAGCGGCGCGTTCCTCGGCGGCGAGCGCGCGGATCCGCTGACGCATTTCAAGGATGAAAGTCTCGAGCGGCATCCTGCGGCTGCCTAGCGTGAGAAAGCCATCGCCAAAGACCTGCACCTGAGTGACCTCAGAGGACTTCGTGAGCGCAGGCTCCGCCACTTCGCCGGTCGCGCAAGAGCTGTGCAGCAAGAGCGCCAGCATCAGCAAACGAGCGGTACTCATTGCGCGGCGATCCCCTGCACTTCGATCCGCGCCTGCAGGTCAAACAGCGACACCACCTGGAACAGCGCCATGCCAGGAAAATGCTTGCCGCAATGCCGCCGCCAGATTTCGCCAAACGCCTTGCGCGCATGCGCGTAGTCATCGCGGCTAGTGACGTAAAAGTTGAGCTGCACGACATCGACGAAGGTCATGCCAGCATCGCGCAAAATAAGGCCGATGTTTTCAAGGGCGCGATCCAGCTGCGCCACCAGATCGCCGGGCGATGCAATAGCACCGTTGCCGTCGCAACCACACTGACCAGCGAGATACAGCGTGCGATTGGCCGACGGTTTGCTCTCGACGAGCCATGCGTGCGCGAAGCCAACCGGCAGCGCCAGTTCCTTGGGATTGATCGCTCGCTTACTCATGCTTCTTCTTTTACCGGAAGTTCGCGCAGGATCGCGCGCACCGGCGTGCTGTCGCTGCCAACGATGCGCAATGGCAGTGCGATCAGTTCGTAATCACCAGCGGGGACTCCGCTCAAATCGAGATTCTCCAGCAACGCAACATCGCCTCGCAAAAACTCCATGTGCGCTGGCAGCTCCTTGCTCGTCGAGTGATCGACACTCGGCGTGTCGATGCCAACCAACACGATACCGGCGGCCACCAGCACACGAGCGGCGGCGTAACCCACCGCAGTAAATCCCGGATCAAAGTACGTGCGATCGTGACGATCGTGAGTGCGAAACAGAATCCGCTCAACGCCAGACAACATCGACGGCGAAAGCGCCGCCGGCGGGAACAACGACGGAGAACCTTCGCCGCGTACATCGACTAGGCGACAGCGGCCCAAATACTTCCCAAGGTCAACCGAAGCGCTGTCCTTGCCATTGCAGTCGTAGTGCAGCGGCGCGTCGGCATGCGTGCCAGCATGCACCGAAGTGCGGATCGTGCTTATGTTGCACGAGCCGCCCTGCTCAATCCGCATCACCCATTCGCGCGAGAACGAAGTATCGCCAGGATAGACGGCCGTCTGCTCATCAAGCGGCTCACTGATGTCCCAGATGCGGCGGCTCATCCTGGCCGCCTGTCCTGCTTCAAAAATCGCTGGTGCTCACCGTTGTCGAGGATCGCGCGCACACGACGCACGCACGCACGAACCTCGTCGTCGGTGTTGTAAAAATGCGGCGCAATGCGCAGCCCCGCCTCAGGTCGGAAGTCGACGACGATGTCTTCGGCGAGCAACGTTTGACAAACCTCGTAACCATGCGGCACGTCGAGTGCCACATGACCGCCGCGCTCGTTGTCAGCAAGCGGCGACTTGATGCCGAGGCCCGCGCGCTGCGCTTCTGCGATCAGCAGCGCCGTGAGCCGCTGGCTCTTCGCGCGAATCGCCGTCATGCCAGCCTCGGCAACTGAAGCGATCCCTTCCTTGCCGGCAAACAACGCTGGCACGTTTGGCGTGCCGGTAAAAAACCGACCCGCATCCAAGCGATAATCCTGGCCCTTGCTTGAGAACAAGAACGGTTGCTTGTGCGCCGCCCAACCGGTGAAGGTCGGCGTTAGGTGCCTGCGCTCCCCGGGATCGACGTAGAGAAAACAGTTGCCAGGTCCACCGCAGAGATACTTAAGAGCGCCGCCCACCGCCGCGTGCACACCCATCGCCGCAAGCTCAAGCGGCAAGGTGCCCGCCGAGTGGAACACATCGAGAATCACAAATGCGCCGACCTTGCGCGCCTTATCCACGATCGCTTTCGCATCCTGGATGTATGCACTGCGAAAGTGCACGTGATCAATCGCAACGATCCTCGTGCGCTCGTCGATCGCATCCAGCAATCGCTGCAGGTCGGTCGCAATGCCATCGTGATTTGCCGGCACGCGCACCAACTCAGCGCCTCGCCGCGCCTGAGCTTCGTAGATGTATTGGTCGCTTGGAAAGTTGAGCTCGCAGTAGACGATCCTGTTGCGCGACGACTGAAACTCAAAGCACGAGAGAATCATCTCCAGCGCAACCGCGATATTCTGGTGCATCGAAACGGTCGAACTAGCGACCCCAAGCACGCCTTCGAGCACGTTGCCAACCTGCTCCTGCAACACCCACCAGCCCTCGGCCCACGCGCGCACGCCACGCGTGTCCCACATATCCAAAAACTGCCCAACCGATGCCCGCGCCGCCGCCGGCATGGCACCAAGCGAGTTGCTGATCAGGTAGTTGGTTCTCTGCGTAATCGGAAACCGCGCGCGGAAACTCAGCAGTGGGTCTTGGTATGCAGTCAACGGACGAGCGTTGTAAGGGTCGCGTGCGCCATGGTAAAGCGCGAGCGGCAACCGCGACTCAGGCACCCTTGGCGAAGAACTTCTGTCGGATCGCTGCCAACGACAGCGGATTGGCACCAAGTCGCTCGGCCTGAACCATCTCGCGCTCGCCGTCTGCGGCGCGGCCGAGCAAGGCAAACGCCTGCGCCAGATGCAGCCGCGGCGAAGGGTCTACCGGCGACAGCAACTCGGCGCGCAGCAAATGCTGCAACCCTTCCTCGAGGTTGCCTTTACTGACTAGCAGCACACCAAGCCGGTTGTGAGCCTCGCCGAGATTCCCGTCGAGCCGAAGCGCGTTACGGAGCGCGCGCTCAGAACGCCAAGTCTGGCCAAGCCGCTGACGCACAATCCCAAAGAACAACCACGCCTCCGCTGAGTCCGCAGCAGAGCGCACCAACTGCCGCGCAATGTGCAACGCATGTTCTTGCTGGCTCACCGAGAGCGCCTTGTCCGCCAGTCGCATTGCCGAAAACAGGCCGGGCACCTTGGCAAGCCGCAGCAGCCGATCTGCGTCGCGCCGCGGTTCACCACTCAAGCCTTGCTCCAGTGAACGGCGCAGCGCCACACCTGCGCCCTCGTTGTCCTCGAGGATCAGCCGCGCGCGACCGGCTTCGAGCCAGAGACTCGCATCCTGCGGATGGCGTGCAAGCGTTCGCTCGGCCACGGCGAGCGCCTCACTTGCGCGACCATCTTCGAGCAGGAACGAAGTCAAAAGGCGCGCAACTGACAGCGGCACCATCGGCACTGCTAACAGCTCACTGGTAATCTGATCGCGCAACACGCGATCGCCGCGGCGATCGGCCACCGCAGCGAGCTGCCCAAGGCCCGCGACACTGAGCGTGCCGTGCTGACGAATCCGCACCAGCACACTGAGCGCCTCGTCGGTGTTGCCACAACGAAACCAGAGACTTGCCGCGAGCTCCACGGCCTCCGCGTTGTCCGGCTGCAACATTGCGGCGCGGGTCCACGTCGCGGCAGAACCAAGCAAGTCGCCAGCGGCCTGCTGCAGCGCACCTACTCGGCGACACAACTGAAAGGTCGCCGGTGCTGCAGCAGCGAGTTGATTTAGCAACAAAACGGCCTCACCAAGGCGCTGGCCCGAGCGCAACAAAAACGCCACGGTCTCGATGGCGACGTCCTGCACCGCAACCACATCCGGCGCAAACTCAATGCAACTGCGCACTGCGCGCAGCGGATCGGCATCGCTTTCAGGAGCGATCGCTGCCTCGAACGCTAGCAACTCGTCCTTGGCAATCAAAAGCCACGCCAGCACCACATCGCCGACCGGCGGCGGCGACTGCGGCCTGCCCTCCCAACCAAACTCCGACATGATCTCAAACTGCATTCGCAGCAACATGTCGCACGGACGGCGCGGGTCAAACGGCAGCTCAAACTCGCGCAACAAGCGCTGCGCATGATCGTAAATCCGCATCTGCACAGCTGTGCCGCCGATGGTCCCATCGACCAGGCCGTGGACTGCCGGATTTTGGTGCAACGAGGCAAGGGTTGCGATCGGCAGCGCTTCATGCAGCCGCAAAAAAGTGCGCTTGCCTCCCGAGTTGGCGAGGAACGGAAAGAAGCGCACGCCGCGATCAACACCAGCATTGAGCAACTGCACAAGCTGCCTCGGCAACTGCCGAGCCAGCACATCGTATGGGGCGGCATTCACCACGGGGATTAGCCCGTCCTGCACCGCAAAGCCAAATACGACTGCTAGCGTCACTTCGTTCCTGGTTGTCGATCGAGTGCGATCTGCAACCAGGGATTAGCATGAGCTTGCACACGGTCCAGCAATCCCGCATCGGGTGGTATCTCCCGTTGCAGCAAAAATCGCACACGCGACTGCAAGCGTGACACGACTGCCGGATCATCTGTCAACTCAATCGCCAACTCAAAGGCACCGATCGTCATGCGGTCATAGCCAGCCTGATCGGAGGGCAATGCCGCAATGCTGTATCGGCTCACATCAGTCGCGCTAACAAACGATTTCGAGCCAGTCCCTTCGACCCAACCCAACGTCGCGATGGCATCGGCAATGCGCACGATGGCGGGGCAGAGCTCGGCCGCGCTGGCGGCTTGTTGCACAGCAGCTAGGCCGCGCACGAGCAGCGCCATTTGCCACGGCGCATCAAACGCGGTCTTCCCTTCCAACACTTCCGGATGCGGCGGTTGTGCGATGGCGATGTGCGGCACCGCAGCGGCAATTGCGGGCAGCACGACATCCTTGGCGCGGCGAAGTGCAATCGCAAGCAACGCCTGATCGCCAGTTGCGCGCGCGCACAGCACAAGAGCTTCGAGGCAGACTCCCTCACCGCGACTAGTGCAAAACGGCACCGCCGGCAACAGTCGCGCGATGCCATTGCCTAGCCGCTGCAATTCATCGCGCGCAAGCGCATCGCCAGTTAGCCAGTAGTAATCAAACAACAACGCCGCCGAGGCATGCTCGTAGTCCGGCGCGGTAAAACCGTGCGGTGCGGCAAGCGCCAACTGCTGAATGCCTTCACGATAGGACTCCGTGTCTTTTTCCAGTCGCTCTCGCCTGCCCGCAGTCGGTCGCAGCGCGTGCTGCAAAACCATGCCATCGGCGGCCTGCAACAATCCAACACTCTGCCAACGCAACACGTTGTGCAGCAGCGAATCCCCCTGGCGGGGCGCGCCCGTGAGGCCGCAATTTTCAGGATCGCCGAACCCGCCGAACGGGCCGTAGCGAGCGGTCGCGCGCAACGCCATGAGTTGATTGGCAGCGATCCCCGGGTCCGCACCAAGCCGCGGAGCCGGCCCGCCGCCAAGGCCAAAGGCGCGGCTTTTGCGCACCGTGTCGAGGCTGGCGAACGCCACAAGCGGCAGCATGTTCCACTGCGCGATGCCGCGCGCTTCATCGCTTAACTCCGCCGGTTCTTGAAAAAGAGTCAGGCGGAATGCTTTCGCAGTGCCATCCCCCAGGTAGTTCCCGGCACTGGGCCGCAAGAGCCATTGCTCAAAGCCACCGCCTTCGCGGTGGCTTGGTGGCGGCATCAGATTTTCGGCCGGATACGACGGCAAAAAGCGCAGCCGATCGTTGCCAGTGCACATGCGAAAACCCGAGAACCGAATCGGACCAAGCGCACCGGCACTCGGCTCCTGGTTGTCGAGCAGCAGCGTCAACTCAGCGATGTGCTCGCCATCGAAGGTCTTTAGATAACCACGCAGATCGCACAGCGGCCCATCCTTCACCACGCCGCTCTGCAAGAAATGCGCGGCGCGAAATCGCGTGACCCGCACGAGCCCTGTGTCACTCAATACACCGCCAGGTCCGGCGGTCAGATCAGGCACGAGTTCGGCGCGCAGCACGCGGCCCCACGAGTCCACCAACTCAGTCCACAGCGATACCGGCAGCACGAGCGCGGGGTGATGTTTGGTGGCGACCGCAGCCACTGCTTTACCCACGGTATTGCGCACGGGTGTTACCTGTAAATCGGCCGTGGTGCTCGCGGCGACAGTGCAGCGCGCTTGCACCTGCAGCACCGCGATCGAGCCATCCGGCCAGCGCAGCAACGGCAAGCCAGGCACCTGCCGTTCCGCACCTGCACCGCGCACCACAACATCGATCGGAACCTCGCGCCCATCACCCGGCAGCTCCGCTGGCAGCAAGCCGCGCGCAAACGGCACCGACATATTCACCACCATCGTGCGAGTCACCGGCGCCTGATTGATGACCTGAACGCGCGCTGGGCTCGCTTCTTCTTGAGCATGAGGCAGGAAGAGCCCCAGGCTCAGCAGCATCGCCACGGACAAGACCATGCCCCTTGGTTACCAAGCCACGCCGTCAGTGCAAGCAATCTGAACAGCGAGCTTGCCGTTCAGCGTTGTTGCGGTGGCGCGCTGGATGGGTTTCCTGGGGCCGCCGATTTTGGGGCGGCCTTGCTCGGAACCACGAACCGTGGCGGGCGTAAATTGATCACCACGGCTGGCGCGCCACCCTCGTCTTCGACCTCAACCCGGACCAATTCTGGGGGTTCCTTCAGCAATGCAAGCTGCCGCCACAACAAGGAATCCGCACTTGCAACGAGCCGCTCCCGCAGCACGCCAGGCTTCACAATCATGCGGATCGTCATTGTCACCGCGCCGTTTTGTCTTGCCGTAGCCACCTGCACTCGACCGGCCAGGTAAGTGCCAAAAACATCTTCCAGATCCGTCGCCACGGGTGACGAAGATTGGCCCTGCCGCACCTTTACAAGGTGCTGCATCATGAACGTCAATAGCAGGCATGCGGCGATGCCGATGCCACCGACCGCGTAGCTGGACTTGGACACATTCCTCTTTCGGCCACTACCCCCCGTCGGCTTGTCCGCAATTTAAGAACCCCGACTACTGAAAGGTTTTTTGATTGGGGCATTGCCTTGGCCACAGGTCGTGGTATTCACTCGCCGCCGAGCGTGTCGCGCTCGAACTCGAACCGCTTCAGAATATGGGCAAATCAGTTACTTGTAGAGAATGCAGCAAGGTCTACCGCGAGCTCGATGAGCTTGAGGACTTGCGTGACAACGACAGCGTCTGCCTTACCTGCAACAACACCATCGAGGTTGCAGACTGGGATCGCATTCTCGCATCGTTTGAAGATGACGAGGGCGATGCCGAAGAAGGCGACGATGACGATTGGGAAAAAGAAGATGACGAGGAGAAGGACGACGCCGCCGACGACGACGACGACGACCTCGAAATCGAGGACGCCGACGACGAGGACGACGACGAGGACGACGAGGACGAGGACGACGACGAGGAGAAGCCTGATAGCGGCGGCATAGCAAAGCCCGGTAAGGCAAAGCCTGGTAAGGCAAAGCCCGGTAAGGCCAAGTCCAAGGATGATGACGAGGACGAGGACGACGACGAGGACGACGACGACGAGGAAGACTGAGTCCGTCTTCCCTCGTCTGCCCGCCAGTTTGTCATAGCCCGCCACCCTGCCGCCTGTCATTCTGGCGTCGATTGGGCCTCTGCCTGGCCGAGCACCATGGCCCATCCTCCTTTTCTAGAATGACTTAGGGCTGAGCAGCCCTGCGGCATGGCCGTTGCTCCACTGCGCTCCTTCCGTCAACGGCTGGAGTGCCGTCGAACCGTGATGCTGCAGAGTTTTCGAGTGCTCCTGGTAGAGGACGATGACTCACTGAGGGTTTGCCTCGGTGAGTTCCTTGCCGACAACGGCTGGGATGTCGTCGCCACGGCACTCGGCAACGAAGCAATCCGCATCGCCCGCGAACAGCGGTTCGACTTCTCCATCCTCGACTTTCATCTCCTGGACGGTCGGACCGGCTTGGAGGTTTTCCAAACGATCCGCACTTTTCGTCCGCTGCCCGCGATTCTGATGTCGGGTGCAGCGAGTCGGGAAGAGGCGGTGATCGCGCAACAGGCAGGTGTCTTCACCTTCCTGCGTAAACCGCTCGAACTGGAACGCCTCCGGCAGTCCGTCCATCACCTGATCCAGCACCACTTCGGTGGCCCGCTGGTGCAACCGCGCAACTACCCCCGCTGAGTCTGCAGACTGAAGTCTCCAAATTGAGCGCGTTCAACAGCTTTATCCCGTCAGCCGGCTGACCTTCCCGACTCCCCTCCCAACTCAACTTAGACCGAGGATCACGATGTCCAAGACCAAGTCTGCAACCCTAACTCCCCTAGGCGACCGCGTGCTCGTAAAGCGCGTTGCCGCTGACGAGAAAACCAAGGGCGGAATCATTCTGCCTGACACCGCCAAGGAGAAGCCGCGCGAAGGCGTGGTGATTGCTGTCGGCAACGGCAAGTTGCTCGACAACGGCAACCGTCAGGCGGTTTCGGTCAAGCCCAAGGACCGCGTGCTGTTCTCGTCCTACTCCGGCTCGGAGATCAAGCTGGACGGCGAAGAAATGTTGATCCTCGGCGAGGACGAAATCCTCGCAATCATCGAGTAACCCCAAAAGACACACTCCAAGGAATCACAACTATGGCCGTCAAGAAGATCGCCTACGATCAGGAAGCTCGCGAGCGCCTACGCGATGGTGTCAGGCAACTCGCCCGCGCCGTCAAAGTCACCCTCGGCCCTCGCGGCCGCAACGTCATCATCGAGAAGTCTTTTGGTAGCCCCACGGTCACCAAGGACGGCGTCACCGTCGCCAAGGAAATCGAACTTGAAGGCAAGTACGAGAACCTCGGCGCGCAACTGGTGAAGGAAGTCGCATCAAGGACCTCCGACGTCGCCGGTGATGGCACCACCACCGCCACTGTCCTCGCCGAAGCAATCTTCGAAGAGGGCATCAAGAACGTGACGGCTGGCGCCAACCCCGTCAGCATCAAGCGCGGCATCGAAAAGGCGGTCGCCAAGGTCGTCGAGTCCATCCGCAAGATGAAGATCGACGTCAAGGGCAAGAAGGAGATCGCTCAGGTCGCCTCGATCGCAGCCAACAACGATCTTGAGATCGGCACGATCCTCGCGGACGCGATGCAGCATGTCGGCCAAGACGGCGTGATCACGGTTGAAGAGGGCAAGACCCTCAAGACTGAGATCAAGATTGTCGAGGGCATGCAGTTCGACAAGGGCTACCTGTCGCCGCACTTCGTCACCAACCCGGACAAGATGGAGTGCATCCTAGAGAACCCATGGATCCTCGTGAACGAGAAGAAAATCTCGAGCATCAAGGACATGCTGCCCCTGCTCGAGAAGATCGCGCAGAGTGGCCGTCCGCTACTGATCATCGCCGAGGACATCGAGGGCGAAGCGCTCGCGACCCTGGTGGTGAACAAGCTGCGCGGCGTGTTCAAGTGCTGCGCAGTGAAGGCGCCTGGCTTCGGTGATCGCCGCAAGGCAATGCTCGAAGACATCGCCGTCATGACCGCCGGCAAGGCCATCTTCGAGGACCTCGGCATCAACCTAGAATCGGTTACTACTGCCGAACTCGGCTCTGCGAAGAAGGTCGTCGTCGGCAAGGACGACTGCACCATCATCGAAGGTGCTGGCAAGACCAAGGACGTCCAGGGTCGCCTGGAACAGATCCGCAACGAGATCGCCAAAACGACCTCGGACTACGACCGCGAGAAGCTGCAAGAACGCCTGGCGAAACTCGCTGGCGGTGTTGCGCAGATCATGGTCGGCGCAGCTACCGAAGCCGAGATGAAGGAACGCAAGGCTCGCGTCGAAGACGCCCTGCACGCCACGCGTGCGGCAGTTGCTGAAGGCATCGTCGCTGGTGGTGGCGTAGCGCTGGTTCGCGCTGCGGCATCGCTCGATGAGCTGAAGCTCAACGGTGACGAGCGTGTTGGTGCTGACATCGTCCGCCGGGCACTTGAGTCGCCCATGCGCCAGATCGCAGCGAACGCTGGCGTCGATGGATCGATCGTGATCCAGAACGTACGCAACAACAAGGATGCCAACTACGGCTACAACGCAGCTACCGACGTCTACGAAGACCTGGTCAAGGCGGGCGTTGTCGATCCGGTGAAGGTCACGTGCGCGGCGCTGCAGAATGCGGCATCCGTAGCGACCTTGCTGCTGACGACCGAAGCCCTGATCTCGAACGTCCCCGAGAAGAAGGCGGCCGGCGGCGGCGGCCAAGACCATGACCACGGTGGTGGCATGGGTGGGATGGGTGGGATGGGTGGCATGGGCGGCATGGATTTCTGATCCAAGCCGACTCACCCTCACGCGGCCCGGTGGTGCAACTGAGCACCACCGGGCCGTGTTCGTTCCTGCCGAGCGCTGCGCAAACTCAACTGAGCAGGCGCAGGCAGAGGTCCTTCACTTCGATGGCGGCGACGCGGTCGCAAGCGAGCGAGCGGTCGCTGCAGAGAAACACCGGCCCAGCTTCAGCGTCATCGTAAAGGCGCCCGTGCGTGCCGCGCACCATCGACGGATCGGTGGAGATGACATCCATCAGGTAGCGAAAGCCGAGCAGCTTTTTGGCCAGTGTTTTGGCGACTCGCAACTTGGGAAAGCGAATCTTCGGATCGACAAACAGTTCCGCCGGGTCGTAGCCGGGCTTGCGATGGATGTCGACCGTCGGCGCAAAGTCGGGCCGCCGCGCTTCGTCAAGCCAGTAGTGATACGCAAACCAAGCGCCGCGCTCAGCGATGCAAACTAGTTCGCCGCTGCGTTCATGGTCGATGCCAAGTTCGCGCTGCTGTGCACGATCGAGCACGCGCGCCACACCTGGTACCGATGACAACAGCGCAGCTACCGGTGCGAGGTCCGAAGGCTCTTGCACATAAACATGCGCGCACTGGTGATCGGCAACCACGAACGCGCGCGATGCGCCACAGTCGAGCAACTGGCCATGACTCGTTTCCTGAACGCGCAGGTATCCCTGCTCGTGGAGCAGGCGATTGAGGTAGACGACCCGCTCTGCGCGCTCGATGCCATATTCAGACAACGCGATCACGTGATCGCCGCGACCACGCGCCTCGTCAATCAACACCTTGCACACAGCATCCACTTCGCGCACCGCCTGAACGCTGCGTTCGTCATCCGGGCCAAAGCGCTGGTGTGAATAATCGAGGTGCGGCAGGTAGACGAGCGTGAGGCCCGGCGCGTGGCGGCGGATCACCGAGCGCGCCGATTCTGCAATCCACTGCGTGCTGCGAAGGTCAGCAGAAGGACCCCAGAAATGAAACAGCGGGAACGGCTTTAGCTCCTGTTGCAGTTCGGCCTGCAACTGCGGTGGCTCGCTGTAGAGCCCAGGCCGCTTCAGCCCGTCAGCGTGATACTCAGGCCTGGGCGTGACGCTAAAGCGAGCGCCCGAATACATGTTCCACCACCAAAACATCTTTGCCGTTTGTGTGCCGAAACGATGGCGCGCAACGTCGTAGAGCTTTTCGCCAGAAACCAACCGGCTGGATTGCCGCCAGAGCCAAACCTGCGCCTGGTCGCGAAAATACCAACCATTGGCTACCGCACCGTGGCCGCTAGGCGGAAGGCCCGTCAAAAAACTCGCCTGCACCGTGCAGGTCACCGCCGGGAACACCGTCTGCAACGGCGCCGCAAAGCCACGCTGGCCAAGTTCGCGCAAGGCATTCGCGTTGGCCAAGTCCTTGGGCCGCAGACCTACCACCAAGAGCACAAGCACGTTCATCGCCAGATAGTTTGCCAGACTGGGACCGATGCGCGCCATGTAGAGCTTCGACACGCTGGCATGCAAACCACTCAAGGCGTAGCGTCCCATCGCCAATGGAGCCCGAAACCAATCAGCCCGAGCAGCAATACAAGACGCTGCCGCCCCCGTGGGACCGCATTTTCTCACTAGGCATGCGCCTGTTCGTGTGGGCGCTGATCGCAACTGGCATCTACATCCTGCGGCCATTTTTCTTGCTGATCTTCCTGACCTTCGTCTTCGCCTACATCCAGGCGCACGGCGTTCAGGGCCTACAGAGCAGAATCCGCAACCGGCCTTTGCGCGTCACGATCGTCGCACTCGTGTTTCTTGGCACGATCCTCGCGACCGCATTCACGCTTGCGCCGCAAATCGAGGATCAAGGACTCAAACTCTACAACCGCTACCCGGACCTGATCGCCAAGGCAGATCTTTCGATCAATCAGAAGCTGCGCGAATATCCAGAGATTTGGAGCTACCTAGAGAAGCGTGAGCAGGACGCAGCCGAAGCACATTCTGCAACGCAAGCAAAGCCGACCCCTGCCAGCGAGCCGCACCTGCTAAAGGACGGCATCCAGTCCCTGCTCGGATTTGGCGAACAGGCCACGAGCAACCCGGATGCGATGAAGATCCGAACGAAGGAGACGATCAGCAAGCTGTTCGAGAGCGTCAGTTCCGTGCTCGGCTACCTCTCATCTTTTTTACTGTCGCTGCTGTTCTCGTTTTTGATCGTGCTCGACCTCGCCAAGTTGAAGCAGACCATCACCACCTTGGGGCAGACGAAGGTCGGCTTCATCTACCGCGAAGTCGGCGACAACATCGCCACCTTTGGCCGCGTGCTTGGCCGCGCACTGGAAGCGCAACTGTTCATCGCCTTGATCAACACGATCATGACCTCGATCGGGTGCTGGGTGCTCGGCATCGGCAGCATCCCGGTGCTCGCGGCAATCGTGTTCCTGTGCAGCTTCATCCCGGTAGCAGGCGTGTTCGTCAGCTCGACGCCAATCTGCCTGCTGGCACTGCAGGACTCGGCCGGCGGCATCAGCGCAATGCTGATGGCGATCGTGATGATCCTCATTGTCCACGCAATCGAGACCTACATCCTAAACCCGAGGATCTACGGCCACCACATGCACATGAACCCCGTGATGGTGCTCATTGTGCTGACCATCAGCGGCAAGCTGATCGGCGTCTGGGGCCTCGTGCTCGGCATCCCGCTGGTGAACTACTTCTTCCGCCACGCGATCCGCTACCCAAACGACCGGCCGAACGACGCGGCCGCGTAAACCACGCGGCGATGGTGACGCGACGCGATGGAGCACGGGCGCGTGAGCGCTTTGCTGTCTTACCGCCGCGGCAGGAACTCGCGCTCGATGAATGGCTTTAGTGCCGCGCGAGCTTCGGTGAGGTTTTGGATTTTGACCTGCGATGGTGCGCCAGTCGGCCGAGGCGTGTTGCTCGTACGCGATGGCAAGATCGCTCAGGGCCTTCTGGATTCGGGCCTTCTGGATTCAGCAAGGGCTGTTTAGCCAAACGGGGCGCGCCCGATTTTTCGTAATCACTTATTTTTCAAGTGATCACGTTCACGGCCTAAATCATTTGCGCCAGCGCAGACCAGACAGATCCCACTAGGGTTAGCACTGTGGCGCGCTACGCGGTGGGTGCCAGTCTTGCTCAGGCCAGAGTGAACGGCTCGCGATCAGACTGCGCAATGCGAACGTCGAGCACCTTGCCGAACGGCTCGCGCAACCGTTTTTGCAGCACTCGCAAGAACCCGCGTTCGCTGTTGCTATGTTCCGCGAGCACAACCGTCGTGCCCGCTGCGACTGCAGCTAGCGCGTCGTGGTGCGACAGCTCGCCGGTTAGCCAGAGGTCTGTGTGCTGCCCCCGCAGCGCAGCGCCACCAGATCCAGCCGCAACGCCAACGGTGCGGATCTTCTGCTGCTTGCCGCGCGCCGATAGCGCGACGCGCAGCGTGCGCACCGCCAGCCAGCGCTTGATGCGAGCGAGCATTGCCACAAAGGGCACGGCCGCCTGCAGCGTAATCACGCGGCCAAACTCACCGTCACCGCACGGTGCCAACTGCTGCGGCGGCGCTTTGCCAGCCACTCCCTCGGCAAGCCAGTCGGCCAAGCCACCTGGCGCAGCATCGAGCGCCGTGTGCGGCGAGTAGACGGCGAGGCCCGCCTCGAGCGCAGCTAGCAAGACGCGCTGCTGAGGATCGCTTGCCCGCAGTCGCTTCACGCCGTGAAAAATCGGCGGGTGGTAGGCAACAATAAATCCGGCACGAACGCGCACCGCCTCGGCAACGACGGCTGCAGTCAGATCGATCGTCAACAAAACGCGAGCGATTGGTTTTGGTCTTGCCGATGGCTCAAGCAGGAGGCCGGTGTTGTCCCAGTCGGCCGCAAGCTCAAGCGGCGCAATCTCCTGCAGAACGTCAACGATCATCGCAAGCGATGGATGTCCCTTGGGCATAAGCGCATCATGACTCGCTGTTCCTCGATGCGCCACGAACGCCGCAAAACCACTCAGCTAGCGCCGGCACTCACACAGATCATCGCCTCTGGATGAAGGTGCTGGACCGCCGACTGCTGCACCTGTTCGCGCGTAATCGAACGGATGATCTGCGGATAACGGTGCAGGTAATCGAAGCCGAGTTGAAACCGCTTCGCGCGGATTGCGTAGGCAGCGAGGTTGCTATTGCGCTCGAAGGCGAACACGAAGCTGCCGGTCAGGTAGGCCTGCACATCGGCGATTTCTTCCGCTGTCGGCGGCTCCCGCCGCAGCCCTTCGATCTCCTTGAGAAAGCCATCGATCGCCCGCTGCCGGTGCTCGGGCGACGTGCCGATGTAGGCGGTAAACGCACCAGGCTCCTCACCAGCACTCGAAGTGATGCCCGCACTGACTGCGTAGCACAGCCCCTGCTCGTCACGCAGGCGGCGAGCACACCGCGACGTAAAGCCCGGCCCCGTGCCAAGCACATGGTCCATCACCGAAAGAATGTAGAAGTCCGGATCCGTGCGGCGAATGCCAGCGTGACCGAGGTAGACGTGCACCTGTTCACGCGCCATCGGCACGTGCAGATCGCGCGACGCTTTTGGCGTTGGCACTAAAGGCATCTTGTTGTGCTTTGGCGCCTTGCCTTTGAAGTCGCGGAATGCCTTGCGAAGGTTTAAAAGCATTCGCGAGGGATCGTCAGGGCCGGAAGCAGCAACGAACCCGCCCACGGGCCGAAAAAACTCGCGATGAAAGTCGCGGAGATCCTTTGGCTGGAGTCGCTGCAAGGACTTCTTGGTGCCCTGCGCCGGGCGGCCAAGCGGATGATCGCCATAGACCTGATGGCGGAACCGCCGCCCGGCAACAACGCGGGGATCGTCCTCGTCGGCTTGGATCTCAGTGAGGATCTCGCCTTTTACGCGCCGGACTTCGCGACCGGGAAACGCCGGCTGCAACAACATCTCGTGCAACAGCTCATTGGCGTTCTTTTGGTACTGGGCCGGGCAATAAATGGAGCCGCCACGATGGTTGCACTCGATCGCGCCACCAATCGACTCGACCGCAGCCGAGAACTCCAGCGAGTCGTAGCGCTTGGTCCCTTCGTCGAGAGTTTCGCCAAGTAGGTTGACGAGCCCGGTGTTCACCGCGGGCTCATCGCCAGCCCGAATATCGAGCGACATCACGCAGGCATAGGTCTCAACGCCAGGGTTGCGCACCGCCAGTAGCGTGAGGCCGCTGTCGAGCACTTGCTCACCGATGTCGAGTTTGATGTTTGCGGTCACGAGTGCTTGCCCTTCTTGGCAACGGCCTTCCCATCCACCTTGCGGTTGGCGGCTGGTAAAGCCCACACCCATGCCGAACGATCAAACTGCAGATACTTCGCAGCAACGCGCTTCAGGTCCTTGTTGGTCAGCGCGTTGTAGGCCGGCAAGACTTTGCCCAGAGTGCGCCAGCCATCTGGGGTCAACGCCTGAAAGCGCGCCACCTTCATCGCAAAGTCGAGCACCGCCTCATCCTGAAACAGGAACGACGCGTGAATCTGCGCGCGGATGCGTGCCAGATCTTTTTTGCCAACTCCTTCGGCAATCAGCAACGTGATCTCCTCGCGGATCGCGGTCTCAACCACCTCGGGCTTCACGCCATCGCGCAGTTCAGCGAGGACGAAGAACGCGCCGGGATCGAGGCGAGTCTCGTTGATCACGCTGATCTCGGTGACCAACTCACCCTGGATGACCAATCGCTTGTAGAGCCGGCTGTTCTTGCTGTTGCCAAGTTCATGCGCCAGCACATCGAGCGCAAAATCATCGCTCTCACCCGAACGACAAGTCGAAAATCCAACACAGAGGCGCGTGATATTGTGCGGCGTGTGGAGCATCGCGCGCCGCTCGCCGAGCTGCACCGGCTCACTCAGAGCCTCGGTTCTCGCCTGCTCACTCGACGGCATTTCGCCAAACAACTCGACGATGCGGGCCGCCGTCTTGGCCACGTCGATGTCGCCGGCAACCACCAGAAATGCGCGGCTCGGGCCGTAGTTGCGATCGTAATAGGCCCGCATGCCATCGACCGAGAGGCGCTCAAGGTCTTGCTTGTAGCCAATCACTGGATGGTGATAGGGGTGCACCTGAAACAGCAGCGACTCCGTCGCCTGGTGCAGCGGTCGCCACGGATCGTCCTCGCCCATCGCGAGCTCTTCCAACACGACGCTCTTCTCACTGGCAAACTCTTGCGGATCAAACAGGCAACGCCGCATACGACTCGCCTCGATCTCGAGCGCGGTCTCCCAACGATCGGCGGCGAGCGAGAAGTAGTACGCAGTGCCGTCGTTGTCGGTGAAGGCGTTGTTGTTCCCGCCCATCTTGCTGGTCTGCAGGTCGATCTGCCCCTTCGCGTAGCGATCCGTGCCCTTGAACATCATGTGTTCTAAAAAGTGCGACACGCCGGACTCACCAGTGCGTTCGTCGCGGGCGCCGACCTGATACCAGAGCACACTCGCAACCACTGGCAGCGACCGCCGCGGCGCTATCAACGCGCGAAAACCATTGTCGAGCTGCAGCTCTTCCACCGTGGGCAAAGTCATTCTTTCACTCCTGCATCACCTTGATCTTCGCGTTTGGCAAAGGCCCGCAAATCTTGCACCTCGCTGGGCGTCATGAAGCGCCACTTGCCGACGCTGAGGCCGTGCAACGACAGCTCGCCGATCCGCACGCGCTTCAGCTCGATCACCGGAAAACCAATCTTGGCAAACACGCGACGAATCTCGCGGTTCTTGCCTTCGCGCAGCATGACCTTCAGGTAGGTGCGGTCATTGCCAGTGCGATCGACACGGATCTGCATGCCGGTGGTAGGACCTTCGGCAAGCCAAACGCCACCGCGCGCTTTTTCCAGATCCTGGGCCGAGACGCGACCGCGCACCAGCACGGCATAAACGTTTGGCACGCCAAAACGCGGATGCGCCATCTCGAGCGCGAAACTGCCATCGTTGGTCACCATGATCAGCCCCTCACTATCAAGGTCGAGCCGGCCAACGGTGAACACGCGTCCCCGCACATCGGACAGCAGGTCAATGACGCGCGTCTTCTGTTCGTGCTTGGCGTTTGTGCAAACAACATTTTTCGGCTTGTTGAGTAGCACGTAGACCATGCGCTCCTGACGAACAACGTCACCATCGACGCGCACCTCGTCCTTCTTGGGATCGACGCGCAGCCCCAACTCAGTCGCCGGCTCGCCGTTCACCTCAACGCGGCCGCCAGCGATCAATTCATCGGCGGAGCGACGACTGCAAACACCCGACATCGCCAGGAAGCGATTGAGTCGGACCTTGCCGTCGTCTTGCGCCCTGTCAGCTAGCGGCGTCACCACAAGCCCACGAGAGCGGCGCGAAAGCGGTCGCTGCTTTTGCACCGAACGCGCGGAATCATCGCGCGTCGGTGCATCGCGCTCTGGCCCTTTACGGGTCTTTGCGCCACGGGCGTTTTCGTCGCGGGCGTTTGCGCCACGGGCCTTTGCGTCGCGGGTGGGTGCGCCACGGGCGTTTGCGCCGCGGGCGTTTGCGCCGCGGGCGTTTGCGTCGCGGGCGTTTGCGTCGCGGGTCGGTGCGCCGCGGGCCTTTGCGTCGCGCCGAGCACCACTTCGGATCACTCGTTCGCCTTGCTTTCGATCTTCGTGTCTGCGTGCCATCAGTCGAGTCCGGGGTCGGTCAAAGCCACGTCGAGACTGCCAATCGGCGACAGGTAGATCTCGGCGATACATGCTGGAATGAGTACACAATCGCCCGGTGACAGCTGCAGCGGCGCATCTGTACGGTTGGCGCTGGAACCGAGCGTTCCAGTGCCACCGAGCACGGTGACAACAAGGAATGCGCCGCGCGTCGGCAGCGTCAAGGGCCGCAAGAGAGCGACACGGCGCAAACGAAAGTGCGGCGTCTTGATGAGCTGCGTCGTGCTATCCGGCAGCGCAAACGATGGGACCGTCGGCTGCCGAGAACCGTCCTCGATGCGCGATACGCGCATTGCCTGCTCGAGGTGCATGCGACGCTTCCGGCCCCAGTCGTAGATCCGATACGTGATGTCACTGTTCTGCTGCACCTCAAAAATAACGCAGCCCGCGCCAACCGCGTGCACCGTGTTGGCCGGCACGTCGATCACGTCTCCGACTTTGGGCACAAACGAGTAGAGCAGCGACTCGATCGCCTCGGTCGAAGCGACGGCCACGAACTGCTCGCGCGTCACGCCGGGCTTGAAGCCACGGATAATTTGCGCGTCGGGCGCTGCCTTCAGCACCAGCCACGCCTCGCTTTTGCCGCTGTCATTCTCGGCCTTGGCTTGCGCGTCATTGGGGTGGACTTGCACCGACAGCGGTTTTTGCGCGTCAAGGAACTTGAACAGCAGCGGGAAGTAACCGCCAAAGCCCGGCTGCACCCGCTCGCCAAGCAACGCCACCGGGTCCCGCTGCATTACTTCGCGCAACGTGCCGCCGCCACGGAACGAACTGCAGCCGTCTGCGCGATCGAACAGCTCCCAGGTTTCACCAATGGGCTCAGCATCACTGCAAATGCCGAACAACTCGTTTAGCCCAGACCCGCCCCAGACTTTGGCCTGAGCGATCCGTTCCAGAAAAAGCGGCTTGAGCACGGACATTTGAGCGGAGTGTTCTACCAGTCAGGGCTTTTGCTGCCAACGGAACGGGTTATTAGGGCCCGCAATGTTCTGGTCCACCGCCCCAGGCACTGCCCTGCTAGAACCGGAAATAGATGAACGGATTGTATGAAGAATTGACGACCCGGATGCTCGCTACCACAAGCAACAGAAAAACCACGATCATCATCACGAACGAACCGAGGCTGGTCTTTCGCCAAGCAAGAAACCACCCCTCAAAAGCGCAGTAGGCGGCTGACCACGGCGCAAACGAAACGACCACCGCCGCTGCCAGCATCGCTATAAGGCCTGCTGCGGGATATTCCTGCGGTGCGCACGCATTCGACTGCGTGGCAATCGAATGCCATATATCTGCGCCTGTAACACGGGGCGCAGCTGTCTAAGTGAGGCCTCGGGTCGCTCAGGCATCCGCGGCGCCGGCCGCATCGGGGCGGGCGCGGCGGACTAGCGAACGCGCCTGGTTCAGGGCGACCAAATCATCGCCATCACCGGTCGTCATGGCCGCGAGTTCGCGCTCGACCTCATGCCCCTTCAGTTGGCGCACCTGCGAGCGGGTGCGCTCCTCAGCACCTTTGCCCGCGATCTCCTTATTGACCAAGAAGTGTCTGTTTGCGAACGCAGCGACCTGCGGCAGATGCGTGACGATGACAACCTGGTGGTGCAACGCAACGTCGTGCAACTTCTGGCCAACCTGCAGGCCAAGCCGGCCGCCGATCTCAGCGTCAATCTCGTCCAGCACAAGCAGCGGCACGCGATCCTGGTCGGCGAGCGTCTTCTTGATCGCCAAGACGATGCGCGCGAGTTCGCCGCCAGACGCAGTGTCCTTCATCGAACGGAACGGCTCGCCCGGATTGATCCGCACCTCAAAGTCCACCACCGAAGGACCATGCTCGGTCGCCTGTGCGAGCAACTCACTCTCCGCAACTTCGTCCTTTAGCACCACCCGCACCTGCGTGTGGACCATGCCAAGATCCTTCAGCTCGCGGCCGATCTGCTCGGCGAACGGCTCGGCGGCCTTGCTTCGCGCGCGCATCAGCTTGCGGCCGATCACCGCTACAGCCTCGGTCTTTCCCGCCAACTCAACGGCCAACGCATCAGGGTCGTCGCTGCTGTTGTCGGCGGCTAACAGCTCGGCCGTGACCTGCACCAAGTTGCGCCGGAAGTCCGCCTCCGTGGGGCCAAAACGCTGCATGGCGCGATGCACTTCATCGAGCCGCGCCTCGACGGCTTCGAGTCGTCGAGGGTCGAGATCGAGCCGTGCAAGGCCGGACTGCAGCTTGCGGCACACCTCGGCCACCAACTCCGAAGCCTCGTCCAGCGCCTCTTGACTGTCTTCCAATCGGCGATCCACCAGAGCAGCCTCGCGCAAGCTGCGAACGGCCACCGCCAGCAACTCCGACGCATTGGCATCTTCGTCCTGCAACGCACCAAGCGCGGCCTGCAACCGCTGCCGAGTCACATCAAGGTTGGCGAGGATCTGATGCTCGGCGACCAGTTGCTCAAGCTCGCCCTCGACGAGCCGCAACTCCGTCATCTCGCGTGACTGAAAACGCAAAAACTCAACGCGCTGCCGCCGCTCCTGCTGCGCACCAGTGGTCGCGCGCAACCGCCGCTCCACATCGCGCGCCACAGTCAGCGCTGCCGCAAACTGCGCCCGCTGCGGTGTCGTCCCGGCAAACGCATCGAGGGTCTCGCACTGGATGCCCGCGCGCATCAGCGCGCGCGAGTCACCTTGGCCATGAATCTCGACCAAGAACTCGCCAAGTTGTCGCAGAAAGCCAATCGTCGCAGGCCTGCCACCGATCCGAACGCGACTGCGGCCTTGGCGGTCGACGATCCGCGTCACCAGCAACAGGCCATCCTCAATCGCGCCGCCGCACTCGCGCGAAACCAACTCGATGACCGCGCGCGAACGGTCGCCATCGCTCAAACGAAACTCGGCATCGACCTGCAATTCATCTTGGCCGTGCCGAATGAGGCTCGCTTGCGCTTTTTCACCACGCACCAGCTTGAGTGCCGTGATCAGCAGCGACTTGCCGCCGCCGGTTTCACCAGAGATGACGTTCAGATGTTCATCGAGCCGGATCTCTGCGGACTCAATCAGCGCCAGGTTGCGAACGTGAAGCGTGTGCAGCATTGCACTGCGAGACTAGCAACCGCGGCCGCACAGGAAAGCCCGCCGCAAAAACACCGGCTCGCTACCAGTGATAGAGCATCAGATACACGACCACGCCCGTCACCGAAACGTAGAGCCAGATCGGCGCGGTCACCTTGGCCCATTTTTTGTGCTGGGCGCGGCGGTCTTTCAGGCCAAGCCAGATCGTGCGCAAAATCAGCGGCAACTGAACTACCGCCAGCACGACGTGCGAAATCAGCAGGGTGAAATAGACCTTCCGGATGAACCCCTGGCCCTCAAACTTCACGGCCTCGGCATTTAAGTGGTAGACGATGTAGCAGCAGAGAAAGAGCGCCGACACGCTAGCGGCCGCAAGCATCAGCCGCTTGTGCATGCAGATCGCGCCACGCTTGACCGCAATAAGCCCCGCGACGATCAGTATCGTGGCAAGGCTGTTGAGTGCTGCGTCCACGTGCGCCAGCACGCGAAAATCAAAAGCTGCAAACATGGCTTAGACGGCGTCGCGCGCCGACCTCCTCGTTACCACCCAAGTGCCGAGCCCGAAGGTGAGCACGGCAAACAGCATTGTGCCGGCAAGGCACACCGAAATGGACGGGATCCCGGGCGCGCCGCCGTGCAGCGTATGCCGCAGCGCACCTACACCGTAGGTAAGCGGGTCGATCCACTGGATCCAGGCGAGTAGCGGATGCGCATCTTGCATTGGAAAAAATGCGCCCGACAGCAGCAGCATCGGCATCAAAAACACCATCATCAAACCGTGGTAGCCAGCAGTGCTGTCCATCAACCACGCCATCGTAAAGCCAAGCCCCGTCACTGACAGGCACACGACGAACAGCACGGCCGCAGTGGCAACACCCTGCATCGGTGAGTAGGTGACGCCGGCGAGCGGTCCAAGCAGTAGGAAAAACACGCCGAGCGAAAAGCCTAGTGTCGTGCCACCGAGGATCTTGCCGAGCGCTATCGCGCACCGTGGCACTGGCGCCACGAGCACCCCTTGGAGGAACCCTTCTTTGCGGTCTTCAATGACGGTGATCGTGCTGAAGATCGCAGTGAACAGCGCGATCATCGCAAGCGTGCCAGCGAAGAAGTATTCGCCATAGACCTGACCGCCGGGCTTGAACGAGCCGTGCAACGCGCCGCTGAATAACAGCCAGAAGATGATCGGCTGCAAGAGCGACCCGGTGACGCGAGGCCGATCGCGCAAGAAGCGCACGATCTCACGGTGCCAGAGCGAACGCACGGTAGACATCATCGACGACTCCTGCGCGACTTGCCGCCGCTGCCCTTGTCTTTTGCGATGGCAACAAAGCGTTTGCCGGTCTTGCGCAAAAACACATCCTCAAGCGTTGGATGTTGCAGAGTGAGCCGCTGCACCTGCGCGCCAAAACTGTGCATCACTTTTGGCACCAGCTCATGGCAGTTGGGGACCTCGATCCTGAGCAGATCGTCAAACACGCTCGCCGTCACGCCAAGTTTTGTCTGCAGGTCACTGGCGAGCTGCGTCGCGTTGTTTGACTGAATCTCTAAAATCTGCTCCCCAAGGTCACGCATCAGCGCACGCGGCGCGCCCTCGGCAACCACCCTGCCCTGATCGAGCAATAGCAAATGATCCGCCTCCGCCGCCTCATCCATCAAATGTGTGGTGAACAGCACGGTCACGGCAGACTGCGACTTCAACAATGCCCACATCGAACGGCGCGCTGCCGGATCAAGCCCCGTGCTCGCTTCGTCGAGCAACAGGATCTCAGGTTTGTGCAGCAGGCCCTTCGCAACCTCGACGCGACGGCGCAGGCCGCCCGAAAGTTCGCCGACCATGTCGCGCTGCCGGTCCTGCAAATCTGCATGCACAAGCAGCTCGTCGATCCGCACTTCGAGGGCCTTCCCCGACATCCCGTAGAGGTGGCCGCCATAGCGCAGGTTCTCGCGCACGCTGAGCTTCTTGTCGACCGCGGGCGACTGAAACACCACGCCAAGTCGCCGCCGGATCGCGGCCGTGTCATGTGCTAGATCGAGATCGAGAATGCGCGCCGAACCCTGCTGCAACGGCACCAGCGTCGACAGCAACTTGAACAGCGTGGACTTGCCCGAACCATTGGGCCCGAGAAAGCCATGCACACTGCCGCGCGCGACGGAGAATGAAATGCCGGCCAGTGCCTGCCGTTCGCCGTATGCAAACGTGACCTCGCGCACAGCGACTGCGAACGGCGCGTTACTCATAGTGGGAAGGTCGGGTCTTGTCGATCCAGCACCATCGCCACCAGCAAGAGTGGCAGGTAGATAATTGACGCAAGGAAGGTCATTCGCATCGCCGACTCCCAGCGCGTTATTGCCGCAGTGACTGCGGGCACGAAGAAGAATGCGTCGAGGCAGATCGCGCTCGCGAGATACGCCTCGCCCGCCATCTGCACAACGAACGGCAGCATGCTCGCGATGCCGAGTCCTGCGACGTAGAGCAGCATGGTTGTCCGCGTGCGGGATCCCTCCGGATCGACCACCGGCAGCATCCGCATTCCTGCCCGCGCGTAGTCGTGGCGGTAACGCCATGCGATCGCGAGAAAATGCGGGATCTGCCAACAGAACAGGATCGCAAACAGAATCAGCGCGCCAAAGCCAAGCTTGCCGTTCACCGCAGCAAAGCCCACCACCGGCGGCAATCCGCCAGGGATCGCGCCGACCAGCGTGTTGAGTGGCGTGCGCATTTTCATTGGCGTGTAGACGAGCACGTAGCTGAGCAGGATCAGCATGCACACCGCCATCGCCAGCAGGTTGCTAAACCACCAAAGCACCAGCACACCGAGCAGGGTAAGCACCAGACCAAACAGCAACACTTCGCGCGGCGTGAGCCTGCCCGACGGCAGCGGCCGCTTCTCGGTCCGCTGCATTCGGCCGTCGAGTTCGCGCTCGCGATACATGTTGAGCGATGCAGATGCCGCCGCGATTAGCAACGTGCCAACGGTCGTGCCGACGACTTTACCCAGTGGTGGATGGGCGTTCGGTGTCCAACCCAGATAGCAGCCGGCCACGACGGCAAATACCGCCAACGCCGAAAGCCGCGGTTTGGCGAGTTCTGCATACACGAGGACCCGGCTCACCAAGCTTTGATTCATCAGCGACATACTTCCAGAATCAAACAGTAGGGGCGACCCGCGTACAGCGACACACGTGCGCCGCGAGCAAACTCGTTATCACGGTCAACAAAGCGCCGACCAACACATGCGCGGAGATGAGCGAAGATCGCCACAGGTGCTCGATATTGCTCGGATCCTTGCCAGTGCGCACCAGCAGAGCCACAAAACCGAGCGCGATCTGCACGATTAGCAGGACGAGCAGCCATCGCACGAGGCCGAGGATGCCACGGATCGCCTGCAGCCGTCCGATCAAAAATCCGCCAGCGATAAACAAGAGCAAGAACAGAACGAACGCATTGCCGACGTGGGTCCACAGCGCGTGCGGCTGTTCTGCATGCCGCGCGATCGCACCGAGAACCGTCTGCACGAGCAGGCCGATCAACCCCACCGTCAAAAGTTTGCGTGCTGCGCCTGCCGCTGGATGCACTTCGCAGACAGTCGCGCAATAGCGGTCGGAAAGTGAGTATGCGACTACTGCAAAAGTGGCAATCGTTACTTGCGCCAGCGTTCCGTGCAGCACGGAAGTCACGTATGGCAGCCCCTTCAACACGCCGATTCCACCGATCGCGCCTTGGACCGAAATCAGCGCGATGCCAAAAAACGCCCACTTGCGAATCCTCGGCGTTGCGAGGCGCTTTGCCTGCAGCCAGATCGCCAAGGTCACGACCAGCAACCCGCAAAGCGCTCCGACCAAGCGGTGAAAGTGTTCGAGAAAAGCTGGCGCCTCAGTCAACGCCCGCTCAGGCATCAGCTGGCCATCCGACATCGGCCAATCACTAAACGCCATGCCAGAACCGGTGCTGGTGACCATTGCCCCCATCAGGATGAGCACGATCACCATGGCGACGAGCCCGACAGCCAGCCAAAAAGGGCCGCGCGCAGAGGGCTCCAAAGGCCCGGGGACGGAATGAGTCGCGGAGGTCACTTACATACAATGCCGCCCCGACTGCCGATTTTCAGCGTCAGAGTTGCGCCACCTATCGGTACATGCAAACAGGGCATCAGTCCGGATTACTCCAAAGACCGATTGCCCTGCAAAACCTGACTCGCCATCAGCGCCAAGCGAACACCGCGATCAGCGCGGCATGCTTGGGGTGGTGGTCGCATTACCAGTTCTGGAGCCCGTTGTGCGAGCGTCGTTATCGAACGCATCCCACATCGGCTTCTCGTGGTCTTTGAGGCCCGTCGTGCCGATCGCGCGATCGAGTTCCGCACTTGGCTTGTACGTTGCTGTCGTCAGCAACCGTTCCAACTCAGAGTCATCGCCGCCAAACGAGCGGGCCGTGCGTAAGCAGCTCATCGCCTGCTCCGAGTCGCCGGTGCGCAAGTGGCAGATGCCAAGGTTGCGGTAGGTCGCGCGCTGGACCGTGCCCGGCGCGGCCGAGTTTTGAGCCAGGCTCAACTCAGCAATCGCCTTTTGCCACTGGCGGTCCGTCATGAACTTCTCGCCACGATAAAGATGCGCCAGCGTGGCGGTGTCGACCGAGCCCGAGACTGATTGGAATGTGATGACTTCGATCCACGGCATGTTCTGGAACGTGTTCCGGATGACACCCTCGATCTTGAAGCGCTGGTAGGGCTTCATCTGAAAGACCTCACTCAACTGCTCGCCTTCCTTGCTGTAGAACAGTTGGCCAAACGGCGCGTCAAACTCACGCTGCTGCCAGATCGACTGCTCGTCGGCCCAGACAAACAGGTTTGCATACTCCAGCGGGGTAAACCGCGTGAAGAACGGGTTGCTCAGGCTGCCGAGCGACGCGAACTGCACGGTGAACTGAACGCGCACGTTGCGAAAGGCGTCGGGATCGGAGCGGATAGCCGACAAGGTCGTGTTGACCGCCGACCCAAATTCCTGCTCTTGAGCCGGAAGCATCGCGGCGCACAAAAGGAACGAAGCAATGAGCGACTTCTTCATGTCTAGATCCAGCTGGTTTCGGTTTCTGCAGGAAATCAATCGGCCAAGCTCTCCATCAGCCTTCGCAATGCTTGGCCCATCAACTCATCCGGCACATCCTCGCCCGAATGGACCAACTCCCGCAGGCGCTTCATGCGTTCCGCTTTTGTGAGCTTGCGGTTCATGAGTTCCTGAACAAGTCGATCGACGGCTGCGGTGGATTGCTTTGACACAGTTGCGGCTTCGATGGCGAAAGAACGAGAGTGGGGACCGGCCCCGTTGCTGCTGTATCGGATGACGCACGTGCCAATCTTGACGCGAATCTCAACGACTGCTCTGCGCGGCGATGTGCGACCTGCGCAATGCTCGCAAGGGCGCGCTGGCCTCAGTGCGCGCAATCCATCGCTACCACCGGCTGGAGGCACCGGCCGCAATGCGGGAAGAAACGCACCCGATTCTGCGGCAAAAACCCACACAACACGCAAGCTAGGCTGAACTGATGGCCCCTCGCGCTGGCCTTGCTGCCACTACTGGCCTTTGCCGACTACTGCCGAAGGCGCAAGGGATGTAAAGCCATAGCGAGGTGGCCGGCAGTAGCGCGGCCTAGTGCAAACTCCCCCACCGCACTCCCGATCACGATCGGCAACTGATCTGCCGGGTAGGCCTTGTGATCACTCGCTCGCAGCTTCGCGTTCTTGACGGCGCAGCACGCGCTCCGGCGCTTCGCCAGCACGCCAACAAAATGCAATCGTACTGGCACCCCACTCGCGCACGTCGACCGTCAGATCTTGGTCGAAGTCGTCCTCGTCAAGCGCACCAGATTCAAAATGGAATACCAGGCAACCGCCTTTGGCAAGCCGCTGCGTGAGCTGGCGCGCGCGGAATAAACACTTTACTGGGTCCTCGGCCACCAGCGCGTATGGCGGATCGAGAAAAATAATGTCAGGCGGCACCTCGGGCTCCTGCTGCTCCGAAGGGTCCGCTGCAACCACCTCCATTGGCGGTGCATTTGGCTCCCGGGTCGGCACCTCAACCTGCACAGCGCCACTCAACACGGCCTCATGAAGGACGGGCGGTTCCCACGCGTCTGCGCGCAGCACAAGCCCAAGTCCCTCTGCGCCGAGCATCCGCAGATTGCTGCGCAGCACCGACATCGCCTTGCCATTCTTCTCAACGAAGACCACCCGCCGTGCGCCGCGCGACAACGACTCGATTCCAGTGGCGCCGGTGCCAGCAAACAGATCCCAGACCAAGGCATCGGGCACCTGGTCAGCGAGGATGTTGAACACTGCCGCCTTCACTTGACCAAGCAGCGGCCGCGTGCCAAGTCCCCGCACCGTTTGCAGGACGCGGCTACCGTAGATTCCGGCGATCACCTTGAGGCTCATGAACGCGCTTATTTGGAAAGGGGACGCAACGGAACAAGCATTCACAACGGCTGCTTCATTACGCATCGTGGCCATCCCAGATGGCTGGCGCAACGACGGAAGCAAGGATCGCCGAAGGCGCTTCCTCTGGGTCACACGGTAGAGCGTAGCGACTGCCACTGCCGCTGATCACCTCGCTTGCGTATGGTACTGCCTTCCGTGCCAGCCTTGATTGATCGTCTGCTTCGGCCACTACGCAACTTGCGCCTGTCAGTGACTGACCGGTGCAACCTGCGCTGCAGCTACTGCATGCCGGAGGAGGAATACGTGTGGCTGCCACAACCACACATATTGACGTTCGAGGAAATCGCGCGGGTCGTCGGTATTTTTTCGCAGCTCGGCGTAGAAAAAGTACGACTCACTGGTGGCGAGCCGCTGCTGCGGCGCGACCTCAACACCTTGGTAGCCATGTTGGCGCTGTTGCCACGCATTCGTGAACTGGCGCTGACCACCAACGGCGTGCTGCTCGCGCGCCACGCGGCGGCACTGCGCACCGCCGGACTGCAACGAATCACGGTCAGCCTCGACACGCTCGACCCGCGCACTTTTTTACAGCTCTCGCGCCGCGATGACCTGCACAACGTGCTCGCAGGAATCGCTGCAGCGCGCACCGCTGGCTTTGTCAGCATCAAACTCGACACCGTGATGATCGCCGGTGTGAACGACCATGAACTCGTGCGCCTCGTCGACTTTGCCCGCAGCAACGGCGCCGAAATCCGATTCATCGAATACATGGATGTCGGCGGCGCTACGCACTGGCGGAAGGAAATGGTGGTGTCACGCGCGCAGATCCTCTCTGTGCTAGGCCACCATTTCGGCCCGATCCGCGCCGTGCCGCGCACCGACAGCGCACCGGCAGAGCAGTTTCTTCTGCCGGACGGCACTGTGTTTGGCGTCATCGCGTCGGTGACGCAGCCATTCTGCAGCACCTGTGATCGCAGCCGACTGACCGCTGATGGGATGTGGTTTCGCTGCCTGTACGCGGAGCACGGCACGAGCCTGCGCGAACTCATTCGCTCGAGCACTGATGATGCGGCAATCGCAGCGATGATCAGCCAGACTTGGCAGCAGCGCGACGACCGCGGCGCCGAACTGCGCGCTGCAATGCCCGACCGCCAGCCGTTGGTGGCGGCGGCGCAACTGCGTTCGCAGCCGCATCTAGAAATGCATACCCGCGGCGGCTGAGTCCGTTCAGCGCGTGCGATGGCGCTCGGCAAGCGCGTGACAAAGCATCACCGAGGAGAGGATCGCCAGCGCAGGAAAGAGCCAGAGATGCCAAACACCCAGATGCGCACTCTGCTTGCCCTGCATCAGGATGCTGCCCCACGACCCCGATTGCGCGCCTGGACCAAGCCCCAAGAACGAGAGCGTCGACTCCGCCACTACCGCCTGTGCCATGCAGAACGCAGCAGTCGTGCTGATCGGTCCGCGCAGCTGCGGCAACAGATGCGCCAACAAGATCCGCGTTTCGCTAAGTCCTAGGCCGCGGGCCGCGTGCACAAAATCACGCTCGCGCAACGTCAGCAGCTCGCCCCGGACGATGCGCGCAAAGCTCGGCCACATCGACAGGCCAAACACTACGACGACACCGATGGATGAGTTGCCAAACAGCGCGGCGAGCGCCATCAGCACCAGCACCATCGGGAAGCAGAGAAACAACTCGAGCAGGCGCATGACCAGCAGGTCTGCGAGTCCCCGGCGCAAACCCGCGAAGCCACCGAGCACGACTCCGAGCACGGCAGCAAGCAGCACCCCAACGGCGCACAGCAGAAGGCTCGGTCGCGCACCGCGCAGAATACGCGCCAACACATCACGGCCGGTGTCATCCTGCCCGAGCGGATACAAAAGCGATGGCCCCGCGCGCAGCCTCTTTGGATCAGTGGCAAACGGACCATGCGGCCATGGCGTCGACCATGCGAAATCGTGACTCGATATCGGCAGCGACTTCGCCCAACTCTGCCAGTCCAGATCGCCAGGCCCCGGCGGCGCACTGCCGAATAGTTCTTGCACGGCAGGCATACAGAGTTGCCCATCGACTCGCGCGACCAGCGGCACTTCACTCGCGAGCAGCGGACCAAACGCCACCAGCAACAAGAGCAGCAGCAAGAGCATGCCCGTTGTGCGTGATTTTCTCGGCGGCGTGATCTTCACCGGGATCTCTTTGTCACTCATCGCGTGAGCCTCACGCGCGGGTCGATCAGGCGCTGCAAAAAGTCTGACAGCACCAGCGAACAAAGGGTGGCCACCGAGGTCAGCAGCACCAGCGTCATCACCATCGCCTGGTCCTCGCTCGTTACCGCGCGCCACGCAAGCCGACCAATGCCTTCGATCGAAAACACCGTCTCGACTACGACCGACCCAGCCACTACGAGCGGCAACAGGGAGCCGCACATCGTTGCGAGTGGCACAAGGCCAGCGCGCAGCAATCGCGCTCGCAATAGGCGATCCTCGAGGCCCCATGCGCGCAGGTTGTCAGCAAACGGCGCAACCGCAGCGCGACTCACTGACTCGCGCAAGAACCGCACGATCATCAGCAGAATCGGCAACGCCATAGCCGTCACCGGCAGTGCCAAGTGCCAACCAAGATCGAGCGCTTGGCTCACCGGCGATGCCTCGTCGATTCCATCGCTGTGGAGGCCACTCGCAGGAAACCAGCGCAGCCACACGCCACCAAAGCCAATCAACAACAGCGTCGCGATCAGCACTTCTGGAAAACCAGCGAGCACAAAGAGCAATCGCGACACCGCGCGCTCCGATCGCTCGCCCGCATGCAGACCAAGCCAAACGCCGAGCGGAATGCCAATGACAAACGCAGCGAGCAGCGAAATCAAGCCCAGCAACAACGTGACCGGCACGGCATCAAACAGCCTGCGCCAGAACTGCGCCTCATCCTCATCAGGTCCGGCGAGGCGCAGCAACAACGCGTTGCTCGCCCATCGCTCATATCGCGTCCACACCGGCAACGGCTGCAAAGTCTGCGCATCAACGAGGCCATAGCGCACTTGCAGCCGCAGCAATGCGACCGCACGTTCATGCTCCTGAAAAGGCGCACCATTTTCACGCGCCTGCAGCATCTCCAATCGCGCACGATCCACTGGCGCTAGATCGAGCAGCAGAAACGTCAGGAACGTAATGCCAACGATGGCCGGCACCATCAAGGCACAACGAACCAAAAACCAGCGCAGCACGGTCAGCCGTCCAGCACGACCGCAAGGATCGCGTTCTTGGTTTCGGCCCATGCAATGTTTGGCTCGCGGCCACGCAGATATTCGAGCGTAAGGATCGGAATGCCCCGCTCGACTCCCGCCCATGTGCCGAGCGATCCTGGCGTTGGCCAGAGGTCTTCGGAGGCTCGCGCGCGATAGCCGGACAGGCGCGCAAATCGCTCGGCAACGCCCTGCGCCGGGCCATCAAAGTTGATGAAGTGATCGCCACCACAACTGTGCGCGACCACGATGAGGTGTGGTTTTTGCGCAGCGATCAAGTCGTGCAGCAACTTCGCTTCCGGCTGACTCAATGGCGACTGTCCGAACAGCCGGCTCGCCTTGAAGTTTTTGGTGGGGAAGTTGCGGTTTAGGTCGATGCCATTTGCGTTGCCGCGCACTTGCGCCGCAGTGCCATCCGGATTGGCGTCCTCCAGAATCGTCAACGTCACCGCCCGCTCGCCGCCAGCATCGACGAACGCTGCTGCGAGCATTGCGGTCGCAACGCCACCTTCACGCTCATTGCCGTGAATGCCACCCACCCACAGCACGCGCCGCGCACCAGTGCCATAATGCGCAACGCGCAGCGGCCGGCCTGCCACGCTGCTGCCCAGAATCTGCCACGCAGGCTCGCGCAACGCCGCCACTTCAGCGGCCTTCCCGGTGGTCTGCCGTGGCTGCAATGGGTGAAAGGTCACACAGCTTCCTACCCAACATACGAATGGAATCGAAAGCCAGCGCAGGGTGCCGCGGAAGCTCATGGTGCGCAGGATAGCAGGCCCGTCATCGCCATTCACGCCACGGTCGAGCATCCAATCACATCCCATGCCGACAAGGATCATCAGGGTCGATCACGAACTGCTGCATGCCAGTGATGAAGGCCGAACCCTCCACTTCGGGCACGACCGCGGTGTGCGGACCAACCTGCACAGTCGCAACAATGCGCGCACGAAACCTGGTGCCAATCACGCTCTCTGACACATACCACTCGCCGACTTTGAGCTCGCCTTTGGCGTGCAACACGGCAAGTTTCGCCGATGTGCCCGTGCCGCACGGCGAACGGTCGTATGCGGCACCTGGGCACAACGTGATGGCGCGCGAACCATGCTCCGGCGAGTCCTGCAAATCGGCGAACAGCTTGATGTGATCGACGATCTCCTCTTCGCCAGTGCTCGGGTGAACGCCTCGCACAGAAGCCGCAAACAATGCTTCGCGCACGGCCATCGCCGCAGGCATCAGCACCGATAAGTGCGCCTTGTCGACGTGCAGTCCAAGCTGGCTCGCCTCGACGAACGCAAACCAGTTGCCGCCCCATGCAATGTCTGCTGCAACCTTGCCAAATCCTGCCACTGGCACGATGACGCGCTGACGAAACAAAAACGACGGCACGTTGGTGATGGTCACCGACTTTGGCCTGCCGCCTTCCACCTTGACGATCGCCCGCACCGTGCCCGCCGGCGTATCGATCACCACAAGCGTCTCCGGCGCGACCGCTGGCACCATGCCGGTGGCCACCGCGGCAGTAGCTACGCCAATCGCACCGTGCCCGCACATGCCTAGGTAGCCGACATCGTTGGCGAACACGACTCCGATGTGCGCCTGAGGATCACATGGCGGCAGCAGAAGAGCGATTACGATCGCATCATGGCCGCGCGGCTCCAGCACCAGCGCGCGCCGCAACCAGTCATGGTCGCGCTGCAGCGTTGCGCGCTTCTCAGCCATCGTGGCCCCAACAATCTTTGGCAAGCCACCAGTGATGATCCGTGTCGGCTCACCAGCGGTGTGTGAATCAATCGCAGAGAACGCGTGCGAGAAATGCAGCATGGCAGCGTGATCATGCCGCGTGGCGGCGTGGATGTCACAAGCGCAACAAAGGCGCGCCGATAATGTCGGTGCTGGTCATCGCCTGCACCGCGGTCGGCGCGAGTGCTGCATGACTAACCAGCCGCAAAATCGGGATCTCCGGCGGCGCATCGATGCGGATCGGCAGCACGGTCACGCCAATGCCACGGCCGACATACAACCGACTTTGGCCCTCAACAAACCAACCCTGTTCGTAGCCAAACCTGCTGTGGTGGATCGGCGCGCGGCCACCGATGCGGATCTGGCCGCCGTGCGTGTGGCCTGACAGCGTGAGGTCGACAAAAGCCGCCGCAGCTTCAAAGAAAAAGTCCGGGTGATGCGATAGCAGCACCGAGGTCTCGCCCTTGCGGCGTCCAGCAAGTGCTGCGCTCAGGTCAGGCTCGCCCTCTGTCAGGTCGTCGACCCCGCACAGCCAAAGCGACTCTGTAGAATGCACAATCCGCACCCCGCGATTGAGCAGAACTTGCACTCCATGGCGTTCGAGAAATGCGGTCCAAAGTTCGATGTCGCGGCCGAAGAAGTGGTCGTGGTTGCCGGGTACTGCAAACATGCCATAGCGCGGCTTCAACATGCGCAAGGCATCGCGGAAGAGCAGCAGTTCGCGCTCCCGACTGTTGATCAGGTCGCCACCAAACACCACGAGGTCCGGTTGCAGCAGAGCGACCCGCGCAAAAATCTGACAGAGGTCGTCGCCGTTCATGAAACTGCCGGCGTGAATATCCGACAGGAAAGCGATTGTCAGCCCATCGAGGCCGTCACAACCACGGCGCAACGGCATTTCCAACAACGGCACCTGCAGCGAGCGTTGAATGCGCTGGTGCAGCCAACGACTTCCAGGCAACAGATCGAGGCCGCGATTGAGCGCTGCGCAGGCGTGTGCGAACACCCGGCGTAAGGGAGTTCGGCGGCCAGTCAGCAAACCAACCGGGATCGGCGTATGTCGCTCACCGGTGATGAGCGGCGGCAGCGGATCGCTCACGCAAGTTCCTGCGCGGCCGTCAAACGCAGTTTGTTGAATAGAGTTCGAACACCGATGCCGAGCATATCCGCGGTCTTCGCACGATTGCCGCCGCAATGATCAAGAGTTGCACGGATCAGCTGATCCTCTACCGCTTCGAGCGGCGTGCCCACCAATACCGTGATCGGATCGCGGGGGGCAAACGGCGTTAGCACGACCGTTGGCTCCCTCAAGTTCTGCCCCGCTTCCGGATGAAGCCACGCGGCAAGCTGCTGCGCGTTGACCACCTCGCCTTCGCACAATAGTGATGCCCGCTGCACAACGTTTTGCAGTTCTCGCACGTTGCCGGGCCAGCGCCAACTGCACAGCAGACGTTCAGCCGCCGCATCCAACGTGAGCCCCGCGCGCAAAAAGTGTCGCGCCAATGGCAGGATTTCTTCCGGACGATCGCGCAGCGGTGGCAGAGTGATCGGCACAACTGCCAGTCGGTAGTAGAGGTCCTGACGAAACCGGCCGGCCGCAACTTCCCGTTCAAGATCGCGATTGGTCGCCGCGATGACGCGCACATCGACAGCAATCGTGCGACTGCCACCAACGCGCTGCAACTCACCCTCCTGCAACACGCGCAACAGCTTGCTCTGCATCGCGGCCGACATCTCACCGACTTCATCAAGAAAGAGCGTGCCGCCCGAGGCCAGCTCAAACAGGCCTTCGCGGCGCTTCTGCGCGCCGGTGAATGCGCCTTGTTCATGCCCAAACAATTCGCTCTCCATCAGACTCTCGGCGACCGCAGCGCAGTTGAGTTTGAGGAACGGTCCGGTGTGACGATCACCGCGCTTATGCAGCATTGCCGCAGCGCGTTCTTTGCCGGTGCCGCTCTCACCCTGGATCAGCACTGCAGCCTTGCTCGGCGCAATGCGATCAATCAGGGCGACGACAACGCGCATCGCTGGCCCCTCGGCGAGCAGGTCTTCGCCGGTGCTCTGGTCCCGAAAAAACCGGTTCTCGCGCACTAGCCGACGACGCAGGCGCAATCGTTCGCAGCACAGCTCTAGTTCGGCCAGCCCGACCGGCTTTTCTAGGATGTCGTCTGCGCCGCCACGCAAAGCGGCGACGGCGACATCCATCGTGCCATGCGCCGTGACCAGAACTACTGCGCGATCAGGTTCACGCTCCTTGCACGCTAAAAGCACCGCGTAGCCATCGCGGCCCGGCATCTTGAGATCCGTAAACACGAAGTCGTAACTGTTACGGCCAAGGGCGGCGATTGCAGCATCGCCATCTGCCACGGCATGAACCTCAAATCCGCAAGACTGCAAAGCCTCCTGCAAGTATTCGCGCGACAAAGGCTCGTCATCCGCAAGCAGCACCAACTCGCGGCCGATCATGCGCAGGCCTCGCGGACTTGGACAATCGTCCTAGCGACCGGCATACGGATACGAAACCTGGCGCCGGGTTGCCCTGGATTTTGCAGAGCAACATCGCCGCCGAGAAAAGCCAAAACGCGGGCAGCAAGTGGCAAGCCGAGCCCGGTGCCGCGCGCCTTTGACGAGACGAACGGCTCAAACACCTTGTCACCGAGTTCGGTCGGCACGCCAGGACCATCGTCCTCGATCGTGACTTCCAGATTGGCCTCGGCCACTTGTGCAGCAACTCGAATCCTGACGCTGTCACCGCCAGCTTCCCGCGCATTGCGGAACAACACTGCAAGCACGCGCAACAGCACGTCTGACTCCGCGCGCAACTCGCCACCCACTTCGATAACGGCGCGGCCCAAAGGCAATCCCGCAGCGCTGGCAGCGTCATTGACAATGGTAACGATGCGCGCCGTCTGCAGGCGGCGTTGCTCAGGCCGCGCAAATGCGAGCAGCGAACGAACGATCTCGTCAACTCGCTGCAGACCATCGCGCACCGAACGCGCATGACGAGCCACTCCGGGACCTTCCGGCGTGCGCTCCAGCAGCGCCGCAAAGCCCATCGCACCGTTGAGCGGATTCTTGATCTCGTGGGCAATGCCGAGCGCAAGCTCCGAAAAACCTGCCAGCCTGTCGAGGCGGCGAACTTCGGACTCCAGCGCATGCATCCTAGATCGGTCTTCGAGCAGCAGCAGTTCGCCATCGGGCAACGCCGCTTTGGCTATTCGCACTGCGGCCCCGCCAAACGCGTGATCCCCAGCCGTAGCTTTTTTCAGATCAATGCCACCCTGTTGAATGAGCACCGCCAAACGCTCGCCCTCATCATTGGCAAAAGCGACCGACCCGTCGCTCCGGCGCGCCAAAACACCCATCGGCAGCGCAGCGAAAATTGCATCGCGCTCGGCGAGCGCCATCTGCAGCTGACGGTTCGTCACCTGCAATTCCAGGTCGACGGCAGCAGCGCGCGCCTTCAACTCCGCATATCCCTGTTCCAGCTGCTTCGAGGCCGCAATGAAAGCGTCAAAGCCAACCTGCAGTTCAACCGGCGTAAGAGTCACTTCAGGTTCTGCGTGGGCCATGTGATCGAGTCGAGAGGGATCTTTGGGGCAAAGCCACGATGTAGATTCATCCAGCGGAAGTGCTCGAGAGCGGTCTGTGCGGCGCGGCCAAATGCGCCAGGCTGCTCACGACCATCAACGGTTTCGACATCGCGCGCGGTGATTGCGATGAACGGGTCGCGCACCTCCTGTTCGCGGCGCTGGAACTCTCTGGTGTCGTTCCGCAAGGAAAGTCCATCCCTTCGCTCAGCGATCCGGAACAACAGCTCGCGACACTTGCCAAGATAAAACAGTTCCGGGAACGGCGGGTTCTGCTGGCTGGTGGTCTCTTCTAGTTCTGTCACCGCTCGCTGCAACCGCTCCTTTGCTGCGTCATCACAAGGCTGTGCCGCGGCACCCTGCCCCTGCTGCCGCAGGTTTTCAGCGTGCTCCGCCAGCGCCTGACCGGCGCGGAACAACGCCGCTGCTACTTGCATGTGATCCTTGCTGCCATCAATCTGGCCGCGAATCGGTCCCAGGTTGGCGACCACGTGCACCTGCAAAGGCTCTCCAACTGTCTTCGCCGCGAGACCGTGCTCGCCGACCGGGGCTGCGAGCTCGGCACCCTGCGCAGAACCTGCACCGGCAACTGGCAGCGTGATCCATTCGTCGCCATGAGTCTGCTTTTGGCCGCGGGCAAGGTTTGCGGCCTTCATCCGATCAACCTGCTGCTGCATCGTGTCAAAGCGACTTTGCAACACAGACACCGTGGCATCTGCCTCGGCTTGCTGCCGCTCGACTGGCTTGCCGTTGGTGACTACGGGTGCAAAGGGTGCGGAAAACACTTCTGCATCGCTGTCGATCGGCAGGCCAAAATCATGCCGAATGCGTAGCTCAAGCAAGCGCTCGATATCGGATTGACGCAACGACAAATCGCGGCGGAATGTAGCTAGGTCGGCGCGCAGCTGATCCGGATTTGGCGCCTGCTTTGCTTGCTGGTCCTGTGCGGCGGCGATGGCCGTCTGCAGAGTCAAGGCGAGTAGCGTGCGGATGATCATCGCAAGATCCCCCGGTATGCATCGGCAGCCGTCTCAAGCTGGCCGAGATCTGTGTAGGCATCGCCGATAAGTTCTGCACACTTGCCACGCATCTCGATGCTCTGGATCCGGACCGCAAGTTCGCGCGCCTGCGTTGGAAAATCTGCGAAGCTCTTGCCGGCCTTGGCCTGCTGATAAAGCGCACGGACCGTCTTGTAACGCGCCTGATCGGCAGCGTCGCCGTCACTGTTCACCAGCAACTTCGCCACGGAGATCGCGCGTTGCCACTGCTGGTCCGTGATCAGTTGCTCAGTAAGGAACAGGGTCAGATGCGGGTTGTTTTCGCGGTGTATAAGCAATTCCAGTTCTTGGAACGCGGGCTCCTTGTCACCGAGTGTCAACGCGGTGCGCGCCCATTGCTCGAGGGCCCTCGTGCGCCAGGCCGGCGGCAATTCGGACAAGAACTCTTTACGCACGAGCACTGCGGCAGCGTGCGCCTGAAGGTGCTGGCCAAGGCGCATATAGGCATCGGTCATCAACACATTTGCCATGCCAGTGCGACGGTCGCCATCAGCGTGGATCAAGAACCACTCCAACGACTGCATCGCAATCGATGGCTTGTCAGAACCAAGCGCGCCAAAGCCAAGCAGGAAGTGATAGTCGCGGAACTGGCGTTGCGAGAGGTCGTCGAAGTTGCGCGACTCGCGCAGCGTCAGCATCGTTTCGTAGGCACGCGTCGGCCAGTCGAGCTGAAACTGCGCCTCGCCAACGACCAGCCAAACGTCGAGCATCTCCACGCTGTCAATCAAACGCATGACGCGCGCCGCAAGTTCACTGCGGCATCGATCACAGAGATCGCGCCCCTTCTGCGGATCGGCAGCGAGCCGTGCCTGCCCCAGCATCGAACGGCCTAGCGCAACCGTGGCCCCGGCAGCTTCGGGTGCGCTGGGGTGGTGCGCCAAAAGATTGCGCGCCCACTCCTCAGCCTTCTCGTAGCCCTTCAGAGCAACGGCGCTGTCGCGCTGCCCGTCGGCAAATTCAAGATTGGTCTGCGAAAGCCGCAGCACCGCAGCCGGAACCAGATCGCCCGGCCGATTGTCGTAGACCTCGGCAAACACCGGCAGCGCAGCCTCGAGGTCCCCGCTCTCGACGAGTAACCGGCCAAGATTCATACGGACGCGATTTGCCTCGGTGGCGACCAGCGGTTCGTGCCGCAGGTCGTTGACCAAGAAGGACCGATACCACTGGCCCGCAAGGCCGCGCAAACGATTGCGACCCGACTCGGTGACCGACTCGGGCTTCCGCGTCACGTGCATCGTCGGCCGCACACCGGCATCGATGTTACCTGCGTCAAACACCATGTCCGCACCAGCGGCAACAGCGATCAGCTGGCCCGCCACGCGGGCGTCCTGATCGGCAAAATCGAGATCTATGGCCTGACTGCGGAGATCCGACTCCAGCGGCTTGCTGTCGATGTTGATGTGCCAATCCATCGCATCAGCGAGCAGGCGCAACGCAAGCAGGCATGGCACCGCGCGGCGATCCGCAGTGACGACCTTGCGCTCCACAGCACCCGCCGTCTCCACCTTGCCAACCAAGAACAAGGCCCCTGGATCTTGGCCTTGCGCAGCAAGTGCGATCAGCAGTGCAGTGATCACTTGTGGCCCTCGTTTGAAGTCGGCCGCGACGCTTCGCTTTGGAGCGCCTGCGCGCGCAGCTTTAGCCTCAGGGCTTCGAGTTCTTCGCGGCGCGCTGCTTGTGCCGCAGTTTCGGCTTCAATGCGATAACTGTCGCCGAGTTTTAGATACGCCTCGGCAATGTGCCGGTAGAGCGAACTCGGAACCTGCCGTTGTTGCAGCAGCAGCCGCGCATATTGGCGGCGCATCGACTCGATATCGCCGGCCTGCTCAGCCTCGGACGCCATCGCCAGCAAATCTTCGGGCATTGAGTGACTGTTGCGCAGCGACTCGACCTTGCGCTGATATTCCTGCGACTTGGCAAAGTCGCCGACCTGCGCGCAATAGTGCTGCAGGGCAAGCAGGATGTTGGCCTTGCGGCTCGGCTCAAGACGCGGTGTCGCCAACAGATGCTCTTCGAGCAACCTAGTCGCGGTGCGGTAGTCATGCGCATCGGCCGCTGCGAACGCACGAATAACGGGGTCTTCAAGCGAGGGCGTCCGGATCACCGGTGCGGGTGCCGCGATCACCGTGGTAGCCGGGTTAGGTGCAACAAACGATTGACCATCGCTGGCAACGTTTTCGGGTGCTGGCACTGGTGATGGTGCTGGCAGGAAAACTACGACGATCATCGCTGCCAAGTTGATGCCGAGCAGGATCCGCAGCGCGAGTTCACGGGCAGGCGAAGGCCGATTGAGCAGCGACCTTGGCGCTGGCGAAGTGGCAATCTCTTGTGCCGCTGCATCGAGGGCCCGTTGGCTATCCGCCAACGCCATCTCTGCCGCCGCAATCGCCGCGCGTTCGATGTCGGGAGCAGGCGCACTCTGCGCAGCTTCGCTCATCAAGCGAGCAAGCGAGTATTCCGCCTGCGCTTTGATCGCGGGTTCAGATTGCGTTGCATTCGTGACCGTCGATTCGCCAGACTGTTCGCTCAAGGCACTAGCTCCAAAGTTCCGTCAGGGCCGGGGGAATCCGCGGTCCGATTCGATGCTTCATCGGCAGAAAGTGCCTGTCAGCCAAAGTCTCGATGGCAACGCGCACCGCGTTTGGCAGATTTAGGAAGTGCACAACCACCCCGGCGATCCTTGCCGATGCGGCTTTTGCGGCCAATGCCTGCACGGTTTGGAGGGCGCACTCGCTGCCAGAAAAATCGACCGCCAGTGCCGTCACCGCAGAGGGCCACGGAGCATCTGCAGCCACCACGGGCATGTCGATGTCAGGCCTGCCATCTCGGCACCAACGGATCACAACGTGCGGCGTGCCGCTTGGTGCAAGGATGCGGAAGTCACCACCAAGTGCCTCGAACACGGTTGTTAGTCGATCGTGCGGCCAAGGCGCATGCAGCGTGATGAACGTGCCATCGTCCACCACTTGCGCAGCTTTGGCATCAAGCTGCTGCAGGGCGATCAAAAGCACCTCGCGAACGTCCGCTGGCAACGCATCGAGTCCGTGGTTATCAACCGCAACCGGAGCAACCAGCGCGGCAACTTCGCCGAGCAAGCTCATCAGCTTGCTAGGCAGAATGGGTTTTTGCAGGACGGCGTAGAGCCGGTCGGCGACGGAGATCTCTTCTGGGTAACCACTGGCGGCAATCACCGGGCAGGTCGCCGAAAGTATGATGTCGTGCGCGTTGCCGTCCGGCAGCCGCCAGTCCGTGATCACGACATCGAACACATGTCCGGCGAGCAGCAGCATTGCGCTTGCACGATCCGCCGCGGCGCGCACTTCGTGGCCGCGCAGGCGAAGCAATGCAGACAACCCCTCGCGGATACCGTCCTCGTCATCGACCAGGAGGCATTTCATGCGTTCGCGAAGCGACTG
The DNA here is from genome assembly GCA_014192625.1 of Planctomycetota bacterium. Lineage (GTDB taxonomy): Bacteria > Planctomycetota > UBA1135 > UBA1135 > UBA2386 > BJHM01. The sequence continues at coordinate 100,613 of BJHM01000004.1, forward strand.
TGCGACGGCAGCTCAATCACAAAACGGCTGCCGCGCGCGCACACTTCGCAACGAATCAAGCCACCGTGCGCAGCAATGGTCTCCGCCACAATGCAAAGGCCAAGGCCAGTGCTACCGCGGCGCGAGAACCCAGGATGGAAGATGACTTCGCGCAGCTTTGACGGAACACCGGGACCATTGTCACTGACCGTGACAATGATTCGCTCACCCAGCATCAATGCGGCAATGTCGATGGCGCTGGCGCCAACCTCAACCGCATTGTCGACGAGATTTTCAAGTGCCCGCTCAAGCAGCACAGCATCACCAAGCGTCACGAGGTCAGCCGCAATCGTACTGCGCAACTGCGGCCTTCGCGCTGCGATTCGCAGTACTAGACTAGCGATCATCACCGGCGCGCGCGCAGGCTTGCCAAGACGCGCAAAACCCAGATAGCTGTCAAGCAGCCCGCCCATCCGCTCAAGATCGCTGACTACGGACTCGAGCACCACACGGCGAGGGTCTGCAACGTCGACCATCTCACAGGCGAGCGCCGCGTTGGCCAAAGCTGCCCCCAGTGGGTTGCGCAGCTCATGGCCTAGGACAGCGGCAGTGCGAGCTGCACCACCGCCGAACGCGGCTCTACGGCTCACACCGCCACCTTGCCACGGCCCGGCCGCTTGCCAAGGTTGTAGACGCGGATCTTGTTGTAGAGCGTGGTGCGGTTGATGCCGAGGATGCTGGCGGCGCGACTGATGTTCCAGTTGGTGTCATCGAGGACCTTGCCGACCAGTTGACTCTCCAGCGCGCGGATCGAACGGTCATCTGCTTCGAGCGCGATCGAGCCACGTTCCAGCTGATCGGATCCATCGAGCTTGCCGCCGGTGAACTTCGGCAGGTGCACCTCGTCGATCATCCCATTCGGGCACACGATGCAGGCGTGCTCGATGGCATTGCGCAGCTCGCGCACGTTGCCAGGCCAGCCGTATTCACACAGTGTCTCCATCGCTTCCTCGGTGAAACCCGACAACGCCTTGCCCATGCGCTTGCCGATCTGATCGAGAAAAAAGTGGCTCAATAGCGGGATGTCTTCGGAGCGCTGTGCCAGCGGCGGCACCGTGACCGACATCACGTTCAGGCGGTAATAGAGGTCTTCGCGAAACTTTGACTGCTGCACCATCGCACGCAGGTCGCGGTTGGTCGAAGCAATGATTCGCACGTCGGCGGCGATGTCCTGAACACCACCAACCCGGCGGAAGCTGCGCTCTTGCAGAACCCGCAGCAGCTTGGCTTGCAGGCTCATATCCATCTCGCCGATCTCGTCGAGGAACAGCGTGCCGCCAGCAGCGATCGCGAACAGGCCGTCTTTGCCAGCTTTGTTGGCGCCGGTGAAAGCACCGGGCTCGTAGCCAAACAACTCGGCCTCGAGCAGCGACTCGGTGAGCGCTGCGCAATTGATCGCAACGAACGGGCCATGACGACGGCCACTGCGCTCATGGACGCAACGTGCAACCAGTTCTTTGCCGGTGCCACTCTGGCCAGAGACCATCACCGTGGTGTCGGGCGCATGAGCCACCTGATCGATGCGGTTCTGGACCTCGCGAATCACCGGCGACAGGCCGACCAATTCGGTGCTAGTAAGTTCGCGCACTCGTTCTTGCAGCCAAACGAGTTCATTCTTGAGCTGCCGCGTCTCCAGGCAGCGGCGAACGGCCGCGAGCACGCGGTCCTGGGTGAATGGCTTCTCGATAACATCTGTCGCGCCCTTGCGCATCGCTTCTACGGTGTTGGCGACTGTGCCGTAACCGGTCAACACCAGTACGTCAGCCGGCGACACGCCAATGCGCAACTGACCGAGGATCGACAGGCCATCCGCACCGGGCAGATGGATGTCGAGGAAAATGACGTCGAACGCGCGGTTGGCCACGCGGCGCACTGCGTCTTCTGCAGAGCCAGCGGTCTCAACCTGCAGGCCTTCCTGTTGCAGCAGGGTGCGCAATCCTTCGCGCAATCCTTCTTCATCATCAATGACCAGGACGCGAGGGAGACCAGGGAACGTGAGGTTCTTCATGTGCCGACTTCTTTGTGGCGTTCTTGGACGTCAATCGCGCTTCCAGGGGGACGCGCGGTGGATCGCCTTGCCATGGCAGCTATCGGCATGAAGGGCCGTCGGCCTTTTGGTCACTTCACGAAAAATGATGCAACTCACCGCATGCGGGAATCCCCCGCTCAAGTAGCGGCGACAATCGCCGGAATATCTAGCATCAGGTGCGGCAAGTCGCGCCACAGGCAAACAAGGGAACTTCGGGGAATCAAATGGGACTTCGCGTAAACACCAACGTCACGTCGATCAATGCACAGCGGAACCTTTCGATGGTTACCGAGCGCTTGAGCGGCAACTTTCGTCGTCTTTCAACCGGCCTCCGCATCTCGACCGCAGCTGATGACGCTGCCGGTCTCGCAATCAGCGAGCGCCTGCGTAGCCAGGTCCGCTCACTCGAGCAGGCCAAGCGCAACGCCAACGACGGCATCTCATTCGTCCAGACCGCCGAGGGCGCGCTTAACGAAGTAAGCAGCATCCTGATTCGCTTGCGCGAGTTGGCGATCCAATCGGCCAACGGCTCAGTGTCGGGCCAGGACAAGGACACGCTGGACGAAGAGTTCCAGAGCCTCGTCAACGAGGTCAACCGCATCGGTCGCTCGACTGAGTTCAACGGCATCAAGCTGCTGGACGGCAGCAATAGCACGGTGACCTTCCAGGTCGGCTTCGGCACGACCTCGGGCATCGACACACTGGACGTAACGCTTGCCGCATCGCTGAGCACGTCATTGAGCCTCAGCTCGCTCGATATCGGATCGGGTGGCAGCACTTCGACCGCGATCACCAACCTCGACGCCGCGATCAACACGGTCAGCGGCCTGCGCGGCACGCTCGGCGCGATCCAGAACCGCCTCGGCTCAACGATCAACAACCTCGCCATCCAGGTCGAGAATCTGAGCGCCGCCGAGTCGCGTATCCGCGACGTTGATGTCGCCTACGAAACCGCGCAGCTGACGCGCAACCAGATCCTGCAACAGGCGAGTATCGCGATGCTGGCTCAAGCCAACGCGCAGCCGCAGTCGGCACTCAGCCTGCTGAAGGGCTAGTAGAGAACGCGCGGCCTGAGCTGCGCACCAATACACGAACAACAGACGGCGTGGCTCCAAACGGGGTCACGCTGTCTGTCGCATTATTGGCCTTGCTCATAAAACCTCGCGCCAAATCTGTGCTGAGTTTGGCAACTGAGGGAAAACCTAGTTTTCGGCACGCTGCAGCCTTGGCACGGTCCCCATCCGTTGAAAACCGCAGCGGTCCCACGGCAAACCGATGTATTTCCATGCAGCAACCCTCAAGAACACCTGCCAGAAGCCGACAGTTAGTTTGACACCCAGCGCGGCCATTCGGCCCGGCATGGAACAACTAACAAGCAGTCAGACAACAGGGAATATATGGGACTTCGCGTAAACACCAACGTCACTTCGATCAACGCGCAACGGAACCTCGCATCGGTTACCGAGCGCTTGAGCGGCAACTTCCGCCGTCTTTCTACCGGCCTCCGCATCTCGAACGCAGCTGATGACGCTGCTGGCCTCGCTATCAGCGAGCGCCTGCGTAGCCAAGTCCGCTCACTCGAGCAGGCCAAGCGCAATGCCAATGACGGCATCTCGCTCGTGCAGACCGCCGAGGGCGCGCTGAACGAAGTGAGCAGCATCATGATTCGCCTGCGCGAGTTGGCGGTTCAGTCGGCCAACGGCTCAGTGTCGGGCCAGGACAAGGACACGCTGGACGAAGAGTTCCAGAGCCTCGTCAACGAGGTCAACCGCATCGGTCGCTCGACTGAGTTCAACGGCATCAAGCTGCTGGACGGCAGCAATAGCACCGTGACCTTCCAGGTCGGTTTCGGCACGACCTCGGGCATCGACACACTGGCCGTAACGCTTTCCGCATCGCTGAGCACGTCATTGAGCCTCAGCACGCTCGATATCGGATCGGGTGGCAGCACTTCGACCGCGATCACCAACCTCGACACCGCGATCAACGCAGTCAGCAGCCTGCGCGGCACGCTCGGCGCGATCCAGAACCGCCTCGGCTCGACAATCAACAACCTCGCCATCCAGGTCGAGAATCTGAGCGCCGCCGAGTCACGCATCCGCGACGTTGATGTCGCCTACGAAACCGCGCAGCTGACGCGCAACCAGATCCTGCAACAGGCGAGTATCGCGATGCTGGCTCAGGCCAACTCGCAGCCGCAGTCGGCACTCAGCCTGCTCCGTAACTAACTTTTCAAAGTCGGAGCGGCGCGCGGCCACACGCCGCGCGGCACAACGCGAGCGGGCCGCAAAAAAAGGCGTGGCCGCTCGCGTCATTTATGGGGCGATTTTGCAAGGGCGCACCGTGCGGAAGAAGCCGCAAGGGTAGCTGCAAGCCGCAAAAAACCACCGGCCAACCAACTGGCAGCAGCCCTTGGCTCGCAGTCGCCATTGCGACCAACAGCAAGCCTTTTGCAACGCAAGCTCTGCACTTGCCAACCGCACACGCGCCTTGCAAGTGGTCGGCCTTGCGGCTGCTGGCCTGATCGACGGAAACATCCGCAGCAGCAAAATGTCACCCCCCGGTCCACTCGCAAGAGCACGCCGGCGGCGGCGATGTCACGCAGCACCGCTGGCAGTTTGTTCGCAACGATTGATTGGGCAGTTTGGCAGCAGGTTCCCGTCAAGTGCAGCCTGCTGGTGGCCGATACATGAGGGCGGCACGGGCTCTGCCCGCACCCAAGCACCGACCATGTCAAGCTCAGGAATCAGCTTCGGCGGCTTAGCCTCAGGCCTCGATACCAAGGCCATTATCGCCGCATTGATGGGAGTCGAACAGCGACCCATCACTGCAATGACGCAGAAGAAGGCCACGCTGACCAAGCGGAAAACCTTGTTCGCCGACTTCGGTGGCTTGCTCGACAAGCTGAAGTCGGCCGCAACTGCGCTCTCTCGCACCAGTGATTTCCTGAGCATGAAGGCAACGTCGAGCGACACTGCGATCCTCGATGCCACCGCTGGCAACACTGCGACGGCGGGCTCGCACGACATCCTCGTCAACTCGCTCGCCACTGCGCAGGTGAGCCGCAGCGTTGGCTTCGCTGACAAAAACGCAGCCATGGTCGCCAGCGGCGGCACGATCTTCCTGCACGGCGACTCGATGCCGGTCGAGATCAGCGCGGGCAGCTCGCTGCAAGATGTCGCCAACGCGATCAATGCTGCGGGTCACTCGGTGACCGCGGATATCGTCGACACCGGCGCAGCAGGCGCGGGCCGCTACACCCTGGTGCTGCGCAGTTCGATTGTAGGTGTTACCGGCGCGTTTTCGCTGGTCAACGATTCTGGGCCGGGCGCTGCCGATCTCGAAAGCCTCGTCAACGGTATCAACAGCAATGTGGTGACCGCCGGTGCCGACGCGAGCCTGACAGTGGATGGCATTCCGATCACGCGCACCAGCAACTCGTTTGCCGATGTGATCCCAGGAGTGACCATCACGCTGCACGCGAAGGATCTCGCAAAGCACGTCACCATCTCGATCGCAACGGATGCCGAGGAGACCACCAAGAAGGCCAAGGACTTCGTCGATGCCTACAACAAAGTGGTCGACTTCGTCACTGATCAAAACGTACTTGGTGCGGACGGCAAAGCCCAGAACCCGCTGTTTGGCGACAGCACCTTGCGCTCGATCCGTTCCAACATACGCACGACGATTGGCGGCTCGGTCGCCACTGGCAACATCGCCTACTCGATGTTCTCGCAGGTAGGCATCAGCGCCGATCGCGCCGGCAAACTCACGCTGGACGAAACCAAGTGGCAGGCCGCGCTGGTCGCAGACCCGATCGCGGTCCGCAGCATGTTTGCCAATACGACCAACGGCATCGCCTCGCGCCTGCAGACTCAGATCGACGGCTACACCGACAATGTCGAAGGCCTGATCAAGGCGCGCCGCGACGGCTTTGACCGCACGATCAAGGACACGCAGACGCGCATCGACCAGGCCGAAAGCCGCCTAGATCGCTACCAGAAACAACTCGAATCACGTTACGCCCGCCTCGAAACCCTACTCGGCAAGCTGCAAAGCCAGGGCGCTGCACTGCAGAGCAGCCTCGGCCGCTGAGCCATACCAAAAAGACCAACGAACATGAGCTACGCCCAAGCTGCTGCCACCTATCAGCGCAACGCCATCCTCAGCGCCTCGCCAGAGAAGCTCGTAAAGCTGCTCTACGATGGCGCGATCAAGAGCCTCGAACAAAGTCGCCTGGGCATCGCTGACGAAGCCACCCGCCGTAGCCCGGAAGTGGGCAATGCACTTAGCAAAGCCCTTGGCATCGTCAGCGAATTGCGCATCAGTCTCGATCGGACTGCCGGCGGCAAGATCGCGACCGATCTCGACAACCTCTACAGCTACAGCCTCGACCAGATCACGCAATCCAACACCACGCGCACGCCGGACGGCGTGAACAACGCGGTGCAGGTCCTGCGCACGCTCAAGGAAGGCTGGGATGCCGTCATCCCCGGCTGATCCAACGACGCTGCTTCACACGCTGAGGCGCTTATATGACGAAGCGCTCGGCGCAACGCTCAACGGCGACCTTGTGCGCACCGCAGTGCTGCTTCGTGAGAACGAGCAGCTCCTTCTGCATTCGCTCCCATCAGGTGAAGCAAATGCAGAGTTGGCGTTGCTGCACGCAGAGGCTGAGTCTGCGCGCGCGCGACTGGTAGCTGTGATCCAGCAGGCACAGCAATCGATCGAAGCCGAACTCGTCCGCATTCGTCATGGCCGCCGCGTGTTGCACGGCTACACCAACCAGACCTATGGCATCGGCGGCAATGTCGAATCCCGCGCCTAGTGCCAGTCGTGCGACGGCATGACAAAGCCCGCGCACGTAACTGCTGCATGCCGGAAAGTTCGCGCGCCTTCTCCTCCCCCAAGGTCCAACCCTCGCGCAACTCGATGCGATGAGGGTGAGCACCACGCAGCGGGCTACTACCAGCAGGAACGCGCCAAGGTCCAACCCTCGCGCAACTCGATGCGATGAGGGTGAGCACCACGCAGCGGGCTACTACCAGCAGGAACGCGCCAAGGTCTAACCCTCGCGCAACTCGATGCGATGAGGGTGAGCACCACGCAGCGGGCTACTACCAGCAGGAACGCGCCAAGGTCTAACCCTCGCGCAACTCGATGCGACGAGGGTGAGCACCACGCAGCGGGCTACTACCAGCAGGAACGCGCCGTAGGAGCGCTACCGCAGGGCCGCACTTGCGCGGGAAGGACGGCACGGACTTTGGTCCTACGACCGCACGCGCGGCTTTTGGGTCGACGCGCGTGCTAGTGAGGATCAGCTGGCGCTTGCCAGGTTGTGCTGCGCGTCTAGATCCGTTGGATCCAGCTTCAGCGCGCGCTGGAAGCAGACCTTCGCGTCGGTCTTGCGTTGCAGTTGCCAGAGGCAGACACCGCGATTATTCCAGGTCTGCGCGTCCTCGGCGCCATTCTCAGTGGCGCGCTGAAAGCACGTCTCTGCGTCGCCAAACTGATTCTGGCCAAACATGACCATGCCGAGGTTGAACCACGCTTCACCATTGGTGCCATCGCTAGCGAGCACCTGCTGAAACGAAGCGATCGCACCAATGTCGTCGCCGGTCACGTAACGCACAAAACCAAGCTGGTTGTGATACTCCAACTCGCTTGGCGCAAACGTGGTCGCAGCGGCGAGGTGCGGCAGCGACTGCTCGTAGAGCCCCTGCGACAAGTAAGCCTCAGCAGCGGTGCGGTGCACGTCTGCGAGCTTGGTGCCGAGTTCACCGAGCGACTCGCACACGGCGGCCCGCTGCGCTTTTGCGGCAGGCTCCACCAGCAGCGATGGTAAAGGGCTGGCATCGCGGGTGTCGCGGATGCGAGTCGGGATCGGCTGGAAACCAGAGCGGGTCGGGGTGCCCTTCACATTGTCTTGCACTTGTGTCTGAATCGTGGTCATCGTCGTAGTCCTCATGGGGAGTTAGAAGCCGCTCACATCGCGGCCAGAAGTTGTTGCATCCGCAGAGCCTCGTGATCGGCGGCGCTCGCCCGGAGTAGCTGAACGGCACGCGCACCCATGCGACGCGCCTGACTGCTATGCCCAAGGCGATGTAGAATCAAAGTCGTCTGCTGGCAGCAGCCCGCGCTATCGGGGTGAGTTGCCAAAAAATCAGTCAGCGTGCGAAGTGCCGCCGCCAGATCGCCACACTGCAGCTGCAGGTTGGAGAGCAGCAGGTGACATGGCTCGTAGTCGGGTGCCAGCGCAATGGAGCGCTCAAGCAATCGGCGCGCCTGCACGGGGTCACCCTTTTGCAGCAGTGCCTGCGCGATACCCGCCAGCGACACATAGCTCGTGATGCCATCTTGGATCGGCACAACCAGCACCTGGCCGCGATAGGTAAGGCAGCGACGGTAATGCGCAATCGCTGCGTCGTTCTTGCCCGCAGCGAGCGCCAGGCCAGCAGCGAGGTAATGCAGATTTGGCGTCGGCACGAAGCGGCGCAACGCGATGTCGACGATCTCTCGTGCACGCTTATGTTGATTAGCACAGCCAAACTCCAGCGCGCAAAGTGCTGCGACCTCGCTGGCATAAGGCAACTCGCGCGGCAGCCACGGCGGCCCTTGCACGATCAAGTCAAAACACTGCTCCAGCAAGTCCCGCGCATCCTGCCTACGGCCAGGGACTCGGCGTAGAAAGTCGCCATATTTATAGAGCGAGTAGATGTCGTTTGGATGCAGGGCCAGCTGCTTCTTGAACAACCGCTCGTTGCGTTCATTTTTGTTGCGGCTGTTCATCACCTCGTCGGTGTAGCCGTAGTGCTCAACCTCAATATCCGCTGCAGAAAGTGCGAGGCCGCGCACGTTGGCTGCAGCGACCAGCGACGGCGTAACCTGCTCGTGAATGATATTCTGATAGCCAATGTCAGGCAGATTGCGAAACAGACGAACCATCATCACGCCGACGGTTTTGCCACCGGTGAACATGTTGGAGAAGCGCAAGTGGTAGCCAGCAATGCGCGCATCGCGCACGAGCTCACGAATCTTCGCTGGCGATCCCGGAGTCAGCATCTCGTCCGCGTCGAGCACCAAGATCCAGTCGCCGGTGGCGGCGCGCAGCCCAGTGTTGCGCGGCGCGGAAAAGTCGTCGCACCAAGCCTCGTGAATCACCTTCGCGCCATACGACTGGGCAATCTCAACCGTTCGATCGGTCGAGCCAGTATCGACCAGCACAATCTCATCGACAGCATCGACTGCGTGTGCAAGGCAGTCACCGAGGAAGCGCTCTTCGTTGCGCGCGATCATGCAAAGCGTGATGCGCGGCTCGCGGTCTGAAGCTGGCGATGGTGCGATCTGCGGCACGCTGATCTTTGTCACACCAGAAACGGGATCGGCGGCGCGCTTGCCTTCGAGCAATGGCGCCCAGTGAGCCAGCATCGCTGCTGCTTCCGCTGCAAATGTGTCTCTTGCCTCGACCGCTGCCAGCGGCGAATGGAACTCGCCCTCCACCGGCTGCAGCGTCAAGGCCAGCGCTTCGAGGCGCATGTTCCATTCCTCGTACGCAATCTGCGTGTTGACGAACGCGGCGGTGATTGGTCCGGCGAGCATCACATCGTTGCGCGCGAGCATCAGCCCAGAGAGATCCCCTGGGCAGACCCGTTCGCCGTTGTGGGCCGGAGTCGATGGCCCGGTGATCGAGCACAGCGTCATCTCGGCAAACAGTTCGCGCGATGCCATGGCTCCGGCGCGCAGGAACCAAACAAGGTCACCCTTCGATTGCACTATTGCGCGGTCAAAGCCGACTGGTTCGCACTGGCCGGCACAGCAAATCACTTCCCAATCCGGCGGCAGGAACGCGCGCACCAAAGCCTCGGTCTGCGCCTGCAGGGCCACCTCGCCGGCACCAATCAGCACCGATCCCGATAGCTGCGGCTGCTTGGTGCAACTGAGCCAGAATCGATCCGGGGGCGGGCCATTGAGCCAGTCGAGCGGCTGAAGGCCCTGCTTTAGGGCCGCCACAGCAAACGCCGGTCCCACATCAGGCGCGGTTGCTTGCACACGCACTACGTCAACGACGTGTAAGCCTGCACCACGCACCGCAGCGAGCACGCGCTTTAGTGACAATACCTGCGACGGATCCTCGATGCTGCCGACCGGATCAAACGACCCAAAACGGCCTTCGAGTACGATGTGGAGCTGCCGCAACGATTGATTGTTTTCGATATCGAGCAGCAGCGCACCACCATTGGCGAGCTTGCTCGCAATCGCTGCAATCGCGCTCTCGACAGGCCCCATCGATTCGGTAATCGCAGCGACCACGATCGCGGCTTGCGGAACAGCAACGGCTGCCAGAGTAGCAGCCGCGCCGTCAGGGCCGGGCAGTCGCAGAATCGTTGCGCCGCTCGCAACCAGCGTTGCGAAGCTGTTCACTAAACCGCTGAAACCGATAGGTTGATTGCCGTTGCCAGCCACGTCGTCCTTTGCCGCGAGGGACAAATTGGGTCCCTTGCTCCGACGTCATCGGCATTTCTGCACCTGCAACTTCAGTCTCTGGACGATCCCCACTGCCGTGACCTTCAACGATCAAGAACTCAGCACTCGGCTCGCCAACACCACCCGCTTTGCGCGACTAGTGCACGAAGCCATCTGCACCTCAACCCAGGATCTCGCTGCAGCTGATCTGCAACCTGGCCCAACGATTTATTGGGCCGACCACCAGACCTCGGGTCGCGGGCGGCAACAGCGTGTTTGGGATGACGAGGGCGACTCGGATCTGACCCTTACTTTCCGCTTTCACCTGCCACTACAAACGCCAATGGCACTGCCGGCCTGCGTGCCGCTGTGTGTGCTGCAAGCGGTCGAACCGATGGTCGGCAAAGAACTGGGCCTGAAGTGGCCCAATGACGTTTTTTGCGATGGTAAGAAGCTGGCTGGGGTGCTGATCGATTCTGATGGGCACGGCAGCTACGCGATCGGGATCGGCATCAACGTCAATCGCACACACTTCCCGCGCGAACTCGATGGTCGCGCCACTTCGCTCGCCATCGCCTGTGGCCATACTTTTGACCGTCGCTTGGTGCTGGTAGCCCTCGCCCAGTCGCTAGAAACAACACTGGTCGCATTGGCGAATAACCAGCTGCGCACGCTCGAACAACAATTCGCAGCGCGCCTTGGCCTAACCGCACGCAACGTGCAAGTCGTGGCCGGCAGCTTGCACACCGGCACTCTAGTGAGCTTCGATTTTGAACGCCTCACGCTTGACGGCGGGCGCAGCGTGCCCATCGGTCTTGTGCAATCGATCCGCGCAATCTGACACCCAACAACCAACGATCATCACGCAATGGGGCTGGTCAACAACGACTCCAGCATCCGCGCTTCCCACTGCACACACCGGGTTGGCGGCGGGCCACTGACCATGCGCTTCACGAGTTCCCGGTCCGACGCATCCGGCACCAGCAACGGGTAGCCCTTACCCAATAGCCAAGTGCACATCGCAAGCCAGCCCATTATGGTATTAAAATCAGGGAACGGCGAGATCCGGATGAAGCGCCACAGGATGCGATAGCCCTGACGCAATGGATGCAGCGAGTTAAACCGGCTGGTGTTATCGCGGAATTGGTGATCTAGATCAAAGGTGTCGAGGATCGCCGGTAATGCCGCTGGCTCCGGATGGGTTACATGCAGACCTGCATCCCATGGCGCGTCACTACGAATGGTATTGTTGCGGAACCGCGCAATGCCACGCGTACCTACTCGGAAGATCTCCGTAAGGAACCAGCCATTTGGCATTCCGCCCCGGCTTGCGTGATCACGGATCATCTGCAGCGCGTCCGTTAGACCGTGCAGCAGTTGACTCTCTTGGGAATTGAACGGCAGCCGCTTTGCGTTGCCAGCGAAAACTTCCACCGCATCTTCGTCCCATACAGCAAAGCCACGCTGGCGGAGCAATGACGCAAGAAAATGCGGGTCCCTGGCATCCCGACGAAACAATCGGTCGTGATAGCCTTGGGCCGAAGCCAACAGCTCTTCTTCGCCAACTCGGGCGGATCCGGTGATTCGATTGGCGAGGGCCACATCTAATCGGTCCAGCAGGGACGGTGCCAATTCAGCTTTTTGGTACATTTGGGTGCAATGAGGGTAAGGCAAAATAGCACATGCAAAATGATCGCTCTTTATCCATCTCGCGAGTCGAGCCGCGCAGATCACGGCGGCGTTTTTGGCTCGCGCTTAGCGGGCTTTCAACCATTGCTGCGGTGGCCTTGCTATCGCCCTATTGCGTTCGGTTCCCGTTTGTCCGAGCGCGAATAGAACGGGCGCTCGGCAGCCAGATCGGGGCAAATATGCGTCTCGGTTCGATTCTTTTCGGTTGGTCCTCCGGACTCACGATCCGCGACATCGAGATAGCCAACCCGCCTTTTTTTCCTGCAGAACAACCAATGCTGCGGCTGCATGAGCTGCATGCAGACCTTCAGTTCCTGCCACTTCTATCGGGCCGCTTCGACTTCGCAACCAAACTGCAAGGGCTCCAACTCTCCGTGATCGAGCAAGGCGGACGCTTCAACTTCGCGTGCCTGTCACCGACTGCGAACCTTTCTGTGCCAGAGGCCTTGCCCGGCAAGTCGCCTGGCGGCGTAGCGCAGAATGCAGGCCAACCGCCGGTTGACCTGAAAGCCAGTCGCTTCGCATTTACTCTTACCGACGCCAACATCACGATCCAGCGCGACGGTCAGTTGCTTGAGTCGCTCACCAACCTCACTTGTCGCGCCAGCAAGGAGGCCGGTGAGTCGCTGCTGCAAATCGACCTCGACGGTCAGTTGGCCGCGCTACCACAACGCCCTGCGGGCACTCTGCACGCGGCCTGCCACGGCGATCCAATCGCTCGCACCGGCGACCTAGAGTTTCGCGCGGAGGGTCTAGACCTCGCGCGCTTCCGGCCACTGCTGGAGGGGGCGCTCGCCGAAGGGGCACTTACCTCCTGCTCCGGGCGCATCGATGGCTCGTGCAGTGCGCGCATCAAGGCTGGCACTGCCGCTGCGATCACCACCAGCGGGGCGCTAAAGATCGAGCAACTGCAACTCGCGGGCGGCTTGCTACCGGGGATCCAACTGCAAATCGGTCACTTGACACTGCAACCAAAGATCGAGTTCACCACTGACGCAGCAAAGCATAGTCCCAGGCTTTCTCTGGCAGCCGGCGGTGGGGCTCAAAGCCTCGGCCTCGCCAATGGGGACCTGCAAGGCAAACTCGTAGGGCTGCGCCTCACGCTCGACATCGGCAAGCCAGATAGTGCTCGCGTGAGCGACCCTTCGGCACCAACGGCAAGCCACACGACCAGCGCAACGCGCGCAGCCAATGAGTCCCTTGCCGACCTGCCGTTGAGCCTCGACATCCAAATCAGCGACTCCGAAATCCAACTGCTCCGCCTTCTAGAACCTGTCGAAATCGTGCGCGTCAACAGCGCCCACATCGTGAAAGCCTTTGATGCCACGCTCGTTCGCATCGACCTCGATGGCAGCCTGGCTGCGTTGCCAGGCCTTCCCGCAGCGATCTTCAATGGCCAGTGCACGGTGGACACGGGTGCCAATATCGCCGACCTCCAACTGACCACCACGGGACTCGAGCTCGCGCGTGTGCGACCGTTCGTCGATCGCGCTTTCAAACCAGGCGACCGCACCGAACTGACCGGGTTGGTCACTGGCACCTGCGCAGTGCATCTTGTTGATTTACACGAGCCGGTTGCCACCGTGCGCGGGGTGTTCGATGTTTCGCGCCCCCACTTAGCAGGCGCCTTGGTGCGCGGCATGAACGTCACGGCTGCGCACTGGCATGTCGAACCCAATTTTACGTGGCACACAAGTGATGCCGCCGCGCTGCCCGTATTGGCCAGCGACTTCACGCTCGATCTCGGCTGCGTGCAGCTGCACCCGCTCGACGCAACGGCATTGACGACAGAGCTCGCAGGCAAGGCAGGCATTGGCTTTGCCGTGGTCGCCGATCTCGATTCCCTCGCCAGCTTTGGCGGTCCAATCCCATCGATCTTGAGTGGCACTCGCGGACGCGTAAGCGGCGCAGTGGCGATCGCCTTGAACAACGGCGCATTGCCGCCGGTGGCCGAACTGCTCAACGCCTTCACCGCCGATCTTCGCGTCGAGAGTGGGCCACTCTCGCACTCGGGCTTTGTGCTGCATGAACTCGACATGAACGTATCGCTGCGCAACAGCACAGCGACCGTGCGGACGACTCGCAGCACACAACTCAACCATGGCCCGTTGGTGATCTCCGCAGCGACAACGCTTTCCAATCCGGCCGCCGCCAACCTCGACATCACCTTGGCATGGCAGAACGGGAAGGTCGCCGGCGAAACCGCCCAGCTACTGCGCTACCTCGTGCCATTGCTCGCTGGCATCGATGCCAAAGCTGCGAATTTTGCTGCGGACATGGACCTTTCCGTCACCTTGCACGGCCCGCTGCAAAAACTAGCGGGCGAGAACTGGCTGCAATATCTCAACCATTGGTCCGGCACGGGCGAGTTTTCGCTGCGTGATGGCAAAGTGGTCCCCGCGCCAGCACTACAAGGACTGATGCAACCACTTGGCTCACTACTCGGACCAAAGGTTTCGCTCGGCGACAACGGGACACTGGCACTCGATGTGATCACTAGCAAGTTTTCACTTCACCAGGGCGCGCTCGAAAATAAGGCAATGAATTGGATCAACAAGGGCCGCGCGATCGGGCTGTCCGGCAAAGTTGCGCTCGACGGCACCGTCGAACTGCTGCTCGACTTGCTGCCGCTGCTACAAGCTCACAAAGACGGCGCAAGAATCGCGCAGGCGCTCGCCAACCAAAATCTCGCCGCCGGAATCGGCGGCACACTCGACGCACCGAAGCTCGCATTGCCCGAGCTCGGGAAGACCTTGCGCAACGCCTTGCTCGATCCAAATAGCGCCCTAAAGCAGGAAGCCGAAAACCTTCTGCAAAAGGGCCTGCAAGACTTGCTACATGGCAGAAAGAAGTAGCGATCAAACCCGTTGGGCGCGGAACTGTGCCCATATCGAAAACGCCCGATGCCGTGGCTGTTTGATGCTCGCAGCTTATGAAGTTGCCTGAGGCTCTAACGACCCTCAAGCAAACCGAAGTCCTGTGACGAAAAACTATCTCGGTCTGCTCGGCTCTCGTGGCCAACTAATGAACTTACCCATCCGCAATGTTTCACTGATAGCGCTCGCTCTTGCAGTCACAGCGATCCTGATCATTCGCCTGGCGGGATCCAACGACCTAGCTGCACCTACAAAATTCAATCCGCCAGCCAACCCAGTTGCCAACGTCACGGACGAGCAGCATGACGATGATGCGCGCACCGAGCTATCCACGCGCCACGATAAACCCCAGCCCAGCGGCGAACCAACCGGCGTGGTGACGGTTACCGTGCGGTCGGAGAGCAAAGCACCACTCGCCGGCTGTCTCGTGTCACTTGGTGACGGCATCGTCGCCAAGAGTGATGCCGATGGCAGGGCTAGCTTTGAGTTGCCGCCGCAACGTGTCTGGCTCGATGTGAAACCGCCAACCGAAACCAACCTGCAGCACTTCCAGAGCAGGCTCACGATCAGCCGCGGCCTGCACAAGCAGATCGAAGTAGTGCTAATCGCAAATATAGCGCAGCAGTGGTGCCGACTGATCGACGCGGAAACCAAGCGAGCACTCGCCGGTGCCGAAGTCGTGATTCATCCCCGCGATCACTTGGTGATCACCACCGACGAACAGGGCATCGCCAAACTGCTGCTGCAGCCCGGCGACGCCTTTGCGAGCGCCGCCGCCAATGGCTACGCCGACCGGAGCATCGCAATCGTGCCTGGACACGAGTCGTCAGCGACCGCGCTCGATGTGCCGCTCGAAGCAAGCGCGTCGATCGACATTACCTGTGTCGACGGCGAGGACCATCCGGTGGCAGAAGTGTTCGTCACCGCTCGCGCCCTCGTCAGCGACCTTTTGTGGCCACGCGGCAGTGAGAACCTCGGCACTACGCAGTGCTGGAGTGGCCGTTCCGACAGCACCGGCAAGATCGCGCTTGTCGGTTTGCCAGCGCGCACGACGGTCTACCTACAATACTCAACCCCTTCGACCGCCGCCGCGCCGCCAGCGACGAGCCTCGAACTAAAGCGCGGGTCCAATCCGCTGCGCATAGCGCTCTCCGGCGCAGGCACCATCAGCGGGCGTGTTTTGGATGCTGCTGGCGCGCCGGTCATTGGTGCCCGCGTTACTTGCCTGGCTAACTCAAACACCGAGTCACCGGCGCTGTTTCCTGAGCAAGCGATACAGGGCGAGTCCACCATCACAGATGTTCATGGTGACTACGAACTCACACCACTGCGCGGCGGCATGTGGCTCGTCGGCCTGCACCTGTCCGAGGGTTGGACTAGCCAGTGTTTCCGCGTTGACCTGCCACCCGGCGGCGCTGCCCAACTCAACATCCGCGCGGACCGCGCACTAGCAATCGAGGGCCGCCTCGTCGGTCCCGATGGCCTGCCGATGAGCGCGTTCACGGTGCATGCTGAAAGATCTGGCATCCTGATGGCCACCGCCGTGACGGACCACAGCGGCACATTTCGCCTCGCGCCACTGCTCGCTGGCCAGTACGACGTGGCGACCGAGTTTTATGATCAACAACTCGCGCTGCCGCAAGCGCTCCAGGTTGCCGCCGGCACCATTGGCGTGATGCTGCGCGTGATGCCGGTGATCGGCTCGATAACTGGCACTGTGGAATCAGACTTGCCCAGTGGCGGCAGCGTCTGGCTATCTGGTCTTCGCCGCTCTGGCGACGAGTCCATCGAAGTTTTGTGCGATGCAGACGGTGGCTTTGCGATCAGCAACCTTCGGAGCGGCACCTGGGACTTTCACGCGCACGACACGCACGGCCAAGTGGCCCTGCGCTCAGGCATCGTGATCGAAGCGGGTCGCTCTGTGGTCGCACTTGAGCTCGAACTCATCAGGGGCGGGAACGTGCGACTGCTACATCCCGAGGCAGACACATGCATGATTCGGCGCGGCGTTGCTGCCGTTGCCAAGCAGCCGATCGAAGGTGGGTTACCGGCAGAAGCGCTCGTGCCACCGGGCAAGTCGACCGCAGTGTTTCTGCGCGGCGGCATCGAGCTATTACGCATCCCGTTCACGATCCGTGCCGGTGAAAATCTAACCATCAGCCCACCGCGCTGATCGGGTCGAGATGCCAGACCAAGGCGCTACGTCACTGCCCATTAGCTACGGCACTGCCCATTAGCTACGTATGGCGATCGCAATCAGAATCACACGATAATCGCGGTCGTCGACGAACAGCGCGATTGCGTGCAGTATGCAGAACTGCAACCGGGCGACCTGACCGTGCACCACGAACGCACCGTGCACGGCTGCAGCGGCAACCACAGTGACCGTTGGCGCCGTGGCTACGTGCTCGGCAGTGCCCATTAGCAACGGCAGTGCCCGCGGGACGATCTTTGGTCAGCGCTCGCGGTAGCGGTGTGCTACCGGCATGCGTCGGCCGCTCCAGCAACGCTCACTGACGCGCAACGTCGGCGGATACTGATGGCGCTTCCACTCAGCGGCCTGCACCTTGGCAAACAGCTCGGCGACGCGCTCCTGCGCCATCCCCGTCCGCTCAGCGGTAGCAGCCACCGACAGATCTTCCTCAACGAGGCAACGCAGCACAGAATCAAGCACCGGATACGACGGCAAGGTGTCCGTATCGAACTGCTCCGCACGCAACTCAGCTGACGGCGGCTTCTCAATCGAGTGAACCGGAATGCGCTCGCGCTCACGATTGCAAAAGCGCGCCAGGTCCCAAACCTCCGTCTTCCACAGGTCGGCAATCGGCGCGAGGCCGCCGTTCGTGTCGCCATAAAGAGTGCAGTAGCCAACCGCGCACTCACTCTTGTTACCGGTAGTGAGCAGCAGATGACCGCGCTTATTGGAGAACGCCATCAACAGAGTGCCGCGCATTCGCGACTGCAGATTTTCTTCCGCAATATCAACCTTGCTGCCGCGGAACACCGGCTCCAAGACCTTGCCAAAAGCATCCTGCAACGGCGCGATCGGCAGCACGTGCAAGTTGATGCCAAGGTGATCGGCGAGTGCGCGCGCATCAGCCATGCTGTGCTCACTGCTGAAGGTTGACGGCATCGCAATGCCTTCGACGTTGTGCTTTCCTAGCGCATCGACGGCGAGCACGGCCACCAGCGCGGAATCGATGCCGCCGGAGAGGCCAATAACCGCGCGCTGAAAGCCGAATTTGCGAGCGTAGCTGGCGATGCCTTGCACGAGGGCGTGATGCAGCATCTCTGCGGGCGGCGCCTCAACCGGCGTCTCAGTCCATGGCAACTCGGTGTTTACGATGTGCAGCGCCTCGGCAAACAGCACCGGCTGGAACGCCACCCCGGATGGTTTGACTGCGAGCGAGCCACCATCAAACTGCAACTCAACGTTGCCGCCTGCGAGGTTGACGTAGAGCATCGGCACGCCATGCCGCCGCGCGGCGGCCGCCACCATGCGATAGCGAAACATGTGCTTGCCCTGCGCCCACGGACTCGCACTCAGATTGACCACGAGCTTTGCGCCAGCGCTAACCACCCGCTCTACGGGGTCGATGCGATAATTGCAGCGCGCAAAAAACTGCGCGTCATTCCAGCCATCCTCACAAACGACGACTCCGACCTTCTCGCCGTCAATTTCGATCAGGTTGCGCTCCGGCGCGCTAAACGATTCGAAGTAACGGGACTCGTCAAACACGTCATAGGTCGGCAACAGGCACTTGCGCGCCACGATCTGCGCCGCGCCACCAAGCAACATCGCCACAGCATTGAACAGCGGCCGACCACCACCTGCTGCCGCGTGTTCATTGCGCGCAAGGCAACCGACCAGCGTCGGCAAATCGTGCGGCACAAGGCGCGCGAGCTCTTGCAGCGCGCAGTCGTGCGCATCGAGAACCGACGGGCGCACCAGCAAATCCTCTGCGGGATAACCGATCAAAGCCAGCTCTGGAAACACCGCGAGCTGCGCGCCAGCTGCGCGTGCCTGCTTACTAAAGTCGACGATCTTCGCGATGTTGCCCGCGAAGTCTCCGACCGTCGTGTCTATCTGGCACAGAGCGACTCTCATCGACAACTCT
The DNA here is from genome assembly GCA_014192625.1 of Planctomycetota bacterium. GTDB lineage: Bacteria > Planctomycetota > UBA1135 > UBA1135 > UBA2386 > BJHM01. The sequence continues at coordinate 119,827 of BJHM01000004.1, forward strand.
GCGCGTCAGCGCAATTCCAAGGGCAACTTGAACTCAATGGACTCCTCGATGCCATCCACTTCTTCGACGCTGCTGGCACCGAGTTCGCGCAGCTTTGCAACCACAGATTGCACGCTGCTCTCTGGTGTGCTCGCGCCCGAAGTGATGCCGATATTTTGCATGCCGAAAAACCACGCCGCATCGATCTCGTTGGGACCAAGGACCAGGTATGCCGGCACGCCAGAGTCCGCGCCGAGTTCGCGCAGGCGATTGCTATTGCTGCTCATCCGATCGCCGATCACCAGCCAGACGTCCACCTTGCCGTGCAGGCTCTTTACTGCGAGCTGGCGATTGGTGGTCGCGTAACAGATGTCTTCCTTGCGCGGCGCGCGCAACTTAGGGAAGCGCCGCTTTAGCACGCTCATGACACGCATCGCCTCGTCGACACTCAGGGTGGTCTGGGTGAGCACCGCCACCTTGTCGGGATCCGGCACCTGCACTTCCTCAGCAGCTTTCGCAGTAGCAACCACAATCGTCCTCTCCGGCGCTTCACCGACCACGCCTTCAACTTCAACGTGGTCATGGTGCCCGATCAGCAGGATGGTGAGTCCTTGGCGCGAAAAGCGCTGCGACTCAACATGCACCTTGGTCACCAGCGGACACGTGGCATCGATCGCATTTAGCCGGAAGTTCTTCGCCTGCTCAAATACCTGCGGCGCCACACCGTGGGCCGAGAAAATCACATGACTGCCAGCCGGCACCACAGCAAGGTCGTCCACGAACACCGCGCCCTTCGCCATCAGATCCTGCACGACGACCTTGTTGTGCACGATTTCGTGGCGGACGTAGATGGGCGGACCATATTTGGCCAGGGCGCGCTCGACGGTTTCGATCGCTCGTTCAACGCCCGCGCAGAAACCGCGCGGCCGACATAAGAGGACGTTCATGCGGGTCGGATAGTCTGAACTCCCGTCCCGCGCTGGGCAAGCCTTGCGCTACCGCACTTCCAGCACCGCACCCTGGCCGTAGCCGATTTGCCCACTGACCGCGGTGGCACTGCCAAAATTGTAGATGCGGGTAACACTCAGCGGACCGCAAACCGTGCTCTGCTGGCCGATGCTGGTAGTGAGCAACATTGGGTTTGCGGTCTGGCTGTATGCCAGCGCCTGAGCAAACAGCGATTGCCCAACCAGCGCGCGATCCGCAGCCAGCGGCAACTGAAACGATGCCACTCCGGCCGCACTCGCAATTGTCACCAAGGTCACCAGCGGATCGATATTGAGCCAACAATCCGGCGCACCGAAGCGAAACAGGCTGCTTAACGCAGGCGGCGGTTGCAGCGGATTATTTGGATCAAACAGTGCTAGCGGCAACGGTTGGCCGAGCAACAGCCCCTGTGCAGTGAGGTTGGTGGCGAGCATCACAAGCACACTTGGCTCAGTGTTGCGCACCACCCATGTGAACGTGCTGCCGGCTTGCATCGACGCTGCTGGCTCAAGAGAAAGCGGCAGGCCGCCACTTGGTGCGCAGCCTGCGCCAGCGTTGCCGAACACAACTGGCGGGCTCTGGCAGGAGCCAAGGTTGTCGAGCCGATACGCTCCCGGCGGCTGCGACAGGATCTGTATCTCGATCAAGAGGTTCGCTGGCTCAGGGATACCAGCTTGTCGAGCGGGTGTCATGCCGTAGGCCCAGGGCACTTGGAAAACGAGGTCGATATTAAACGGCCGCACGCCGGCGACGGCAGGCTGCGCTGGCAAAGTCATCGGCAGGTTGGTGATCACGTAGCTCGCGTCGCTGCCCCAGTTTTCCGCAAAGTTGGCGGATGCGTTGGCCGCGCGCACCGAGGTCGTCGACAGCAACACGTTGACCACGACATAGCCCTTCTGCGCTTGTGTGCCACCGCCTGAATTATCGGCGCGCAGGTGGATCGAATGGATCACGCGCGGGCCCGTCCATGCCAACTCCGAAGCGTCGTAGATGCACTGAAAGCGGACTGGCTGGCCGGTGCCAAACGGCACGCTGGAGCCACTGCCGCCTTCAACGGAAAAAAGGGCAGAAGGCACCGTGGTGTTGACCTGCGCCAAGAGATTTGCGGCGAACAAAACAGGCGCGGCAATGCAGCAGCACAGCGTCGTCATGGGGAATACCTCGCCGACTCATCGGCCAATCCAAAAGCCCAGCTTGAACCCTCCATCGCATGGTCGCCCCGTCTCAACCCGCGACAGCTCGTCAAGAGCAGTGCCGCGAGATCCGACAAGTAGCTGGGCTGCCAACAAGAAGACCTGGAGAACAAGACGTGCAACTGGACAACATCACCACACCTTCTGCGGAGCAGACTCCCGAACTGCGCTACGCATCACTGCATCGCGCAGTGGAGCGCGGCATGGCTTCCGATGAAGTCCTTCGCCAGCTGGTGGAGATCTGCCTGCAGCTTGGCCATGTCGACGAAGCACTGCGCGTACATGCAACCATGAATCCTGGCGCCGCGCGGGACCTAGTGACATCGCGCCTCATCCGCAAAGGTGTCCTCGACGCAGATTCTCCTCCTGACGAGCAACCTCGTTCCAAGTCTGCGGATTCGCCGGTACTCAAAGAACACGTCATCGACGCGATCCAATATCTCAGTCAGTCCTACATGCCTGCGGTCGCGCTGATGACGATGCTGGCGTTCCCGATCATCGTCGGCCTCGGCGGGTTCCTCACGGCAGGCGGATCCCCGTGGCTGTTTGCCGCACTCGCTGCAGTGCCTGGCATCTGCGTGCTCGGCGTCACTGGCGCGATGGGGCGGCAAATCTTCATCGAAGCTGCGGCCGGACAATCCACGCTCTCGCCCATGCCGTCAGCGTCGGAGATAGTCAATCTCGCCAAGCGTTACCTCGTGGACTTCACGCTGGTGTTTGTGATCCTCGTGGCACCATCGCTAATGGCGATCTACTTTGGCATGCCGCTTGTGTCGTCGCTGCCATGCTTATTACTCGGCATGTTCGTATTTCCGAGCGCGTTGATTCTGCGCCAGTTGCGAGGCGACTTCCGCGCGATCGCACCGGTGCCCGTCATGCGCGCGATCTTCGCGTGCCATGGCTATGCAGGTTTTGCCGGCACCTACTGGCTCGCGTTCGCGCCAGCGGGGTTTGCGATGTGGGCCTCGCTTGGTCACGCGACCTGGCTGCAGATCTCGGTCGTTGGTCCGCTCGCCGTGCTGCCTACTTTCGCTACTGCGCGCCTGCTCGGGACCTTCACCAATCTGCACCGTGACCGGCTGGTGCCGCTGCTGGATTCGGCCGTCCTGGTCAAAACCAGCGCACGGACGAACACTACTGCCTACAAAGCGCCACCGCGCGCGCCTCATCCCCGCCACACGCCATTGAACAAGCGGAACGAGTCGGCGGCACCGGCAAAGCACAGCGCTCCGGCTGCTCGCCCAGTCGAAAAACCTGCCGCTTCGCGCGCGTTCCATTCACAGTTACCGCCAGCCATGCGGATGCGAGTGCAGCCGCAGACCACTAAGATTGAAGGTCGCGCGCCACAGCGGCCGGCGGCACCCACGCAGCAAGCGCAACGGGCGGCGGCACCAGCGCAGCAAACCCAACGGCCAACTGCACCGCCGACCGCTAAAACCAGGCCGGTTGTGGCTGCCGTTGAACCGCACAAGTTTGGTGGTCCAGACCTCAGCGGCTTGCCCGGCGCCAAACTGATCAGCGCCAGCGAACGCGAGCGCCTCGGCGCAGCTTCGCGCAAGCAGTAGGCCGTCTTTCGCGTAGCCGCGCGCAGCACTGTAAACCACAACGCGCCCGCTTCCGGCAATCACCGTGATCCATCGGGTGCTTTTCGGCAGCGCGCTGCGTTACTGCGACCGCATGGGTTGCCGACAAAACCAGCTGCGAAAAACAGTGGCGCACCTGACAGCTTCTCGGCGGCTGGATTATTCATCGCACTATAAAACTTCGCCGACCTGCGCCATCGCCCAGCAGAACCACCGCTCCGCAAGCTTGCCCATCATGACTTGATTAGGCCCGCGCGATGCAAATCGCCGGCCTCGGTCATACTATTTGCGCACCTATGCGCGACAAGGTTCGGATCGGCTATGGCCAGGGCTTCTGGGGCGACTCCATCCTCGGCCCCATTCGTCTCATCCGCGAGGGCCCGCTCGACTACCTCGCTCTCGATTACCTCGCCGAGGTAACGATGAGCATCATGCAGAAGTTGCGCAGCCGAAATCCCAAGGCTGGCTTTGCTTCCGACTTCGTCACACTGCTTGGGCGAGTGCTACCGGAAGTGCACCAGAAGGGCATCAAGGTGATCGCAAATGCCGGCGGCGTAAACCCAAGCGCCTGCCTCGATGCCGTGCTCGAACTGGCCCGCAAGCAGGGCATCAAAGGCCTGAAGGTCGGCATCATTGATGGCGACGACATCCTGTCGCGCATCCCTGCGCTGCTAGCCAGTGGGCATCCGCTCGCAAATATGGACGACGGGCGCGCGCTGTCCGCGGTGCAAGACCGGCTCCTGTCGGCCAATGTTTACATCGGCGCGTTTGCGGTTGCGGAGTGCCTTCGACAAGGGGCGCAGATTGTGATCGGCGGCCGACTGACGGATCCCGCCCTAGTTGCAGGCCCGATGATCCATGAGTTTGGCTGGCAGCCAACCGACTTCGACAAGCTCGCCGCCGGCACGATCGCGGGGCACATCGCTGAGTGCGGCGCGCAATGCACCGGCGGCAACTTCACCGGCTGGCGCGACGTCAAAGATTTTGTGCGCATCGGCTATCCGATCATCGAAGGCAGCGAAGATGGCACGTTCGTCGTGACCAAACACGAAGGCACCGGTGGACTCATCAACCGCGAGACGGTGATCTCGCAGCTGCTCTACGAGATGGGCGACCCGCGGCGCTACCTCGGCCCTGACTGCACCGCTGATTTCACCAGCGCCAAGATCGAGGCAGTGGGCAAAGATCGCGTGCAACTGTCCGGCATCAAGGGCGGCGCGCCGACTGACACCTACAAGGTTTCGCTGAGCTACCAGAACGGCTTCAAGACCACCGGGCAACTGACCGTCAGCGGTCCCGATGCTGTGGCCAAAGCAAAGCTGTGCGCCGACATCGTCTGGGGTCGCCTCGCCCTCGATGGCTGCACGTTCACAGAAAACGAGAAGCTGGTCGAAATCGTCGGCGCAGGCGTTTGCCATGAAGGCATCGTCAAACCATGCGACCCACCCGAGGTAGTTCTGCGGCTGTCAGTAAAGTGCAATGACGAGGCGCGAGTCGACCGCTTTGGCATGGAAGTCGTGCCGCTCGTAACCAGCGGCCCGCCCGGCGTCACCGGTTTTGCCGGCGGCCGTCCCAAGGCAACAGACATCGTCGGCTACTGGCCGGCGCTGCTAAACAAGCACCAGGTGCAGACGCGCGTGCGCGTGGAGGTGACGTGATGGCAAAGGTGAAACTGGCTTCGTTCGCGTTCGCGCGCAGCGGCGACAAGGGTGACGGCAGCAACGTCGGCATCTTCGTCAAGAACGCGGCGGACTACGAGCTGCTCAAGAAGGTGCTGACCGTGGACGCAGTGAAGCGCCACTTCCACGGCATCTGCAAGGGCGAGATCACGCGCTACGAAGCGCCCAATATGCTCGCGCTAAACTTCCTGCTGCGCGATTCGCTCGGCGGCGGCGGCAGCGAAAGCCTGAAAACAGATGCGCAGGGCAAGACGCACGGACTTGCGCTGCTAGAAATGGAAGTCGAGCGCTAGACGAGCGGCGGGATCAACAAACTCGCGCACCTGCTCACGCGAGACAAATCGCCCGCTAGCCGGAGCGTCACTCCATTCGCGCTCATCAGTGCCAGCCGCACGGCAAAACCTGCATGCGGGACTTCTCGCTGCGGGATGCGCGCCGGTTTTAAGTTGTGCGCGATCTATCGCCAACCTGCGGGAGCAGCCAATCGGGCAGGCATGTCACAGAACTCCCTGCGTGGTGCAAAGCCTCAGCTTTTCCGACAGCGCGGCCGTTTCACCTTTGGTCACGGGGCACTTCGCCATCGATGCCGGGCGCGCACTGCTTGCACACCGTGCAGCACTCGTCGAAAGTGACCTGCCAACCATGCCACATGTCCTTACCCGTCTGCGCGAATACGTAAAGCAGCGCTGCGCACGACTCGTCCTGCCCGAAGTGCATGACTCGCGCACCAAGGCAGCGCGCGTGCTGCTAGAACGCGACGGGCTCGCAACCGTGATCTGGATCGAGGATCCAGCCGCTGATCCGCGCTTTGGCGAGGTCGCGCAACACATCCTGCAGCGGCGGAAGCACAAGGGCATTGCCCTGGCAGAGGCGCAGCGTCTTGCGCGCGACCCCCTTTGGTTTGCGGCTGGCTTAGTGGCACTCGGTCACGCGGATGCCTGTGTCAGTGGCGCGGCAAATGCGACCGCCGATGTGATCCGCGCTGGCCTCGCTTGCATCGGCACCCAGAGCGATGTGCCACTCGTGTCGTCGATGTTCCTTTTGCTGCGCGAGCAGCACGTGTTGTCGTTTGCCGACTGCGGCGTCGTGCCAGATCCTGATGCCGAACAGTTAGCGCACATAGCTATTGCGACCGCACGCAATCACGAACGCTTCACCGGCGTAGCGCCGCGCGTCGCGTTCTTGTCGTTTAGCACGCATGGCTCTTCGCAGCATGCGGGAGTCGACAAGATGCGCCGCGCAACCGAGATCTTCCGCACTCGTTATCCAACCGTCTGTGCCGACGGCGAGTTACAATTTGACGCCGCCTTCGTGCCCGCGGTTGCCACGCGAAAATGCCCCTCCAGCTCAGTCGCCGGCAACGCCAACGTGTTCGTGTTCCCCGACCTCGACGCTGGCAACATCGCCTACAAAATCACGGAGCGCCTTGGCGGGTTCACCGCGCTCGGCCCGATCCTGCAAGGCTTAAAAAACCCATTCCTCGACCTCTCGCGTGGCTGCACCGCGCAAGACATCGCCGACGTGGCGGTCATCGCATGTTCGATGCTGCCGTGAAGAAACCACCCGCAGCAAAACTAAAGGCAACCCCGATGACATGGCTCTGGCTGACGATCGCGGTCATCGCAGCGATCGGCCTCTTGATCGTCGGCATCGGCTCATTGCTGCCGCGCGAACACAGGGTCTCGTGCACCATCACGCTGCGCACCGCACAGTCCGCAGTGTGGGCCGCAATCACCGACTGGCGTGCACTGCCGTCGTGGCGCAACGACCTCACCGCCATAGAACTACTGAAGGACAGCAACGAATGGGTGGAGATCAGCAAGTTCGGTCGCGTATCCATGCGCATCGAACGCAGCGAAGCAGAGCAGCTGTTCGTCACTCGCATCACGGATGAATCACTGCCGTTTGGCGGCACCTGGACCTGGCAACTGAGTGCTCTGCCCGACGGCAGCACGCGCGTGACCACAATCGAAGACGGTTTTGTTCGCGCGCCGGCATTTCGCTTCTTCAGCAAGTTCGTGTTTGGCCATCACAGCACGATCTGCCGCGCGCAGCTGGCGCTTGCGGCCAAGTTTGGCGAGCTAGCGCAGCCAATCGCAAACTGAGTAGCACCGAAGCGCTAGCGCCTGCAAACCTCAGCCAGGTGCAGCGCGGTCGCGCAGGCGCAACTGGCCACATGCGGCGCCCGCATCAGGCCCGGACGAGTCACGAATCGTGGCATGGACCCCGCCCTTCTTGACGCGACGCACGAGTGCCACGATGCGATCGCGCGGCGGCGCTTGAAACGGCATCCCAGCTACTGGATTCCAGACAATGAAGTTCACGAGGCCGTGCACCCCGCGCAACAGCGCGATCAAACCATCCGCATCTTCATCGCGGTCATTCACGCCATCGAGCAGCGTCCATTCAAACTGCACCGGGTTGCCAGTGGCGCGCGCGTATTCGTCAGCGCCGCGCACGATGTCGACCAGCAAATCTTTGTGCGCACGCGGCATCAGTTCGCGGCGTCGCGCATCGTCAGCGGTGTGCAATGACACGGCAAGGCAAGGCTGCACCGGCGCCTGCAACATCAGTAAAAACGTACGCACCGATCCGACCGTGGACACAGTCTGGCGGCGCGGCCCGATCTGCGCGACATGCTTGATGTCGGCCACTGCCTGCAAAACCGCTTCGAGGTTGTGCGAAGGCTCGCCCATTCCCATGTAAACCACGCGGCCGATCTTCATCTGACGACGCGCGTGGACCACCTGCTCGGTGATCTCGTCGGCGGTCAGATTGCGTTCGACACCAAACAGGCCAGACGCGCAAAAGCGGCAGCCGACCGCGCAACCAACCTGCGTCGACACGCATACCGTGCCACTCGGCATTGCAACCGTCTCCACGCGCCGTCCATCTTTTAAGCCAATGAGAAGGCGCTGCGTGCCATCTGCGGATTTTACGTTCTCAACCACCTTCGTGTGCATGCCGTGCAAAAGCCACTGCTCCAACACCACGGCCTCCGCAACCGACAGCGGCATGCCCTTGCGCTTGAAGTCCGCCAAGAGTGGTTGCCTGCCGAGACCCTGGATACGAAGCGCTGCGATCGCCTTGTTGGCCGGCAGTTGCTGCAGAATAGCCTTGAGCCCTTTCGTCGGCGCGTCCATGGGCTAGGGATCTTGCCGCCGCACACGAACTTGGCAAGTCGCTCGCTTTCAGAGGTGGGCACATCTACGACATGGCATGTATGCAGGCCGCAGACTTGGCAACGGTTACGCCGCCGCCCATCACGCTGTGGCGGCTGTTCGTGCGCTTCCTGCGATTTGGCGCCTTGCGTTCGGCGGACCAATCGCGCAGATCGGCATGCTGCGCACCGAACTGGTAGAACGCGAACGCTGGGCCAGCCCGCAGCATTTCCTGCGCGCACTCGCGGTCTACCAGGCGCTGTTAGGCCCGAGGCACACGAACTCTGCTGCTGGTTTGGCCTGCTCGCGCGCGGCCGCCGCGGCGCACTGCTTGCGGGTCTGGGGTTCCTGCTGCCGGGCTTCTGCTTGATGCTGCTCTGCGCCTCACTCTACACGCACTACGGGATGCGCTCGCCGTGGGTCGCTTCCGCGTTTGTCGGCATGCAACCAGCGGTGATCGCACTGGTCGTGCTTGCCGTACCGCGCATCGGCAAGCATGCGCTCACGGCTTACTCGCCTCGACCTCGATCAGAATCGTGCCCTGCTCGACATTCGCACCTTCGCTAGCAACAACCTTGCGAACAATGCCGGCAAGCCCGGCACACAACTTGTGCTCCATCTTCATCGCCGTCAGCACAGCAAGCGTTTGATCTGCTTCGACCACATCACCCACCTTGCAATTGACCCTCATCACCGTGCCGGTCATCGGCGCGCGGATCATGCCGGTCGCCTCGAGGCTGCCTTTGCGACGCGGCTGTGGCGCAGAAAGCAGGTGCGTGCTGCCCGTCACCCGCACCATAAACGCCTGCCCCGCTCTTGCTCCATAAGCAACGCATGCGGCCTTCGCGTCGCCACCCACTGGCACAAGGCGTATGCCACCATCACTCCGCGCCGTCGCCCGGAACTCGTAATCAAGATTGCCGACACGCACGCGCCAGTGGTCGCCGCCAACTCGCTCGGCCTTCACCTCGACGGGTTCGCCAGCACGCAGATACGTCCGTTGCAGGCTCATACGCCATCTCCAAACACGCGAAAGCCGCCAAGCTCATTCCACACCGCACTCGAACACCGCCCGCCACTGCCGCCGCTTGCAGCATCCACGCTGCTCACGTGACCTGCTAATGCGCGCGGCGCGATGGCTTCACACAACACCGCGGCTGCAAGGGCAAGGTCAGAAGGCTCACTACCGCCGCCAGCCACGACGTCCGGTTTGTATTTCAAGAAGTCAGTCGTGAGCTTGCCCGCACGGAAGTCCGGGTCTTCAACGACGCGCCGCAAGAAGTCCACATTGGTCGGAATCCCCAGGTAAACCGAGTCGCGCAGCGCCTGCGCCATGCGCGTGCACGCCGTCGCGCGATCCGGCGCGTAAACGATCAGCTTGGCAAGCAGCGAGTCGTAGAACACCGGCACCGCAAAGCCCGAATACACGCCGGAATCAACGCGGATGCCTGGACCCATGGGCTCGCAGACGAGGCGCAACAGGCCCGCCGCCGGCAAAAAGCCCTGCTCAGGGGACTCGGCACAGATGCGTGCCTCAAGCGCGTGACCGCGTGGTTGCAAGTCGCGGCCGCGCAGCAAATCGTCGAGCCGCTCACCGGCAGCAACGCGCAACTGTAGATGAACTAGATCCACGCCCGTGACGAGCTCGGTGACCGGATGTTCGACCTGCAAGCGCGCATTCACTTCGAGAAAGTAGAAGTTGCCTTGCGCATCGACCAAGAACTCGGCGGTGCCCGCGTTGTCGTAGCCGACTGCCTTCCCGAGCAAGATTGCCGCTGCCCCCATGCGCGCCCGCAGCACCGCATCGACAGCCGGCGACGGAGCTTCTTCGAGCACCTTCTGGTGACGGCGTTGCACCGAACATTCGCGCTCGTGCAAGGAAACCACGTTGCCGTGCTGGTCGCCCATCAACTGAATCTCGATGTGCCGCGCAGGTGCGACCGCTTTCTCCAGAATCATGCGATCATCGCCGAATGCGGCCTTCGCCTCGCGCCTGCCCGAAGCGATCGCCTCCGCAAGGTCCTGCTCACGCTCGACCATGCGCATCCCGCGACCACCGCCGCCGGCGCTCGCCTTTACCATGACCGGCAGCCCAATCTTTTTCGCCGCCGCGACGAGGCTCGCGTCGCCTTCGTCCTGTTCGGTGCCAGGGATCACCGGCACGCCCGCGCGAATCGCCTCCTCGCGCGCCGCCTTCTTGCCACCGAGCCGTTCCATTGCAGCTGGATTTGGGCCGATGAACACAAAACCCGCCTCCCGCACCGCCCGCGCAAACGAACTGTTCTCACTGAGAAAGCCATAACCAGGATGGATCGCCTCAGCGCCCATCGCCTTCGCCGCAGCGAGAATCTTGCCCACGTCGAGGTAGCTCTCGGCAGCACTATTGCCAAAAAGCGCAACAGCGTGGTCCGCCGCCAGCACGTGCGCCGCCTCACGGTCGACATCGCTATACACCGCGATCGACTCGATGCCGAGTTCGCGCAGCCCGCGACAAATGCGAACGGCGATCTCGCCACGATTGGCGATTAGCACGCGGCGGAACGGAGGCTTTGCAAGGGGCGCAGGCATTTGGTCTTTAGACGTTAGCGCTCGCCCGTGGCCCAGCCAAAGTGAATGCGCAGCGTCACTGACCGATCACGACGCGAAGACCCGTGCTGACTGCGAGGCCCTGTGCGTTTAAGCCGGCCGCCTGGGCGATCCATTGGCCAAACAACACCTGGCCAACAAAGCCAGCGGCAGCGGGAATGCGCAGCGGCACGCGCGCGTGGCCCGCCGCATCCGCGAACGCCAGAACGGCGGTATCAGGACTAACCTGCAGCGGGCAATTCGGCATCCCTGCAAAGCCGAGGTCGACCGGCAGCACACCGCCACTCCACGCGGTATTGGAAAAGCCGAGCGCCAAAAAACCAAAGCCGGCAGGGGCGAAGTTTGCGCCAGTCCACTGCATGGTCTGGCCAATTCGCGGCAGTGCGAGCGGGTCGCAATCAAGGAATGGCGGAGACACCTGGCCCACGCAGGTCGTGCCAAATGACAATAGTGCTGGTCGCTGCACGAGGCAGGTCCATAAGCCGCGGCCAAGGGTGGCAGCGATCAACTTGCGACTGCCAAACTCAAACACCACCTGCTCAACTGGCGCGTTGCCAGGTCCATCGTTGTTGGCCGACCAGTTTTGGCCCGCGTCGTCGCTGGCGAACACGCCAACCTCGGTGCCGACATAGACACAGTTGCTGTCGTCGGGATGCAAAACGATGCAGTTGATCGGCGCATCTGGCAGACGGCGAGTGCCGCTGCCACTCGCGTCATTCCAAGTAGTGCCGCCGTTGCGCGTCACGCGCACGTTGCCGGTGGCAAAACCGCCGAACGTAAGCCACACGACGTTGTTGTCGGTCGCGTCGATCGCAAGCCGAGTCACATAGCGATTGGGCAGCGGGTCGAGCGTCACGTTGTTGTCGACGGCGGTCCAAACAGGCACGGCGGCAGTGGCGTTCGCGGCCTGATAAACGCGCCCATCGTTATGTGCGACCCATACGCAATCGGCGTTGCCGGGTGCTACCGCGACCGCACTGATCTTGCTGCCGACCACAGGTTTTACTGCGGACCAAACAACCGAGGCGGCACGCGCATTCTCAGTACGCCACAGGCTCGATGCGCCGGCATAAAGACGCAGCGGGTTGTTGGGGTCGAGCACCATTGGCGCGATGAAGTTGGCGGTCGTGGCGGTGATCTCGTTGATGTTGCCGTAGCAAAACGATGCCGACGCGCCGCCGTTGGTCGAACGATGCAGCTGGGTCCACACGTACTCGCCGTAGATGTAGTTTGGGGCTGTCGGGTCAATCACGACCTGCCCGCCGTCACCGCCAAACGGCATCGTCGAATTTAGGCTTGCACCGAGCAGGCGCTGAGTGCCGTTGTCCTGAGCACCACCGACCAGCAGGTTGGTCGCCGCCACGCCAGAGGCCCCGTAAAACTGCGTCGAGCGCTGGTTGTTGTCGATGTCGCGCCAACCGACTCCAGCTCCCGCCAAAAGAATGTTGTCGGCCACGTGCACACCGCCGTCTGTCGTCACGTAGACGCGCCGACTCGTGGTGCCGTTGTAATCCGGGTCTGCTACCACGTTGTGCACATCAAGGTGCGGATCGACGGTCATGATGTAGCCGTTGGTGATCTGCGAAAAAGTCACGCCGCCGTCCACGCTGCGCCACACGTGCAGACCTGCGGCGACCATCACGTTCTCGTTGCTTGGATCGACCCAAAAGCCATTGAAGTACCACGATGTGCCAGTCGTTGACGCGCCGGTGCGCAGTGTCCAGTTGCGGCCACCATCGGCAGATCGCCAAACCTTGCCACCAGCAAGACCGGTCGAGCCATAGACCACGCCGGGGCTGCTGCGCGCGTAGCAGAGTTCCACGCGGGCGTTGTAGTCGTTCATGCCAGTGAGGCCCGTGAGCGCGTTGCTCCAAGTAAGTCCACCGTCGATCGACCACACCACATCATGCAGCAACAAACTGGCGTCAACGATGTGGCCGACCGCCCTGGTGCCGTCATTGGGATCGAACGCAACCTGATCGCTGCTAAACGAGCTGCGCACCAACGACCACGAAGCACCGCTGTCGGTGGAACGGTAGATGCCGCCCGGCCGCACGGACGCGAGCAGCACGTTGCTATGTAAAGGCTGCACAGCAATGCGCTGCGTGTATTGAAACGCGCGCGTCGCGGGCAACTGCGACCACGTGGCACCAGCGTCGGTGGTCATGAACACGCCCGCGCCGCGGATCACACTGCGATTCACACCGCGCGCAACGTTGTCATTGAAGAAGCCCTCGCCCGTGCCCACATACATCACGTCGAAGTTATTGGGGTCCATCACCATCGACGCGATCGACAGATTGGTCCACCAGTCGTTGACCGCGGTCCAGTTCGCGCCGCGATCGGTGCTCTTCCAAAGCCCACCACTGACGCCGCCCGACCACAGAATGCGCGTGTCGCGCGGGTCGATCACCAGCGTGCGACTGCGCCCTGCAACGTTGAACGGGCCGCGCTCGACCCACGCCGCAGGTGCTATGCCGCCATCGTCAGTCGCCAAGCTAGCAGCGACCAATGACTGCTTACTTTGCAGAGCCTGCTGCCACGCGCCCGGCGGTATCTGGCCGTTCTCATCCTGCATACGCTCGGCACGCCAGGCCAACGCAGCGTTGGGAAAGTCCGGGTCCTCGCCGGCTTCCTCTGCACGCCACTCCAAAGATTTGCTTACGCAAGCTGCCAAGAAACAAAGTAGGACGGCCCAGAAAAGAATTGGTCGCATGGAACGCACGTGAACATATCGCCATTCGTGAGCGTCGTAGCACCGTTGCGCTTTGCCGCGCAAGATACCCCCGATGCGCTGCACCGTTGCTGTCCTCCTCACCCTCGCCGCTGCGTGCTCATCACCAAACTCAAAAAGACCAACTCCAACCGAGCCCGTCGGCCGCACCAAGGATGGCCGCCTTGTGCTGCCGCAGAATCAAACGCTGCAGCCCGCAGGCCAGATGATCGAACTCGCGGGCCTTCGTCCGCAGGCTCTCCTGCTGTCGCGCGACGGCAAGCAACTATTCGTCTCGGGCAAGACCGCAGAGTTGCTAGTGCTCGACGCAACAACCTGCGTGGTGCTGCAACGCGTACAGATGCCAAATGATTCGCAGACGGCATCGCCCACTTTGTCCGCGGGCAAGGTCCTAGTGCCAGACAAGGAAGCACTACAAAGCTTCACGGGCCTAGTGCTATCGGCCGACGGCACACGCCTGTTTCAGAGCAACGTGAATGGCTCGATCAAGGTCTATGCAATCAGCGCGAGCGGTGCTGTCGTGCCGTCGCACAGCCTGCCGCTGCAGAACGCAAACGCGCCGCGGCGCGCAGCAGAAATCCCGAGCGGCCTTGCACTCAGCAACGACGGCAAGCGGCTCTACGTCTGCGGCAACCTGAGCAATCAACTGCTCGAACTCGATGCACAATCAGGCAAGGAACTGCGCCGATTCGCAGTCGGCGTTGCGCCATATGACGTAGTGCTGGTCGGTGATCGCGCCTTCGTCAGCAACTGGGGCGGCGCGCGGCCCCTGCCCGGCGCGCTGATCGGGCCAGCCGGGCGCGGCACCACCGTGAGCGTCGACCCGGTGCGCTTCATCGGGAACGATGGCAGCGTCAGCGTGCTCGATCTCTGTACCGGCAAGCTCGTCACCGAGACCAAGACCGGCCTGCTCGCTTGCGCGCTTGCGGTTGCACCCAACCAAGGTCACGTGGTCTGCGCGAATGCCGGCAGCGACACAGTCAGCGTGCTCGATGCAAAGACCGGCATGTTGATCGAAACGCTCTGCGCGAAGCAAAACCCCTCGGACCTATTCGGCGCATCGCCCAACGCGCTGTGTTTTGACGCGGATGGCAAGCGGCTCTACTGCGCCAACGGCACGCACAACGCAATCGCGGTCTTCCAGTTTGAGCCGGAGGACAAGGGCGATAGCAAGTTGCTCGGAATGATCCCGGTCGGCTGGTATCCAGGAGCATTGCTCTGCGACACGCCGCGCCAACGCATCGTTGCAGCAAATCTCAAAGGACTAAGCCCCGGTCGCGAGCGCAATGGCCAGGGACCTGAATTCAACTCGCATCAATATCACGGCTCGATCTCACTGGTGCCGGTGCCAGGCGACGAACAACTGCCTGAACTTTCGGCACGCACCCAACTCGCGATGCGCCGCTTTGCCATTGAGGACGCGCTGCTACCACCGCGCAGCAACCAGGCGCCGCGCGCAATTCCAGAGCGCATCGGCGAACCGAGCCTGATTCAGCACTGCGTCTATGTCATCAAAGAAAACCGCACCTACGACCAGGTGCTCGGCGACATGAAGTCCGGCAACGGCGATCCTTCATTGTGCGTTTTCGGTGCCGACATCACGCCCAATCAACACGCGCTTGCAAGCCAGTTTGTGCTGCTCGACAACACGTATTGCTCGGGCATCCTCAGTGCCGACGGCCACAACTGGAGCATGTCCGCGTTTGCCAACAACTACCTGGAGAAGAGCTTTGCCGGATTCCCGCGTAGCTATCCAGACGGCATGGGCGAAGACGACAACGATGCGCTTGCGTATTCACCCGCGGGCTTTCTTTGGGACCAGGCCAAGCTGCACAAAATCACACTGCGCAACTATGGCGAATTCTGCGGGCCAAACGTGCGCTGGCGTGATTCGAGTCGCAGCGGCGCGCCCGGCATTGCCGACTGCTGGCGCACATGGCAAGGGCTCGATTTTGCGGTCGTGTTTGGCTGTGAGCCAAGCCTGCGAAGCCTGGCAGACTGTTCGCCGCGTGGCTATGTCGGCTGGAACATGGATGTGCCCGACCAATACCGCGCCGACTTTTTTCTGCGCGAACTCGCTGAGTTCACCGCCAAAGGCACTTTCCCCCAGCTGACCCTCGTCTGCCTGCCCAACGACCACACCAGCGGCACCGGTGAGGGCCGCCCAACGCCCGCCGCATGCGTGGCCGACAATGACCTCGCACTCGGTCGCATCCTTGCCGGGCTCAGCAGCTCGCCATTCTGGAAAAACATGGCGGTGTTTATTATCGAAGATGATCCACAGGCAGGCTGGGATCACGTTAGCGGCTATCGCACGACCTGCTATGTAGCTGGCCCGCATGTCCGCCGCGGTGCTGTGGTCAGCGCGCAATACAACACGACCAGCGTGCTGCGCACGATCGAGCAGATTCTCGGCATCCCGCCGATGAATGTGTTTGATGCAAGCGCCTCGCCAATGGCTGAGTGCTTCACCGACACGCCAGACCTGCTGCCGTTCAATGCGCTACCAAGTCGCGTGTCGATTTTTGATCGCAATCCAAACGCCACCGCAATCAAAGACCCACAGCTGCGCGCCGACGCGATCGCCTCTGCGCAACTCGACTTCGCGCACATCGACAAAGCCCCGGAAGACCTGCTAAATCGCATCCTCTGGCGTGCGATGTGCGGCAGTCAAAAGCCCTATCCCGAGTGGGCAATCACGCCGGGCGCTGCCGGGGGTGACGGTGACGACCGGTGACGAGCGGTGACGAGCGGGGCTGGGACGGGAGCTTCGCTCTGGTGCGCCAGACTGATCAGCCCTTGCCTTGCCCACCTGGACTTTCTTGCACCGACCCTTCGCTTGGCAGGCGAATCTCTGCGCCATTCTCACCTTCGTCGACCGCATTGCGCACCAACAACAGCTTGCTGTTGACGACGCGGCGGCAGCTATTGCCGCGGATGACACCGCCCGCAAACTGCACGGCCTCATCCATGCGCACCTCAAACAGGCTGATGTCGCCATTCCATAGGGCTTCCATCCGCCGCACCTCGCAATCACGAAACGACACCCGCGAACAATCCGTAAACGAAAACCCAAACCCGACCATGCGGCAATCACGGAAGCTTGTGGCGCGAAACTTCACGTCATCACAATTTATGAACTGGGCGATCCCGGCACTGCACGAATGCACTTCGCACCGCTCCATGCGCAGGTCACGCGACGTGGCCGCAACGACTCCCATCGTGCCGCAGCCAAACAACTCGCAGTCGCGCAGCAACAAACCCTGGCACTGATTTAGGTTCACGACCGGCGCCGAGCACGATCCCGCCAAACCCTCCACGTGACCAAGGATCAGCCCCTCTAAACACACCGCACTACAGTTGACGAACGCGATCACGTCGGCCGGCGACTTGCCGAGCACACGACACCGGTCACCGAGTGAACGCACGTGCAAGTTGTGCACGCCGTGGATCTCAAGGTAGGGCAGGCCTTCGAACACGTGAAACGTGATGGCCGGATTGGCCGGCAACGCAGAATCGCCATCACTCGACGAAAGCTCGAACGGTCCACCGGTCAACTCAATCGCACGGTCCGAGGCAATCGCTGCAATCAGTTCGCGCAGTGAGGAGACCTGCACCTTGCGCCGCGCGGGGAAAATTACCGTCGCCAGTTGCTGCCACTGCACGCGCAGCGCGGTTGCAACCGCATCTGGCAGCACGCTGCAGAACGCAAACTCTGCTGCGCCAAAGCGCACCTTGGTTGCGTCGATCTGCAACCGGCCACGCACCACACGGCGGCCATCCAGGTGCAGCAACAACTCGGCCTGCGTATTACCGAGGCCGAATGCATCGCCGACCTCGAGATTGCTGGCGAGGGACGCAAGTAGCTGCGCTCGCACAGCTGGGTCTTCGAGTAACGATGAGTGCTCGGGCAAGTCCGGCAACCTTGCGCCCGCCTCGGTGCTGCGCGCAACCAGCGTCATCGCCGTAATACGCGGCAGCCACTGCGCCAACTGCGCAGCGTTTGCAACGACCACCTCGGCGACGGAGGCCTGCGCCGCGAGCGAGTGCGAACCTAGCGGCGTAAAGAACACGACCGGCAATGCGAGCAGCCAATGCCAAAGCCTTTGCCCAGCCAAAAACCAACTGCTCATGATGCTGCGTCCCGCCATGCGCTAGAGCCTACCTTGGCGCAGCTGAAACTCATTGCCCGGTCGAGCGGTGCGGCGCGCCCGACAGTCCTGCGATTTTGACCTGTCAGGGCACCGCCGAAGTGCCATTGCAACAACTCGGGCCAGCCCAATCGGACTGGCTCGCAGTTCGCGCAGTTCGCGCAGTTCGGCGCAGTTCGCGCGGTTCGGCGCAGTTCGCGCAGTTCGCGCAGTTTGCCGCAGTTCGGCGCAGTTCGGCGCAGTTCGGCGCAGTTCGGCGCAGTTTGGCGCAGTTCAGCGCAGTTTGGCGCAGTTCGCGCAGTTCGGCGCAGTTCGCGCAGTTCGCGCAGTTCGCGCGCGCAGTTTGCGCAGTTTGGCGCAGTTTGCCGCGCTCTGCGGCGTGCTGCCTTTGCGCGTGGCAAGATGGATTACCGGCTCCGATTCGATGCCGATTCCAAGGCTGCAAGAACTCTCGACCTTCATCCTGCGAGCGCGTGCCATCGCCTCGCTCACGCAGCAAGCGCCGCGCGCAAAGACCCAGCGCTCACATTGACGCAATGACCGCGTCGCCGAACTGCGAGCACTTGATCTCCTTCACGCCATCCATGAGACGCGCAAAGTCGTAGGTCACCTGCTGCTTGCCAATCGCCCCGTTCATGCCCTTCAGGATCATGTCGGCGGCTTCGTTCCAGCCCAGGTAACGGAACATCATCTCGCCGCTCAGGATGACTGAGCCCGGGTTGACCTTGTCCTGGTTGGCATATTTCGGCGCGGTACCGTGCGTCGCCTCGAACACTGCGTGGCCGGTGACGTAATTGACATTGCCGCCCGGCGCGATGCCGATGCCGCCAACCTGCGCCGCCAGCGCGTCGCTCACGTAGTCACCGTTTAGGTTGAGTGTGGCGATGACCGAATACTCGGCCGGACGCAGCAGGATCTGCTGCAAGAACGCATCAGCGATCACGTCCTTGATGATCAGCTTCTTGCCGCCACGCTCGATTACTTGCCAAGGGCCGCCATCGATTTCTAAAGCGCCAAACTCTTTCTTGGCGAGGCCGTAGCCCCAGTCACGGAAGCCGCCTTCCGTGTACTTCATGATGTTGCCCTTGTGCACAAGCGTTACCGAGTCGCGGTTGCTCTTGATCGCATACTCAATAGCCGCGCGCACCAAGCGCTCAGTGCCTTCCCGCGAGACTGGCTTGATGCCAAAGCCCGCGGTGTCCGGGAAGCGAACCTTGGCGAACTGCTTGGGGAACGACTCCTGCAGCATCGTGCGGAACCGCTTGCACTCTTCGGTGCCTTCCTGAAACTCAATGCCCGCATAGATGTCTTCCGTGTTCTCACGGAAAATCACCATGTCGGTCTTGTGCGGTTCTTTGACCGGCGACGGCACGCCATGAAACCAACGCACGGGCCGCAAACAGGTGTAGAGATCAAGCATCTGCCGCAGCGCGACATTGAGACTGCGAATGCCGCCGCCGACCGGCGTGGTCAGCGGGCCCTTGATGCCGACTAGGTAGTCGCGGAACGCCTGCACGGTCTCATCCGGCAGCCAGTTGCCGGTCTGCTGAAATGCGGTCTCGCCAGCGAGCACCGACTTCCATGACACCTTGCGCTTGCCGCCGTAGGCCTTCGCAACTGCCGCGTCAAAGACGCGAACACTGGCGTGCCAGATATCGGGACCAGTGCCATCCCCAATGATGAAGGGGATGGTGGGGTGGTCGGGCACTTTGAGGCCCGCCGAGGACATTGTGATCTTGTCGGCCATAGGTTGTTCCGCTTTGCGGGCGAGGAGTATAGCGACCACTCGCCCCGCGGGAAGCATGGCGAGCGGTGTTGCCGCAGTTGCAGAACTGCGGTGCAGCGATCAGGCCTTGGTCTTGCCCCTGCCCTTCTGGATCGGCTTCGCGGCAACCGTCTTGCCCTTGCTGGCCGGGACCTTCGTCGCCTTCGACTTTGTCACGACTACTTGCTTCTTCGCCATGTTCTTCGTCGCGGTCTTCGTCGCGGTCGACTTCTTTGCTGCGGTCTTAGCCACGATCTTCTTCACCGAACTTTTCGTCGCCGTGTTCTTCGTCGCCGTGTTCTTCGTCGCAGGCTTCGCTGCCGCGCTCTTCTTCTGAACGAGCTTCAGCGTCATCGGCTTCGTCATCGGCTTCGTCACCGGCTTCGTCATCACAGCCTTCGTCGTCACAGCCTTCGTCGTCACCGGCTTCATCGTCACCAGCTTCGTCATCACGGACTTCGTTGTCGTGGTCGTAGCATTCGTCGTGGTCGCAACACAACCGATCAACTCGGCAAGGCGCGCGCGCACTGCTTCAGCGTGACCCTCGGCCGTGACCTTTGGCCAGTGATGCGCGATCGTGCCGTCCGGTGCTATCAACACCGTCGAACGAATCACGCCCTGCACTTCCTTGCCATACATCAGCTTTGTGCCAAAGGCTTCGTAGCTCTTCATCACACTCGTGTCCGCATCCGTCAGCAGGCCGACTGTGAGGTTGTGCTTCTCGATAAACTTCTGGTGCGACTCGGTGCCGTCTGCGCTGCAACCGTAGACCACTGCGTTGAGGCCGCTGAAGTTGTGCGTTGCGGACGTGAACTCGCACGCTTCCACAGTGCACCCCGGCGTGTCATCACGCGGGTAGAAGTACAACACAACCCATTGCCCGGCGAGCGAGCTGAGTGAGATGGACTTGCCGTTGTGATCCGAGAGAGTGAACGCTGGAGCCTTGCTGCCGATGGTGACCATATGTGCAGCGTGGGGCGTGAGCGGCCTGCGATCAACGGTCCAACGTGAGAAGGCTGCCAATCGTCCGCAGAACCCGTATCCCTACAAAAGCCCGGTTTCCGGCATCAAGCGGCTCAGCGCGGAGTCGCGCTCCGTCATCAAAAACTGCAGGCGGCGCAAAATGGGCACCTCCGGCGCGCAAGGTTCGGGCGGCGCCGTTGTGCGGGCCACGGCATAGATCGCCGACAATGCCTGAAGGTGCTCTAGGAGGTCTGGCGAACGAGGCGGAATCTGCGCGGCAAGCTCCGCGTGCAGGCCCGGCTCTTCGAGGATGCGGCGCATCGCCGCGGCAAGCGAGTCGGGATCGTTGGCCTTCGTCACAAGGCCAGCCCCACCAATCCGCTGGGGAAATGCCCCGATATCGCTGACAATGCAGGGTAGGCCAAGCTCAAAACACTCGTCGAGCACGAGGCCAAAGGTCTCGATACACATGCTCGGAAATACCCCGCAGTGGGGGTGGGCCGCACGCAGTTGCTCGTGCACAAAATGACCGCTGAAGTGCACCGGTAAACCCTGCGCCATGACGCGCAAATCGCGCTCGTAATCGGGATGGTCAAAACCGCCCATCACGAGCAGTTCCGCCTTCCCGCCACTAGCGAGCAGCCGACGCAGCGCCTCGATCGCTACGTGGACACCCTTGTGCTTGCCAACGCCGCCCCAAAAGGCAAAGCGGAACGGGTCGCCGATAGCGGGCCCGGTCAACTTCGGTGCGCCGCAAAAGCGCGAGCGATAGCCGAGCTTCAGGATCTGATAACGCTCGCGCGGCAGGCCGGAATAGCGCGCCAACAGCACGGCGATCGCAGGAATCGCAACGAGCACGGTGTGCGCAAGTGCGAGTTCGCGCCGCAGACTGTCGGCAAACAAATCCACGCCTTCGGCAAGTTCTTCGCGCGATTCGTGACCGTAGCGCGGCACACAATCCCAGCAACTTGCGCCACCAACCAACCGCGAGCACGCAGGGTCATCGCGCCGCGAACGAAACGCGCGCGGACAACTCGTGTAGACATCGTGCAGCGTGACCACCACCGGAATCGAGCGCGCGCGCGCCGTGGCAATCAGATCGCTACTGAGTCGCACCCAGTGGTGCAAATGAATGACCTTCGGCCGCGTCCTTTCGAGCAACTGATCAAACTTCGCGGCAACCCCAGGATGCCACACCTTGATGTGGTGATCGAAGTAACTGTCATTGCGATGCAGGCGGTGCACCGGGATGCCGTGATGCTCATACTCATCAAACCCAACCTCGGGCCAAGGCTTTATGCTGCCGGTCAGCACCTGCGCATCGATGCCATGGGCGCGTTGCAGTTGCGAGAGGTCGTGCACATACGACTCGCTACCGCCGCTGGTCTCCGGAGGAAATTGATGGATGACGTGAAGAACGTCCATGGCGCGCAGATGTTGGCGGGGACGGGTGGGCAGAGCAACCCGAAACCTCATGCTGGAACGGCGTAACTGGCTTCACGTTGCTCCGCTCATTGGTCGATGACCTGCCGACCTCATGCTCGCAATCTGGCAGTTCTTGGAGACGCAAATGATCCCGCCCAACACCGATGCCACAGGTGTGTTTGGCTGGTTTTTCGCCGCATTGGCGGTGCTTGCAGCTGTCACTGCGTTTGCCATTGCGCGGACTACAAAGGCAAAGCTGCTGGCTGAGCTTCGTGCCCGCGCGGATCACGACACCATGATAACGGCACAGCAAAAAGAGCTGCGCCTCGCGAGTATCGGCAACCTCGCAGCCGGCATCGCGCACGACCTCAACAATCTGCTGACCGTTGTCAGCGGCGCGGCTGAGATCGCGCAGCAGATCCTTGGTGAGCAACATGAGGCAAGCGAGCTTTTGCTGGAGATTCAGACTGCAGTGCAGCGCGGCAGCCGCTTTACGCAGCAGATTCAGACCTTTGCCAGCAAGCAGAACTATAACCCGCAACCGGTCGATCTCGGCAGCGTCGTCGGCGAACTGTCGCCGATGCTGCAGCGCATGCTGGGCAGGGCGATCACGATGCAACTCTTGCCCCCGAAGGAGTGCGCGTGGGTCACTGCTGACCGTGCGCAACTTGAACAAGTCCTGCTGAGTCTTGGCCAAAACGCCGGCGACGCGATGCCGCAGGGTGGCACGCTGCGCATCGAAGTCGTCACGACACTGCCGCTGGTCTACACGCTGCGCGTGATTGACCACGGTTGCGGCATGAGCAAAGATGCGCAAGAGCACGTCTTTGAACCGTTCTTCACAACCAAGCACCGCTCCCGCAATCACGGCCTCGGGCTTGCCACCAGTTACGGCATAGTGAAGCGATTCGGCGGCAGCATTGGCATTGAGAGCCGCGAGGGATCGGGCACCACGGTCACGGTCACGCTGCCTCGGATTCGCGCACCGAGGACGGTGGTGGCGACAACGCATGTGGCGTCCATCAAAAATTGCACCGTGCTCTTGATCGACGACCATGAAGCCGTCCGCTGCGCCCTGCAGCAAATGCTCACCGCAATGGGCGCGTCCGTGATCGCCGCCATCGACGGCGATGATGCCATCGCCAACATGCACGAGCTGAAAACGCCAATCGACATCATCATCAGCGACGTGGTCATGCCAGGCCTGCAAGGCACCCACTTGGTCGATGCCATACTGGCCGTCCAACCTGACGTGCCGATCCTGTTTTTATCTGGCTACGCCGACCTCGAAGGCCCTTGCTCTCGCCTGCGCGACCGCGGCTTTGTGGTATTGCCAAAACCAGTGTCGGCCGAGGCTTTGGCGGCGGCGGTCCTCAAGTCTCTGGCAACGCGCACCGCAGTATCGGCTTCCTAAGCCTTCGCCTACATGGAGAGCGACGGAACCGCGCCTCCAGTTGGCCGCAGGTAGAGCCTACCCCTTGGCCCTGCGCGGCGACCTCAGCCGTTCGTCACCGTTCGTCACCGTTCGTCACCGTTCGTCATCGCGGCCATTGCGCACGGTATTGCACGCGGCGAACGCGGCGAACGCGAGCCGCGCGAGCCGCCGCTGTTTCTCGCGCGAACTCGGCAATTGTATTGGTAGGCCCTGCAGGATTCGAACCTGCAACCAAGCGGGTATGAGCCGCCAGCTCTAACCGTTGAGCTAAAGGCCCCCGATTCGGAGCGCGAGAGTAGCGACGAGCACGCCTCAAAGAAATGCTCCACACTAGCAGCGAGCATAGCTGCGGCCCAAGATGCGTGAATGAGCTCGCCGGCCCTCGATTGCAGCACCATCGTCCAACGCCTGCGCAGCATGCAGCTGGACCTGCGCACCGCTTTGCGCACTCACATGCAGGCACAAAAACCCGCGGTCTGGTCGCGCACGGTGCGCGACGACGTAGGCGACACGATTTTCGGCATCGACGCGGAAATCGAAGATCACCTGCTCGCGCAGTGCCGGCTGTGGGGCAAAGAGCAGCACTTCACGCTGATCGCCGAGGGGCTCGACTCAAGCGGCGTGACTTTTGGGCAGAAAGGACGGGGTGGCCCGCCGTTTCGCTTGATCGTTGATCCGATCGATGGCACGCGCGGCCTGATGTTTGACAAGCGCAGCGCATGGTGCCTGATGGGGGTCGCACCCGACCTAGGCCCGACGACGCAGCTGACCGACATCGAGATCGCAGTGATGAGCGAGCTACCGACGACGCGGCAAGCGTGTGGTGACGTGCTGTGGGCTGTGCGCGGCAAGGGCACCAACGGCGAACGTCACGACTTTGCCAGCGGCGCCGTGCAACCGCTGCCCGTGGTGCCAAGTGGCAGCGACTCGCTGCAAAACAGCTTCGCCACCGTCACAGCCTACTTCCCAGGCGGCAAAGAACTCACTGCGCGACTCGAAGAAGCGATCCTGCTGCGCGCCTTCGGGCCGCTTGACCCAAACAAGGCTGAGATCTACTGCGATCAATACATCTGCTCTGGCGGCCAGCTCGCCGAGATGGCGCTTGGCCGCGACCGCTTCGTGCTCGACGTGCGGCCGCTAGTGCATAAAAAACTCGGCATAAAGTCGTCGCTGTGCTGCCGGCCCTACGACCTGTGCGCGGCACTCGTGGCACAGGAGGCTTTGTGCGTCGTCTGCGATCCGTTTGGCGCACCTCTGACGGGACCACTCGACACCACCACCAACCTCGCGTTCGCTGCGTATGCAAATGCCAAACTCGCAGCGAAGATGATCCCGATCGTGCGCGAAGCAGTGCAGCGCGTGCTCGGTTAGTCGCGCAGCCATCACTGCCGCCAGCCGTCCACCTGCACTACGCGATCGTCTTCCGCGATCCACGCCGACAACTTGCCGCCATACACGCAGCCGGTGTCGAGGCCGATGCACTGCGGCCGCACAACCAGTCCGCGGCGCGCCCAGTGGCCAAAAACAATGCGCTTTTCGCCGGTATAAAAATCATCCCACGGACGAAACGGCGGGCCTGGCGGCGGCCAGTCCTCGGCGGGGCGATTGCCGGCGGGATCGCAGTAACGAACATTAACGGCGTAGTGCTGCTCGGGCGGCAAAAGGCTGGGGAGGCGCGCTTCATCCCACTTTGGATGTAGCCCAGCGTGCACCAAGATCACATCGTCAAACACTCGGACGAACGGCTGCGATTCGAGCCACGCACGGTGGCGCGGGTCCTGCAGTTTGCCCTTTTGCAGGTAGTGCAGATCGTGATTGCCGAGCACCGGCTCGGCGTTGAGCTTGATCAGAAGATCAATGACACCCGAAGAGTCAGGCCCCTTGTTTACGAGGTCCCCCGCAGGCAGCAGGCGGTCGCGGCCGCTTACGAACGCAACCGCAACGAGCAGCCGCTCGAGTGGCTCGCGGCAACCCTGAATGTCTCCGACAAAGATGCGGCGCACGCTTTTACGATAGCGGGACTGGTCGCTGCGCGCGCTACGGCAGTGGTGTGATGCTGACTGCGGGACTCCACTTCTGGATCAGGTGCGAGTAGGTGGGATCCGAAGTGATGCCGGCGCAATACGTCGTGAGTCCGATCACAAACGCGTCGTTGGGCAGCGCAAAAAACGACACCATCCGCGCGCTGCCATCCAGAATGCCAAACGTCGGCGCAAGCACCGGATTGCCTGCCAGCGACGACTGCATCAGGAAATCAAAGTTGAGCGGGATCGTACGCAAGCCGCCGAGATCGATGCCTGGCTGCGTGCCGAGCGACCAGCCCATCAGCCCGAGTTTGCCTTGATCGCCGGGGCTCGTGTAGACCAGCGACACCGTTGTGCCGATGCGCTCGCTGCCACTCTTCACCAAGGTCGGCGCAGGCCAGATCGGATCGAGCTCTACATCGATGGTCAGCGGTTGATCGTAGTTGGTGATGGTGACGGCCTGCGAACGGCTCTGATGCAAAGCCGCCGACCAGGTCACAGTCCACGTGCCAAGCGGCAGCCACAACGCGTAGCGACCATCTCGGCTGCGGCTCGTTTGCACTTCGCCATGCGAAAACTGATTGGGTGCGAACGTCATCTCGGCAGCGAGCGGTTGCTGCAACTGACTTCCGCGAACGTGGCCGCGCACCGCCGGATGCCAACCCGTGAGCAGCCGCCTGGTGCCCGGCCACACGATATTTTCCTCGGCCTGCGTCAGCGACCACAGCGGCTGAAAATCCGTTCCCACTTCGACCAGGTAACTCAGCGTGCCGCCACTTGCCCAGTGATCGTGCGGCGCTTCGCCAGACGCGCTCGGGGCGCGAAAGCTGTAGCCCAAAATCCCGCGCAGATCGTCAACGTAGCGCGTGTTGAAGGCCTGATACGCAGGGCTCACCGTCGCACAGGGAGGATAGAGGTTGAGCACGTCCTGCCCGAAGCTGTGGAAATCGAGATAAAGCTCGGGCCGCAAGCGGTTGATGAAGTTGCGCATCGTCTGCGTCTCCGGCTCGCTCGCCGCTGTAGGGCCTCGGTAGGTCTCGCTACTCGTCACCGTCGAGCCACCGCAGAGAGTCCACAAAAATGGAAAGTTGCGATTGCCATCGACACCGAAGTTCGTGCCGTTGTTGCGCCGATTCTTGCGCCACAAGTTGTCGACGTTCCAGACGTGATTGACACCGTCCGGATTCATCATCGGCACGAAGTAGACCTCATTGCCATCGACCAGCGCGTGCAGTGCCGGGTCTGTGACATAGCCCTGAAGCACGCGCGTCATCGCGCCTATCGTCATCACCGGCGCATTGAGTTCGCGGGCGTGCATCTGCGACGCAACGACGATCGCCGGCTCATCTTCATCAAGCGCCACGTTGTCGCTGACCTTCAGCGCGAAGATCGAACGGCCTTCCCATGTCAATGCGCCACCGGGCAACACCGATAGATTGACCTTCTGCGCAAGCCCCGGATAGGCGACTACGAGCGCGTCGATCTGGGCTTCGATCTCGGTAGTCGTGTAATAGTTTGCGTCTGGCACATCCACGCCTGCGGCGGCGGCGCGCTGCAACGCGATCTCATGAAACGGCCGGCCGCGATCGACCAGAATGGCGCCAGGCGCGACTCTGCGGAACGCCGCCAGCTCCTCGGGCAACACGACAATCTGCATCGGCCCCAAAGCAGCCGGCACACCGCAGCAAGCCCCGAGCACATCGAAGAACTGGCCGAGCAGCAACCGCTGAACAGCAGTCGGCTGATCGAGATGGAAGCGATACGACGTTGCTTCTGCAGGTTGTTGAGCAACTAGGGCACAACCAAAAGCTACCGCCAAAAATAATGTTGGACGCATGGGGTGACGGCTTGGTTTTCTAAACACCGACTCTGCCTCATTGTTCCGCAGACTCGACTTCGACGATAGCGTCCCTGCCTCGCGATGCCAAACTCGCATCTTCGCCGCCCCGAATGAGCCGACTACTGCGCACCGCTGGCTCGATGTCCTGCTTCACGCTGCTATCGCGCGTGCTAGGTCTGTGGCGCGACCGGCTGATGTTCACGACCCTCGGCGACGGCTGGGTACAAGGCACATTCCTATTGGCGTGGATGCTGCCCAACCTGATGCGCCGCCTGCTCGGCGAAGGTGCACTGTCGGCCTCATTGATCCCTGCCTACGCGCGGTTGCGCTCTGCCGAGGGTAAGGAGCCAGCACGCCGCCTGCTCGCCAGCGTGGTCGGCGTGACGGTATTGATCCTGTTGCCGCTGTGCGCACTGGTCGCGATCGGCGGGCTTTTGTGGCCCAGCAGCTGGCTGCCGGCAACGGCTGCCGGCGAAGGCAAGGCCAATCCGCTGCTACTGCAGCTAAACGCGATCCTGTTCCCGTATGCGCTGCCGGTCTGCCTGACTGCGATCTTCAGCGGCGCGCTCAACACGCTCGGCCGCTTCGCCCTACCGGCGGCAGTGCCCATCGCGCTCAATCTGGTTTGGATCGCAGCACTCTACCTAGCGCCAGTCTGCGGCATCACGGTGGACACAGAGGTCGCAACGTTTGTCGCGGTGTTTTTGGCAATCGGCGGCGTGCTCCAACTGCTGTTCGTAATCGTACCGCTGCGACGCGCTGGCGAACTGCTCCGGCCAACGTTCGCTTGGCCACAGCGCGGCACTCCGGCGCGCGCAGTTTTCGTGACGATGGTGCCAACTGCGATCGGCATGTCGCTCACCCAGGTGAGCAGCCTGCTCGATCAAGCGATGGCCTATTACCTCATCGCCCCCGGTGCCAACGCGTATGTCTACGGCGCCAATCGCCTGCTGTTGTTCCCCCATGCTTTGACTGCGATATCCGTCGCCGTCGCGGTGTTCCCGAAGCTCGCGGCGGATGCCGGCGCGAACGACCGCGTCGCACTTCGCAAGACGCTCGACCTGGCCGCATCGGCGACCATTTTCGTCACGTTACCTGCGGCAGTCGGCATGATCGTGCTCGGCGAAGATGTCGTGCGGCTGCTCTACGAAGGCGGCAAGTTCACAGAGCAAGCGGCGCACGCGACCACCGTGACCACGCAGTATCTGCTCGCCGGGTTGCCGTTCTTGGGGCTCGCTCAACTCTACGCTCGCGCGTTCTACGCGATCGGCGACACGAAGCCACCGGCGCGCCTCGCGGCCTACCTCGTCATCACCAATGCCATCCTCAACTACGTGCTCGTGACAACGACCGAGATGGGCACCGCAGCCCTCACCCTGGCGAGCAGTCTCAGTGCGCTGGTGAACGCGCTGGTGCTCGGCATCGGCTTCCGCCGCCACGCAGGTCGCGGCACCGGTTTCTATGGCGCGTGGCTGCGCAACATCATCGCTACGGCCGTCATGTGCCTGACCATCTGGCTCACAAAGCCACCGGCAAGCACTTCGCACACCTCAAAGCTCGACCTTTTCCTGTGGCATGTCGGATTGCCGATCCTGATCGGCGTGTTCACCTATCTGCTCACGCACGTCCTGATGCGCAGCCCCGAACTCAGCGCGCTACGCCGCAAACGCCGCTGATCCCAGCCCGCGCCCGATCACTCGATACGCATAAAATCGAGCCAGTTGTTGTTGCCTTGGTGGACTCGCAGGATGTCCGACATCAATTGGCAACGCCGCAACTGCGTCGCGCCTTTTTCCTCCACGTGCATCGCCCCGTTGTTGTCATTGAAGTGGCTGACTTCAACGGTCATGCGGACCATGTCCTGTTCGCCCGTGCGTTGCCAAGAATACGCGCCCGCCCTCAAAAGGGAGGTCGCCGCGTCCAAGCCCGGCCCCTCAAACTGCACCATCATGTGATTGCGGCCAATCGCGATCATGCCGCGACCAGGAATGGCCGGCGCGCCAGCTACGGCGCGCGCCCGCAGCTCCCAAAATCCCTCCAACGGATCCCGCGGTTGAAACCGCATCGGCAAGTCGAGTCGCGGCACCGGCGATAAAACCGGTTCCTCCACAAGCGGCAACCGCGCGGCTCCTGCGGGAGCAGGCGCAGGCCGCAATTTGTTGGGCTCTTGCCCCTGCTTCACAAACCCAAGCGAGGCAAAGGCAGCGAGGATCAAAGCGAGCACAGATTTGTTCATGGCAGGATCCAGTTAGAGCAACAGAGCATAGACGGGAACGGGTTTGCTGATGGA
Source organism: Planctomycetota bacterium (assembly GCA_014192625.1). Lineage (GTDB taxonomy): Bacteria > Planctomycetota > UBA1135 > UBA1135 > UBA2386 > BJHM01. The sequence goes on from BJHM01000004.1 coordinate 149,622, forward strand.
GGCAAGAAACCAAGCATGTATCGTTTCAGCCCATGAGCAGTGCAGATGTCGGCAAGCGCGCTGCGGCGCGCATGGCCGCAGATTTTGTCCAAAGCGGTATGCGACTTGGACTCGGCAGCGGTTCGACCTTTTTGTTCGTGCTCGAGCGGCTCGCTGAACGCATCCGCGATGAGCAACTCGAAATCGCTGGCGTGCCAACCAGCAAGGGCACGGCAGAGGCCGCTCGCAAGTTTGGCATTCCACTGCTGAGCATGACCGAGATCGAACACCTCGATCTCGCCATCGACGGTGCCGACGAGGTCGATCCGAACAAGAACATGATCAAGGGCGGCGGCGCTGCTCATGTGCGCGAGAAGATTGTTGCTGCGGCCGCCAAGGAACTGCTCGTCGTTATCGATGAGTCGAAGATGGTCGAAGTGCTTGGCCGGGCCTTCCTCTTGCCGGTCGAAATACTTCGGTTTGGCTGGCGGCAGGCAGCGCGCGCAATCGAGACCACCGGCTGCGTACCGCAGCTGCGTGCGGTAGCAAGTGGTGAGCCACTGATCACCGACAACGGCAACTACATCCTCGATTGCAAATATGATGAGATCCCCGATCCCGCGCGCTTGCACGACCTGCTCAACTCGCTTCCCGGCGTGCTCGACAATGGCCTGTTCGTTGGCATGGCTGGTCGAGTGATCATCGGGGAGCGCAGCGGCAAAGTGCGCTTGATCCCGTGATCGTATGGCTATTGCGCCACGGCACAGCGGAGGACTCGGCCAAAGACGGCGAGGACGCATCGCGCGCGCTTACCATCGAGGGGTCCTCCCGACTACTGCGCGCGGCACCGGCCTGGCAGCGCGCCGTGCAACACGTCGCAACGGTCTACGTCAGCCCATTGCTGCGCGCGCAGCAAACCGGACACATCTTCGCCAAAGCCACCGGCATAAAATCACCCCTAATAACCACGCCCATTCTGCTGCCGTCTGCTCGGCCGATGCTGGCACTCGCGCAGATCGACACCGAGCTAAAAGCGGGCCGCCAAGCAATCGCCTGTATTGGCCACGAACCACACCTCGGCTGCCTGCTTGGCTTATTGCTCACCGGCAGCGAGCGCGCATCACTGCCATTCAAGAAGGGCTTGCTGGTCGGCGTTGACTTCGATTCGCAAAATAGGCCGATCGGCCGGCTGGTCTTTGCGATGAGCACGCACCTAGCTGCGTCATTCTGACGCACGCTTCGGCGCGCGCCGAAGGTCCGCGACTCAAACTACTGTCGCCACACGCATCGGGTCGGCCATCCAGCAGCCCGATTGTGCTTTTTGCCACCGCACAACGATAGCCACGCACAGGCCAACAGCAGCGTGACGGAAAAGTGGCCACCTGCAGGTAAGGTCGCTTGCTGGCGCGCACAGCCGTATCGAAGGAGTCCGGTTTTGGCCGGACCAAATCGCGCAACGCCTGGCTCTTGCCGCTCAGAACTTTTTCATTCCGCCTGCGCAGCGCGCCACATCTGCAACCCCGCGAGCACCAATGCGTGATCGATCTCGCCGCGCCGCACCACCGCGTCGAGTTGCTCCGTAGGCAGCAGCACGACCTCGATGTCCTCACCAAGATCCTGCTGCAAATCGCCGACGCGATGGCAGCCCGTCGCTAGATAGGTGTGACATCGGTTCGTAAAAATCGCCGGATTGGGAGTCATCACGCCGAGCTTTTTGATGTGCCTGGCCTGATAGCCGGTCTCCTCGCGCAGTTCGCGTGCCGCTGCAGCAGCGGGGTCCTGTTCGTGTGGATCAATGAGACCGCCGGGAATCTCCAAGGACATCTGCTCCGTGCCATGTCGATACTGCCGGACCAGAATGATCTGTTGGTCGTCGGTGAGTGCAACGACGTTGACCCAGTCCGGCGTGCGGATCAGGAAGAAGCCGATGTCCGTCTGCGTGCGCGGCGAACGCCGACGCGCCTTCACAACATCGAACACCTTGTAGCGGCACAGACTCTCCTCATGCAGATGCTCCCAGTCGCGCAGGCTCATGGCTCCCTCAAAGTAAGTTCAATGTCGCGCAACGACTCCCCTAGTTGCAGCTCGACACGCTTCGACATGCGCGGCGGTCCGCTGCTATTTAGCGGGTCAAAGATCATCAGCGTGCATGGGCCGGGGCATTGCGTTTCGATCTCGAACCTGCCATCAGGGCCGCTCGACACACTGGTCGGCAGCATCAAGGTGCTGCCGATCAGCACGCGCCGGTGCGGCAACTCGGGCAGCGGCAGCGGCTGATCTGGGATCAAGCGCACCGTGGCTCCTGGCCTACGAATGCCGTTGCCATCAAGGACAACACCGATCACCGAGGCAGTCATCTTCGCGCGCACGCGCACCGCTGTGTCCGCTGGCCAAACATCAAAATCGAGCAATGGCGCGCCCGGCTCAAGGAGCTCCGAATATGGCTGGTAGCCTTCGGCAATGATGACGACCCGCACCGTCTGTTTGACGCTGCCGCGCAACACGAAGTAGCCGTCCTGATCGGCTATCGCGAGATCGGGGGCAGCACCTTGCACGGGCGACGACACGCGCGCAAAGGCGATCGGCTGCAATGTTGGACGGCCGCGCACGCGACCGCGGAGCGAACCTTTGGGCAACAAAGCCAGCAAGACCTGCACGTCACTCGAACCAGCCGCCAGCGGCCCTAAGAATCCGATCTCGTGATCGCGATGTCTGATCGTGAGCGTGACCATGCCATTGGCGAGCGGCGTCAACACAAAGTGACCCGCCGCGTCGCTTATCGCCGTCAGTTGCAACGGCTCACTATCCTTGGTCGCAATCTCAGCCCCAGCGACCGGGGCACCCGTCACCGCGCTGCGAACGTAGCCGTCAATCGCGCGCCCGGCCAGCAGCCTGATGGTCATCGGCTCTGCGCTGGCTGCCGCCGGATCGAAGGTCGCCTTGGCGACGAAGCCGCTGCGGGTTGCGGCTTCGAGCTGCATGAGCGAGGCCGCGGCAAAGCTCACGTCCTCCTCAGCACCAAACACAAAGACCTGCTGCTGGTTGTATTGCCCAACCTGCACATGCACTTCGGGAACGGGGCGCGCCGAGGCGATGATGCGCTGCTCCAGCCACGCGCGTTTCGCCACTTCATCTTGATTGAGAAGACTTGCTGGCAACGGGAGCTCGTTGCCCTGCTGCGGCACGAGCGGGGTGAAGCGAGCGAGCACTTCTTCTGCTGGCTCGCCGTTCGGCATGACGAAACGAAAGCTCACGCGCAAGCTGTAGCGATCACGCAAGAGTTGCACCTGCTGCGGATTTTGCGGCGAGCTCCCAAGCTGAGTAGGAGCAAGGCGCAGCAGGTAGCCAGACGAGGCGACGATCAACTGTTCGGGCTTCTTCAGCGGTAGCGACGCAAGCCCAAGGACATCCGTGTAGGTGATCGGGGCGCTTTGGATGCGCTCATCAAAGCGGTAGACGGCAGCGCCTGAAATTGGTGCGCCAGTGCCACTCTCGACAACTTTCAGGCAGGCCGTGATCTCAATGCCGAGGTCCTCCGGCAAACTCTGCGCGACCAAAAGCGGCGCCGCCGAACGCGACATGACTTGCGGCATGGCTTCCGCTTCCGTTGCGGAGTGTGGCCTTGCACTGCCAAGCGGCACCGGCGCAGCGCTTCGCAAGGCAAACCAACCCACGACTGCGACCAGCAGGACGATGACAAGTGCGGCGAGGTGGCGCATGGTTCAACAAGCCACCCGGCTTTTCGCCAGCAAGGCTTTGGCCGCCACGGTGTGGCCTGTCCCGCAGCGACGAGCCTTGTCACAGGATGGGAATTTGGACATGCGTTGGGCCGCGAGCATAACAACGGCGACCAGATGGCGGTAAGCAACGGCAACGCAGTCCTTCGCCGCACTTTGCTGGTGAGCTAAGGTGTAGCGCGATGCTTGTTCCTTCCAACGCTCGCTGCGGTGAGCGATTGCTCTGGCTTCTGCTAGCAGTGCTGGCATGTGCAGCGATGCTAGCTTTGACGGCGCACATAGCACTGCGCCTGGGATATCGCTACGACCTGGAGTGGATGGAGGGTGCGATGGTCGACCACGCCGAGCGAGCGAGGACTTTTACTGGCATCTACACAGCACCCCGCGCCGAGCATGTGCCGTTCCTCTACACGCCGATGCTGTTCTGGCTCGGCGCTCTAGTCTCGTCCGTGACGCTCACTGGCCCGCTCGCACTGCGACTCGTCAGCGTGCTCGCGTTTGTCGGCTGCGCCGTGCTGATCTATTGCTTTGTCCGACGCGAAGTGCCTGGGGCAAACCGCAAGCTCGCAGCACTCTGCGCCGCGGGCCTGTTCTGCGCTGGCTACGGCTTCCTGCGTTCCTGGTATGACCTCGCGCGCAACGACACGCTGTTCCTCCTTGGCATGCTTGCCACTGGCTGGCTACTGCGCTTTGGCGGCCGACGCGAAGCGATGATTGCTGGCGTCACAGCGGCGTTTGCCTTCCTGAGCAAACAGAGCGCGCTGCTTTGGCTGCCGGCACTCGGGGTCGGGCTGCTGGCCGTCGACTGGCGCCGCGCTCTCGTGTTTGCGGCCAGCTGCGGACTAGTAATCGGCGGCACTGCGCTCGCATTGCACATCGCTACCGATGGCTGGTTCACGTTCTACGTGTTCGAGATGCCGCAATACCACGGCTGGCAGGGCGAGTACAAACTGAAGTTCTTCACCAGCGACCTCGTGCCGATTGCGCCATTGATGGCACTCTCGATCACCGCCTGCGCGCAGCGTTGGCGCTTGCACCGAGGCCAAGCGCTGCAGCTAGCGGCCCTGTTCGGCGGTGCGCTGCTCACCTCGTATCTCTCGCGCCTCCACGTTGGCGGCTTCGACAACGTGATGATGCCAGTGCTTGCGATCGGCTGCATGCTCGCACCGATTGCGGCAGCCAATGCGCGCAGTGCCAGTATCCGCATCGCACTGCTGCTGGTCCTTTGCGCGCAATTTGCGCTGCTGACTTTGGACGTGCGCGCTGCCCTTGAACCCGACCGCGCAGTGCTCATGGGCTTTGGCCCGCAGTTTCTCCCCACCACCGAAAACCAACGCGCCAACGAAGAACTCGTCGCTGCAGTAGCACAACTCGATGGCCCGGTCTTCATGCCATTCCATGGCAACCTCGCCGCGCTTGCTGGCAAACCGCGCATGGCGCACGCACAGGCCATCCACGATTTGTTATCGGCGCTACCGCGGTCCGCCAACGGGACACTCGACATTTTAGCAATCGCAGATCCTGCGCGGCTCGCCACGCTTTCGCCACACGCCCGCACCGCGCTCACCTCGTTCTACGGCTCGGTCCATGAGGCTCTGAGCCAGAAGAAGTTTGCCGCCGTGGTGCTCGATCAGCCGTTAGGCCCCGTCTTCGAGTCGCTGTTTGCGGCGGCCCTAACCGGCAACTACGAACGACAAGGCGGCGAGCTCTTATCGAAGCCCACTGCGTCACAGCCCGCTGTCGGGATGGTCACGCATTCGCCGTATTTTTGGCTGCGGAAGAAGTAGCGGCACCGGCCCTTCAACTCAGCGTCTTCAGCGCGTCCTGCACAAGCTTGCCGTCGGCAAGGCCCTTGAAGCGCACCATCCACTCCTTCATGAATCGGCCGGTGTCCTTGCCACCCTGAAAGCCGATCTCGCTCGCCAGCGCGCGAACCTTTTCTGCCACCTGAACGGCAGACATCTGCGTGGGCAAGTAAGTCGCGATGATGTCGATCTCGGACTGCTCCTTTTGCGCGATGTCGTCACGGCCACCGGCCTTTGCCTGCGTGACCGAGTCCTGGCGAGTCTTCACCGCCCTCTGCAGGATGGCAACCTCCTCGTCGTCCTTCAGCGCATCGACTTGAGTGTCGATCGCCTTCTTCTTGATGTCGCTGATGATCATTCGCACCACCGAGAGGCGCAACTTGTCGCCACTCTTCATGGCGACCTTCATGTCAGCAGTGAGTCGGTCCAGGTAACTGCCCATTGTTAGTCCTACGGCTTTGCCGCGTCGGCCTTGACCAGCGGCTCTTCACTGAGAATGCGGGCGACGGAGACGAGCTTGTCTTCGCCCTTGATTGCAATGCAGCGCACGCCCTGGGTGGCGCGCCCGATAACGCTGATCCCACTAACCTTGGTGCGGACGATCTGGCCGTCCTTGGTAATCATCATCAGCTCGTCTTCCTCACGAACGGCGAGCAGGTTCACAACCTTGCCATTGCGCTCCGAAGTGCGGATGTCGATGACACCTTGGCCACCGCGGCCTTGGACCTTGTATTCCTCGACCTTGGTGCGCTTGCCATAGCCATTTTCGCACACGGTGAGCAGCGTCTCGTCGCCACTGCAGACAACCATGTCGACGACCGCATCACCTTCTTGTGGGCGGATGCCCCACACTCCGGTGGCGCCACGGCCCATCGGCCGCGCATCGTCTTCAGCAAAACGAATCGCCATGCCATTGCGCGTGCCGAGCACGATCGTCTGACCAGCGCGGCAGAGATTGACACCGACCAGCGTGTCGCCCTCCTCCAGATTGACGGCGATGATGCCGCCAGCCCGGGGTCGGCTGTATTGCTCCAGCGGGGTCTTTTTAATGAGGCCCTGGCGCGTCGCCGTGACGAGGAAGCGGTCATCAAAAGCCTCAACGCGCAGGATCGAATTGATCTTCTCGCCTTCCGCGATCTCGATGACGTTGGCGAGCGCGCGGCCCTTGGCGCCACGACCGTAGCTCGGCAGTTCGTAGACGCGCTTCCAGTAGACGCGGCCGCGATCCGTGAAGAACAGGAAGTGGTCGTGCGTGCTGGCAACGAACAGGCTGGCGAGGAAGTCACCATCCTTCATGTCACCACCCACAACGCCCATACCGCCGCGGCCCTGGGTCCGGTATTGATCCAGCGCAGTGCGCTTGATGTAGCCCTCGTGCGTGACGGTGACGACCATCATCTCTTCCGTGATGAGGTCTTCATCGACAAAGTCGCCGACCTCTTCGGTGCTGACGATGGTGCGACGGTCATTGCCAAATCGCTCCACCATCTCCTTGAGGTCCTGTCGCATCATCCCCACCAGCACGTCGCGCTCGGCGAGAATGCGCTTGTAGTGCACGATCTCTAATGTGACTTCTTTATGCTCGGCTTCGAGCTTCTCGATCTCTAGGCCGGTCAGACGCGCAAGGCGCATGTCGAGAATCGAGCGCGACTGGATATCGGACAGCTGAAAGCGCGCCATCAACTTCAGGCGCGCTTCGTCAACGTTGGCCGACCGCTTGATGATCTCGACGATCTCATCAATGTTTTGCACCGCGAGGCGCAAGCCATCGAGGATGTGCAGCCGATCCTCAGCCTTGCGCAGCAAGAAGCGGGTGCGCCGACGAATCACCTCAACGCGGTGATCGCGGTATGCCTCAATCAACTGCTTGAACGGCAGGGTGCGCGGACGGTTGTCCTGAATTGCGAGATTGATGATCGAGAACGTGCTCTGCAACGGCGACAGCTTGTAGAGCTGATTCACCGCGACCATCTCGTCCTCGACGCGGTGCTTCAGTTCGACGACGAGGCGCAAGCCAACGCGATCGTTGGACTCATCGTTGACGTCGGCGATGGAATCAATCTGGCCCGACTTCACGAGATGCTTGATGCGCTCAAGGATCGTGGTCGTCTTGACCTGGAATGGCACCTCGGTAAAGACCAGCTGCTTTCTGCCCTTCCGGTCTTCGACGTGATACTTCGCACGCACTGCGATGTTGCCGCGGCCGGTCGCGTAGGCACTGCGGATCCCGCTGCGCCCCATGATGGTGCCGCCAGTCGGAAAGTCAGGCCCCTTCACGACCGTCAGCAACTCGTCCAGCGAGACATCCGGATTGTCGAGCAGCATGTTGATGGCTGCGGCGATCTCTATGAGGTTGTGCGGCGGCAGGCTGGCAGCCATGCCGACGGCGATGCCAGTCGAGCCGTTGCACAGCAAGTTGGGGAAGCGCGCCGGCAGCACCACTGGCTGCATACGCGTGCCATCGTAATTGGGCACTTCATCGACGGTCTGCTTGTCGAGGTCTTCGAGCAGGTAGACCGCGGGCCACGCGAGCTTGGCCTCGGTGTATCGCATCGCCGCGGGCGGGCTGCCGTCGATCGCGCCGAAGTTACCTTGGCTATCCACCAGTGGATTGCGCGTGGTGAACGGTTGCGCCATGCCGACCAGCGTCGGGTAGACGACCGATTCGCCATGCGGGTGGTAGTTGCCCGAAGTGTCGCCGCAAATCTTCGCACACTTGCGGTGCTTGCTACGTGGGCCCAGGCCAAGGTCGTTCATCGCCACCAGCACGCGTCGCTGGCTCGGCTTGAGGCCGTCGCGCACATCGGGTAGGGCGCGACTAAGGATCACGCTCATCGAGTAGTTGAGATAGCTTTCGCGCATCTCGTTCTCGATGAGTAGGTCAGTGATCCTCCCGCCTGGCGGGATCGGAGTCGTGTCGGTCATGCGCAGATTCGGGTCTTTGGAAGTCGGAAGAAGCGTTACATTGTTCCGCGCCCAGGCGAGTGCTGCAACCGAAGAAACTGCACAGCTATACTTGTTCTGAGCAAGCGGCGACGGCGCCGTTTTCCCCCTTGCAAGGAGCCTTTTCATTGGACAAGAGCGTCATCATCCTGGTCGTTAGCCGCGAGATTTTGGAGGGTTCCTTGGTCGATCGGAACGCTGCCTTCATTGCCAACCGGATCGACGATCTGGGCTACCGCGTTCGGACCATTCAAGTAGTTGACCGGGTCGAGTCGGAGATGACCGCTGCGTTGCGCTGGGCGTTGGAGCAAAAGCCCACGTTCGTGATCATGACTGGTGGCCTTGGCCCCAACTGGGATGACAACTCGCGCGGCTGCTTGGCAAAGGCCACGGGCCTGCCGCTGGAGCAGGACCCCAGCGCACTAGCGCAGATTCAGAGCGCATACCGACGCATGAATGCAAAAGGCATCATCGCCGAAATCGAGCTAACCGAAGCGCGGGCCTTCATGGCGCGCGTACCAAAAGGCTCCATCTGCTACGAGAACACGGTCGGCACTGCGCCAGCGGTGCAACTCAAGATCGGCACGACGACGACGTTTTTACTGCCAGGCGTACCCGGCGAGATGCAGCGTCTGCTCACGCAGCACGTGCTGCCCGCCATGCTTGCCGAAGGGCCCGGGACAGTGCGCGCCGAACGACAACTCGACTACCACGGCCATGACGAGTCGGCGATCAGCCGAATCTTGGGCGAAGTAGCGAAGTTTCACCAAAAAGTAAGCCTGCGCACAACGGTGCGAGGCACCGAGGAATCGCTGGCAATCCGCGTCCGGCTGGTCGCCGAGCACACCGACCCGGTGGCACTCGATGAGCTGCTCGAGCACGCCGAACGCGACTTGCGCCAGCGCCTTGGCATGAACACCAACACGCGCCCTCCCGACGGACGCCGAAGGGACCAATGAGCCGGGCCTGCATCAAGCCATGACCCGCGCTGTCCTGCTGCTGGTTGGCGACGAGTACGAAGACCTCGAATTGCAGTATCCAAAGCTGCGTTTGCGCGAAGCGGGCTACGTGCCCGTGGTCGCGGGCCAAGTAAAAGGGCACTCCTATCGCGGCAAGTATGGCTACCCGTGCCACAGTGATCGCGCGATCGGGGACTGCGATGCGAACGCATTCGAAGGCATTCTGCTGCCCGGCGGTTGGATGCCCGACAAGTTGCGCCGCGATGCCAGCGTGCTGGCGCTGGTGCGCGCGTTCGATCAGCAGAAGAAACTGCTCGCCAGCATTTGTCACGGACCGTGGATCGCGATCTCCGCCAACGTGGTGCGCGGCGTGCGCTACACCGGCTCGCTCGGCATCCGCGACGACCTGATCAATGCCGGCGCATTGTGGCACGATGCGGCAGTAGTGATCGACGGACACCATGTGTCGAGCCGCAAGCCTGACGACCTGCCGGAGTTCACTGCGGCGATGCTGCAGGTGCTCGATTTGCAGATCCACTGATGACGTCGCGGCCGTCATTCGCCGAGCGGTTGCTCGCTTGGTATGACGAAAGTCACCGCGATCTGCCGTGGCGGCGATCGCGCGACCCTTGGGCGATCTGGGTCAGCGAAGTGATGCTGCAACAAACCCGCGTCGAGGCCGTGCGCGAAAGCTACGCACGCTTTCTTGAGCGGTTTCAGCAGCCCGCTGACTTTGCCTGTGCAAGTGATGATGAATTGCACGCCGCTTGGCGCGGGCTTGGCTACTACCGACGCGCTCGACTGCTGCGCGACGGTGCGCGCGCGGTCGTCCTGCTGCACGGCGGCAACGTGCCGACCGACGCGGAACAACTCGGCGAGTTGCCTGGCATCGGTGCCTACACGCGCGGCGCCGTCGGGTCGATCGCGTTCGGCCTGCCGCTTACCGCGGTCGATGGCAACGTCGAGCGCGTTGCTGCGCGGCATCGCGCATTGCGCACCGACATCAAGAAAAAGCCAGCGCAGGTACAAGTGCGCGCAATCGCCGAACAGTGGCTCGATCGCGCGCGGCCCGGCGACTTCAATCAGGCCCTGATGGAACTCGGCGCGATGGTGTGCACGCCGCGCTCGCCGCGCTGCGGGCAGTGTCCGGTGGCCGGCGATTGCCGAGCGCGACGACTCCGCATAGCAGCCGAGTTGCCGGTGCGCGGCGAGCGGCACGCAATGACTCTGGTGCAGGCCCGCGCCGTCATCGTTGCCGTGCGCGGTGGCGTGCTTGCACAGCGCGTGCCCGAAGGCGAACCCAACGCCGGCCAACTCGAACTGCCAAGCCCTGGGGCTTTGTGTTCGGTCGACCTCGAAGACCTCCCCAAACTGCTGCATGACCGCTGCGGGATCCACTTCGCCATCGGTTTGCCACTCGCAACCGTGCGGCACGCGATCACCCACCACCGCATCACGCTGGTAGCGCACGCAGCAGAAGCAATGGGCCGCGGCAGCCTGCAGGCACACCTGCCCGACGATCCGGAAGTGCCATGGACCACGCTCGCTCGCAAGGTGTTCGCCAAACTGAACAACACAAGACCAGACTTCGGAGCGTGACGCGCACACCCCGCAGTCGGTATCCTTCTCCACATGGGTTTGATGTCAGGCAAGCGAGTCGTGATCTTCGGTGTCGCCAACAAGCGTTCGATCGCCTGGGGAATCGCTCAGGCCATTCTGCGCGAGGGCGGGCAACTGGCGTTGAACTATCAGAATGACCGCATGGAGGAGTCCGTTCGCAAACTGGCGGCGGACTTGCCCAGCGACACATTCCTGGCGCCATGCGACGTGACCGTCGAAGGTGACATCCAAAAGTTCTTCACCAAACTCGGCGCCGACTTCGGCCCAATCGACGGCCTCGTGCACTCGATCGCCTTCGCCAAGCGCGAAGAACTCGGCGGTCAGTTCATCGACACCTCATGGGATGGCTATCAACTGGCCCAGCACGTGTCCGCGTGGTCCTTGATCGGGCTCGCCAAGGGCGCCATGCCGCTGATGGAAGGGCGCGATGGGTCGATCGTCTGCCTGAGTTACTACGGCGCCGAGAAAGTCGTCACCAACTACAACGTGATGGGTGTCGCCAAGGCTGCGCTTGAAGCGAGCACGCGCTACCTCGCAAACGACATCGGCCCGCGCGGCATCCGCGTGAATGCGATCTCGGCGGGTCCGATCAAGACCGTTTCGGCGATGGGTGTCGCAGACTTCGGCACGCTGCTCGAAACCATGGCGCAAAAGGCGCCGCTGCGCCGCAACATTGACCAAGGCGACGTCGGCAACACAGCCGCGTTCCTGTTGTCCGATCTTGCCCGCGGCATCACCGGCCAGACGATCTACGTCGACGCTGGCTACAGCATCATGGGCATGTAACGCGCGGTCAGTTCTTCAGGCGCGCTTCGATGCTCTTGCGCTCGCCGGACTTGAGCCCGCCGTGGGCTGCGTCGATCAAAAGCGCGCGCCGATAAAGATCCTTCGCCACCTCCTGGTCCGGCAACTCCGGCGAACTCAAAAGTAACGCCGCAAGATTTAGCAGCGCGGCGAGATGTTCTGGCTCGGCCTTCAGTGCAGACTCGTATGCAGCACGCGCCCCGGTTGCCTGATGCTGCTCACGGATCACCGCCAAGCGAAACAACGGCTCACCCGACTGGGGGAAACGCGCGGCCGCCGCAGAGCAGGCCTGGTTGGCAGCATCGAGAAACTTTGTCAGGTCATCACTCTTGCCCGCTTGTTCGGCAAGCTCGGCAGCGCGCACATATGCGGCGATCACCGCGCAGTGCGCGGCCAGATCATTGGGGGCAAGTTCGGCACTCCGCGCAAATGCTCTAGCCGCCGAGGCCGCCAACACCGGCGTATCAGCGATCACCAGCAAGTTCGCGCCAAACCGGAACTGCACCGCAGCATCCTCTGGCTTGCGCTGGGCGAGTTGTGCTAGCCAGCGATTGGCACGCCGTTCTTCGCCGAGTTCGTAACACCAATTTGCAGTGGCTTCGACCAGCGCGGTGTATTCGGCATCCATGCTCCTCGCCTGCAGCAAAAGACCCGCTTCGCCAGCAGCGGCGGCGGCCGACAGATGCCCGGCTTGTGCAAGACAGCGCGCGCGCAACAAGGCAACCACTGGGTCGAGCGGTGAGATCCGGACCGCGGCTAGCGTTTCGCCATCTGCCCGCTGACTCAACGCGAGGTCGGGCGGCTTTGATCGCTGCGATTCATACATCAACGCAACGCCAAGCACCGCACGCGCACGCGCCGCGGCCGGATCGACCGAAAGCGCCGTCTCAGCAATTTGTCGAGCGCGTTCATGCTGACCTTCGGCCAGCGCCGCCTCTGCCGCCAGTTCCATTTGTTTGAGCGCGCTGCGCTCTAAGTCAGTCAGGCTCGCGGCCGGATACTCGCGCAGAGCGATTTCCTCGGAACTAGGCGCCACCCCCGCGCACGCACCAAGGGTGAACAAAACGGCAAGGGAACAGAGCACACGCAGCATGGTGTGAATCATGATCTGGCTGACGATTGCGGCAAGGCTACGCTTTCGCGTATGGCTCGAATCGCTGCCGACATCACCTGGCTGATCGGATCTACGCCACTGGTCGAACTGCACCGACTGGCGCCCACGGGTGCCCGCCTCGTCGCCAAGCTCGAATCGTTCAATCCGAGCGGCAGCAATAAGGATCGCACCGCTCTCGGCATGATCCAGCACGCCGAACTGCATGGCTCCCTCAAACCAGCTGGCACCATCATCGAATGCACCAGCGGCGATCTTGGCTTGGCAATCGCCATGGTGGGCCGTCGCCGCGGCTACCGCGTCATCCTGACGATGCCGGAAAATGCGACGGTGTTGCGGCCAACTTTGCTGCGTGCGCTCGGTGCTGAACTGGTGCTGACAAAGGCCGCCGATGGCATGCGTGGCGCAATGGCGCACGCCGAAGAACTGGTCCGCAAAACGGAGGGAGCAATCTGCCTGCAAGCCTTCAGCAACCGCGCCAACGCGAAGATTCACGGAGAGACCACCGCGCATGAGATCTGGCAAGATACCGATGGTGCGGTGCGCGCCATCGTCGTCCCGATCGGCACGGGCGGAACCGCCGCCGGCTGCGCTGCGGTGCTGCGCGAACGCGGCGTCCGCATCATTGGCGTCGAGCCGAGCACGAGTGCCGTGCTGAGCGGCCAAAACGCTGGCAGCCACGACATTCCTGGACTTGGCGCGGGCTTCATACCTGGACTCCTGGGCCACAAAGTGCTCGATGAAGTCGTGCGCGTGACGGACGTCGAGGCCAACGTTAGCGTGCAAGACCTGGCACGCACAGAATCGATCCTTGTCGGACCCGCCAGCGGTGCTGTGTTGCATGCCGCAAGGCACGTTGCGCAGCGGCCCGAGTATCAAGGCCAGCTCATAATCGCAGTTCTGCCGGATTCCGGCGAGCGGTTCTGCGACCACCGCGCCTATCGTCAGGAGGAATAGTGGACGCGAAGATGGAATTGACGAAACCTATGGACGGCAGTCAGCAGAAAGAACGGGCAACAGCTCTCACCAGCAAAGTGTTCGCATTGCGCGCGGCACTCAACGCCCAAGTTCTCGGTCAAGAATTACTGATCGAACAACTGCTGGTCGGCATCCTAGCCGGTGGCCACATGCTCCTCGAAGGCCTGCCCGGCCTCGGCAAAACCCTGCTCGTTCGCGTGCTGAGCCGCGGACTCGGCCTCGACTTCTCGCGCATCCAGTTCACCCCGGATCTGATGCCTGCCGACGTGACTGGCACGCTCGTCATCGACGAGCAAGAAGGCAAGCGCGCGTTCCGCTTTCATAAGGGACCGGTGTTTGGTGGGCTGGTGCTTGCTGACGAGATCAACCGCGCGACACCAAAGACTCAGTCGTCCCTGCTCGAAGCGATGCAGGAGGGCACGGTCACCGTGGCCGGTGAGTCGCACCCGCTGCCAATACCCTTCCATGTGATCGCGACTCAAAACCCGATCGAACTGGAAGGCACCTACCCGCTGCCCGAAGCACAGCTTGATCGGTTCCTCTATAAGCTCGAGGTCAAGACGCCGCCCATCGAGGCGATGGTGCAGATCCTTTCGGGCACGACGCGCAGTGGCACCGAGACGAGCCGGACCCTCGTGACGGCGATCGAATTGCGCGAATTGCAAATGATGGTGCGCGAGGTGCTTTGCGGCTCACATCTGGTGCGTTTCGTGGCGGAAATCTTGGCCGAAACGCACCCCCAGTCTGAGCACGCCTCAAGCCGCACCAAACGCTTCGTCCGGTTTGGCGCAAGTGCGCGCGCTGGCCAGGCGATCATCCTCGGCGGCAAGGCGCGCGCCCTGCTGGCTGGTCGCCCGGCGGTCACTCGCGCAGACTTGGACGCGTGTTTGTTGCCTTCGCTACGTCACCGCGTGCTAGTTGGCTATGAAGCCGAGGCGGCGGGTGTAACCGCGCAAGATCTTATCAAAGAGTGGGTTGTGGCTGCTGATGGCCGAGCCTTAGGAGCCTGATCGGGGCCGATAGCGGCCGCCGCAATGCCACTCGGCACCGGCCCAGTCTGCCAAAGAAAAAAACGACTCGGCAGGAAGCATCCGCTCCCACGCTCGTTCACTGCAGGCGCGAGGAACAAACCCACCGCCGTAGGCATTTTGGGGTTTGCAAGGAACCAGAACGGCACGAAGGCAAGTTGCGAGCGGCGGTGGCGCAGGGGCCGGCGATCTGAGGAGAGGGTCGCTGGCCTGCTTTTTCCTATACCGTGCACCGCCTTCGCCGTCTGCCCACAAGCTTGCGCCATCGAACTGGCACCGACCCACGATGACCGTTTCAGACCAAGACCGCATTTTTATCCACCGCACCGACGCACTGGTAAACGCCCTCGTAGCCCGCTTCGACGAATGCGATCCAGACGAGTTGGAGGCGGAACTGTCACAGGGCGTGCTGAAGCTGACGTTTGGCGATGGGGCGCGCTGCATCCTCAACCGCCAATCTGCGGCCCAACAGATGTGGCTCGCGGAGGGCGCGACCGCTTGGCACTTCACATTTGATGCTGCCGCAGCGCAGTGGCTCGACACCAAGGGGCGCGGCTCACTCGGCAAAGTCCTCACCACAATCGTCGAGCGCAAACTCAGACGGCCTTTCCCGCTGGCACTGGCCTGAGCCGCAAATGATCTTTGCGCAGGTGGCCTGCGACTTCAGGTCGACGACTTCGCCGCAGCAGTCGCTAGCGGAATCGCCAGCGGAAACGTCAGCACGAACTCACTGCCAAGGCCAACACCGCTATTGAGCTTGATGCGGCCATTGCTCGACCGCACGAAGCGATCCACCGCGGCCAAGCCAAGGCCAGTGCCCTGCCCAACCGGTTTGGTAGTGAAGTATGGGTCGAAGATCAAATCGCGGATTTCCTCGGCAATGCCGCCGCCGGTATCGGTGATGGCGAGGCTCGCTTCCTCGCCCGTGATCGCAGTGCGCAACGTGATCGACCCACCTTCCGGCATCGCGTGGCGAGCATTGATCACGAGGTTCCAGAGCGCATGTTCAAGGCCGCGCGGATTGATCTGCACCGACAACTCCCGGCCACACGAGTCCAAAGTCAGCGTGATGTTCGAGGGCATGATGCGCGCCGCGCGCTCGTGGAAGATGCGCAGTTCAGCATCGAGGTCGCGCAAACTCGGCGCACCATCATCTGGGTGCGCCAACGACATCAACTGGTCTAGCAGTGGTCGCGCGTTGCTCAGTTCATCGGTGAGCAGCGCAAGCCGTCGCACACGGTCCGCATCATCGCCCAACGCGCCAAGCGAGGCGTGTCCTAGCATCACCTGAAATGCATTGCGCAGTTGATGCGTGACCATGCCAGCGAGATCGCCAACAGTCTCCACGCGCATCGCATGGCGCAGCAACCGTTCGCGATGACGCAGTGCTCGTTGGGCTTCCTGTTGCAGGCTGCGCTGCATCTCCAAAAGCAGCAAAGCACTGTGCAAAAGGTGGTGCGCGACGAGGCCCGCTAACGCCGAGGCGAGCGTCACCGAAGCGAGGCTCACGCTGTGCTGCCATACGAACAGATGCGATTCACCTTGCGGCGGCGACACGAGCGGCACGCTCAGTAGCGCCACCACACCGAACAGAGTCAGCGTCAGGCCCGCTATACCACCGAGGCAGCAGGTGGCAACGAGGGCCAAGACCGGCTGCAAATACCAAGTCGTGCAGAACACGCCGCGCCCCCAAGTGACGAGCACGGAGATCAAGTAGATCGAAATGAACAGCGCGATCGCGGCGGGCTTTATGCGGTTACGCCGCGCCAACCACCACGTCAGCGTGCAGCCCGGCACCATCACAAACGCTGGCAGCGCCGAAGCCCCCGGTAGTTCGGCACGCCAAAAGCCGATCGGCCACCACCAAGCAAGCGCAAAACAGCCATAGCAGAAACCGGACACGGAAAGCACGAGTCCGACCCAGCGCAGTGCGGATGTGAGCCCCGACAGCAACGGCAGTCGCGTCGCTGAGAAGAAGTTGAACAACGATTCTTGAGTGAGTTCTACCTGCGGCCGCACACGGCGCATCTTACCTAGCGCTAATCACCCTGCCATCGCGGTGCACAACCTCTCCTCATGGCCGCAGCGCAGGCTCGATTGGCGACACTTCGACTCGCACCTCCGTGCCCAGCATCGGATGACGAAACTGCAGACGCCATGAATGCAGCATTGGCCGCGGGAAACTCTCGCCCGGGCGCGCCCGAAAACCGTATTTTCGATCCCCGGCAAGCGGGCAGCCAAGAGCTTTCATGTGTGCCCGAATCTGATTGCGACGGCCGGTCTCCAATTGACAGTGCACCAGACTCATCCGGCCACGCCGCGCCAAGATTGCGTAGCGCGTGATTGCCGTGCGGCCACCGCGCTGCACCACGTGCACCACATCGCCGCTCTCGTCGAGTTGGGATTTGATGATGCCCGCAGACGGCGATGGTGTGCCGCTCACTAAGGCAAGGTAGGAACGCTGCACCAAGTGCTCGCGAAACAGCGGCTCCATTGCCACGCGCGCGGCATCCGTGCGAGCCACCACGATCGCACCCGTCGTCCCCTCATCGATCCGATGCACTGCAAGAACCGGATACCCAAGCTCAGCAGCAAGGCGATCAAGCAGCGTCGGGCCGGACTTCTGATCCGCAGGCACTACCAGTAGACCAGCGGGCTTGTCCACGACCAGCAGATGGTCGTCCTCGTGCAAAATCCTGATACGCATCATGAACGGACAGACGATAGCGCCTGCCCGCTAATGCGCAGCCACCCTCAGTGGAGTGGCAGGTTGTACTGCTGAATCTTCCGATAGAGCGTGGCGCGACCAATGCCCAGCAACTGTGCCGCGCGGCGGACTTGATTCGACCGGCCTGACGTTGCCTTCAGGGCACTGCCGAGAATCCGACGTTCTTCATCCTTGAACAGACGAATCGAGGCCTCCGTCACTTCGCCTGTCACGCCGGGCGATGTTGCGCCGACATGTGTCGCGGGAGTGGTGACAGCCGACTTCGACATGGACTCCATGGCCTGCTGGACATGCTCGCGGTCAATCAATGCACCGCCGGCCTGGAAGAACGCGCGGCTTACTACGCTTTCAAACTGCGCCACGTTACCTGGCCAGCTCATACCACCGAGCATCGTCATCGCGGCCGGGGTGATCGTGTGGCCGCGCGACATCGTGCTACTGCCGCCAGTCGCGCACTGTGCGACCACCGACGCAACCAGCGATGGCATGTCTTCCAGGTGCTCGCGCAAGGACGGCATCACCACATGGAAAGCATGCAAGCGATACAGGAGATCTTCACGGAAGGTGCCACGCGCCACCAGATCTGCTAGATGTGCCGAGGTGGTGGCGATGATCCGCGCCGGTGGCGTATCGGTCGGCATCATTCCAGCGCGCTCCTTCAGATTGCGCACCAACGCTTGCTGCGTCGCCAAAGGCAGTTGACTGATTTCTTCAATCAACAAAGTCGTGCCGCGCGCTTCATTGAGCACCCGCACAAAGGTCTCAGGGTCAAGTGTGCTCGCTGGGCATTGCACGATCGGCATGGTGCCGCGACGACCCTTACAGTGAATCGCACGAGCTGCCAGCGACTTGCCACTGCCGTGCTCACCCTCGATCAATACCGTCGAAGAAACGTTGTCGGCCGCTCGCCGAATCGCGCCTTGCAGACGCCGCATCACGGGCGAATTGCCAGCAAACGCGGATCCATCACGAATGCCCGTGACGAGCGCCGCTAGATTTTCACAGCGCGCCTGCGTGATCTGCAGGTCCATGACTAGGCCAATGAGCGACGCAATCGTCGAGGCAGAAGCAGTGCTCGGCAGGACGCCCACGCAGTTCGGGGACACCGGAGACTCGGGATTGTTGTCGATCACGATGGTCGGCAACGCGGGCATGGGCTGGAGCCCTTGGATCCGCACGGCATCGATAAACATCACGTCGTGCACGCCGAGCGCTAACGCTGCCAACGCCCCCTCAAGAGTATCTGCTTCCTGCACCTCATGGCCGAGGCGCAACATGGCCCCAGAAAGTTCCGGTGCACCCTGCGGGCCAGTGACGACTAGAACACGCGCGCGGATCGGCGTGCCAGTCACTTTGTTTCTCAGTTGCGTCGTCATATTCCCAATGCTGGATCGGCAATGGTGTCAGACGAGATGAAGGTCCTTGAGCAGTTAGGTTGCAAGCCAGCATGGCATCGGGATCATGAGCTGCATGATTTCTATTCAAAATCGCACGCTGGGTTACACAACCTCAGCAATGACCACATTGGCATTGCTGACGAGCTCAATTTTGGGGCAGGAAAGCACGCCAGCCGGTTCTCTAAAATTCGATTTTGCTGGCACCACACTCTCTGGTGACAAAGTCGATCAGCAGACCTTTGCAAACCATGTCGTGATTGTTGATCTGTGGGGCACGTGGTGTCCGCCGTGCCGCAAAGCCATCCCAGTATTGGTGGAGCTCTACGAAAAGTACAAACAACACGGCCTCGAAGTCATCGGACTCTGCTATGCGGGCAACGGCGAGAGTGAGGACTCGGACAAGGTGCGGAAATTCGCCAGCGAGAATCGCATCACTTATTCGCTGCTGCCCGGCACTGCGGCAATGCGCTCACAGATCCGCGACTTCTCCGGATATCCAACGATGCTTTTGTTTGAACGCGACATGAAGCACGCAAAGACGCACGTCGGGTTTGCCAACGAACTCGAAGCCGAGCTGGAAACTTTTGTCCGCACCGCACTCGGCCTCGATACTCCAAAGGACGAGGCGAAAACTGGCGAGACGGACGCAGCAAAAGCCATCGAGGAGCCAGAAGTTGTGCCAGATGGCAAGCTGTTCATGCCGGGCAACTGCGACCGTGGCTTCAGCTTGGCAGTTGAAACCTTGGACGGCAAAGCTCTCAACTTCGCGGACTTGAAAGGGACCCCGACCCTGCTCGCAATCACGACCTCCTGGGATCAGGAAGCGATGCGAACTGCGCGTCTACTTGAGTCGATTCACAAGGAACCAAACTCCATCCGTGTGGTTGCATGGCATCTCGAGAAGGACCGTGATCCAGCAAAGAAGGCGGCTGCTGCGCGCGCGTTCCTGCTGGCACAAGCCGTCGGCTACGGGGCGTTCGCGACCGACTTGGCACTCGCCCGTGACAAGGTGCATCGCTTCGCGTCGTTACCGACCTTTCTCCTGTTCGATAGCGAAGGCGTCCTTGTGCTGCGTGAAGGTGGCATTTCGGAAACTATCGAGCAGCGAGTGCGCGAGCAGTCGAGCAAGCTCAGCCCGAAGTGACTGAGCGGCAGATCAGCTTTCGCTGAAGCGGCGAGCTAGCTCGTCGAAGTCGACGCCATCCACTTCCTCCTGGTGAATCGGTCGCATGGTCTTGAACTTGCGATATTCGTCGATGCTGGCGAGTTCGACGTAGTCGCGGGCACTCATCTTGTCGGAATCCGCTTGACGCTCGGCCTGATTCCGGCCTTGTGCGCCTGCTGCCTTGTCCAGCGTGTGCTTGGCGCGCGTGCAGATGGCCAAGGTGTTTTCCAAGTTGCTGCGGATCTTGAGCAGGCGCTCTTCGTTTGCGCCTGGCAGGTCCATGCTTTTAGCGATCTTGCTGATCGCCACATCTAGCACCGCGATCAAGCAGTTGAGCTTGGTCGTCAGGCGAGCGCGGTATTCAGTGGAGTTGATCATTTCTTCTGAGTTCGGCTTGTTGTTGCTGGTGTCCATCATTGCCTCTTTGTGGAGGTGGAATGAGCACAGCACGTGCCAACCGAACCCTACCAGCAACAGATTTGCCGCGTCGATGGCATCGGCGAATCCGCGCACTTGCTATGTCGCTAAGAGAGTCGTTCCAAAAGACCGTCGCGTCGAACAGACGCTGCGCCGTCTAGCAACGAGGACGACGTCGGAATCAGGAGACTGGGGACCACAACCTAAAAGTCAGGAGCCAACTACCGCCTGTTGGCAAACGCGGCGAGCAACCTCTTGCAGCCTACGTAAAGAATTGCGTCCAACTACCTGAAAGGTCGTGCCAGCCTCGTGGAACACGTAGGCTCGCAGGCCAGGATCGTCGTAGCTGGCGATCGTGTGCGAGTGTTGGCCGAGGTTGCGCAGCGTGACCGGAGTCCCCGCGAATGGGTCTTGTGAACCAAAGGCTTCCGAGACAAAAAACTCGTCGATACCATCGGTGTAAGTAAAGACCAACACCTGATCCTGATTGAGCGGGTTCTCTGAAACATGCGTCCGGGAGAGCACGTATTCAGGAATGATTGAGGCGACCGCTGGCATCGTTGGCAAACCAGACCGGATACATTGAGTCGCCTCCTGCTGCGTCGCCAAGTCCGTGATGGTCAACTGCGGCTGCCAGTTCCAGCCTGGAGTCTGGGTGACCTGGGAGCTGCCGACTTCCAGCTTCATCACTTCGACTTCGCTCAGGAGTCGCGCTGTAGCATCATACTCAGCGCTGTAGAGCACGAGGCCGGTTTGAGTATCGACATCGAGCAGCCAAATCGCCTTGTCGCCCGACAAGGGATACACGACGACGCGGCGCACATTGCGCGCAGCGCGGGTCGAGGCACCGAAGTCAAAGATCCGGTAGTTGGCTGCCGCAGCGAGCGGGTCATGCACCCGGAAACTGCCGTGCTGATGGAGCAAGCCCGCGTTGCTTTGGTAGGTGCGCGTCCATTGCTGTGATGGTGGCGCCACGCCAGGCACTGAGACGTCTGAGCTGCCGGCAGCAATCAGCTGCAGCCGAAAGCGCGAGGAACCGGCTTGGTTACTCTGCACCGTTAGCTCCTCGCTCATCTCAACCAGTTGCCCATACTTATCAAGAAACCGGCGCACCTGCTCCGTCTGATAGTCCTGCTGGGACGGCGATCTTGCCAAGAGCGCGAAGGTGACATCTGCGGCCGAGCGAATCGGCAAGCCAGCCAAACCGTTACTACTCTGCGCGTCAATAACGCCAACCAAGGTGCTTAGCACCAATGCGATGGTGGTTAGTGTGGCTCGGCAAATACCGGCAACGCTGTTTTGATGCCTATTTTTGGCGGCGACCATGGCTTTGAAGACGCATGATGAGAACCTGCGCGTCCGGACACAAGTGCCATCTCGCAAAGTGACTACATCTTGGCTGCGACTCATTTTGAAAGCCCATTCCTGAGCACCGCCGTGGGGTGATCGAGCGCGGGCATTTCAGTCAGCGACACAAAGACGATATCAAACGGCTCTCTGGTTCCCCGAGCCAGCCATACGAAACCCACCGCCGCCAAACAAACGGCTGCGGCGCCCGCCATTGCGGTGGCACGGCTCAGCCAACGGCGCCTACCGTGGAAGCGCAGTTCCGACCGGATCTGGCTGCGCGTCCGCTGCCACAGCCACTCTGGGGCATGTTCCTGCCTACGCAACTGACTGACTATTTGCGGCGCCAGCAAAAGCCCCACATCATCCATCTGGCCTAGAACAACGCCGCTCGACCCCAGAGCGCTCGACCCCAGAGCGCTCGACCCCAGAGCGCTCGACCCCAGAGCGCTCGACCCCAGAGCTACGCCAACCGGGCTATCAGCTGCAGCATCAATCACGGATTCTAGAATGCGCTCAAAGAACGCTGGGGACCGCAGTTCGGCGGGCAATTCTGGCCGGCTGCGCAGCTGCACCATGTGTTCGCGCGTGACCCGCAACCACGCGGCACATGACGCGCACTCGCTGGCATGCGCAGGAACGGTGTGATTTGCAGCATGCTGCTCAACCTGCCGCAAAAAGCGGAAGCACTGCAAGGGATTGAGGTTATTCACGATGCGCCCTCGGCCCGCTGCTCAGAGTCCTGATCGTGCAGGTGCGGATACTGCGCGCGCAGCACCTTCTCAAGTGCAATGTGCGCCCGCGCCAACCGCGATTTTACTGTGCCCATCGACAAGCCCAGCGTCACCGCGAGCGAATCATACGACATGTCTTCTAGGTAGCGCAGCGCAAGGATGACGCGCAACTTCGGGCTTAACTTCTGCATTGCCTCCTGAACCTGGCTGCCAAGCTCCTTCGTGGCTGCAATGGCTTCGGGATTCAATGCTGAATTCAACATCGGCTCCGCCGCGTCTTCAAATTGGAAGTACGGACCGAAATTTTTCTGCTCGCGCCGCCGCTGATCGATGCTGGCGTTTACGACAATGCGGAACAACCAAGTGCTAAACAACGACCCAGCGCGGAACGTCTCAAGCTTGCGAAAAATGATGCTAAAGCTCTCCTGCACCACATCCATAGCATCCATCGAGCTACCAGTAACCCGGTATGCAATCGAGTAGACGCGGTCGCGATATTTCAGAAAAATGGCCTCAAACGCCGCCTCGAAGCCCTCGCCTTCGGGATTCTTGCAGGCCATGACCAAAGCGGCGTCTGGGTCTCGAAGTAATATCACTGTCTAAATGACGTTGGAGAGGGGCTACTAGGTTCCCAAGATATGCAAGGGCTAGGCAATCAAGAAAATACTCTCACGCTAAGTTCCTCTGGCGCACAGATTTTTAGTGGGCCATGCCGCATCTACTAATAAGCATAACTTCGTAAACAGAACTGGGGATTTCCGGCCTGCCAAATCATTTGACACGGGGCACCACAAGGAAGGCATTCAGGGAAGTGGTCAGCCACCCGTAATCGACTGCAGGCCACCGGGCAGAACTATGATCCAGCCCTCCGTCAACGGGCAAGCCGCGCCACATTCCAAGTCATTGCAGTCGTCGCAATCCGCATGCGTCACAATGTAGGCGGTACCACCCGGCACCGATTGCCAAGCCTGCAGGTCGAGCACGCAAACTCGGTTGGACAAACTGCCGGTGAACGCACCCGAAGCGCCGATGCTTTGGACTGCAACGGTATTTGCCGAGTAGGGCACCAGCGTCGCGGTCACCCCAGCCATGTCAAACAACGGCACGGTGCTGCTTACTGACTTAGTACCAATAAGCCCGTCCGCACCAATCGTGCACGGCAACAACGAGCGCAAAGTTTGCTCGCTAGCGAGCGGAACCGTCACGCTCATCCAGGTCCCTGCTAAACCTGCATTGCGAACGTCGACCAAAGTGCCGGGCATGGAGAGGCTGAATGGAAAGCGCATTCCTGGCGCCACTCCGAACTCAATCCAAACATTCAAGTGATTAACAACGACCTCACTGCTGGCTATGCGAAAGAACAACTGCAGACACACGCGGTGGTCGCCGCTGACTTCTTCGTTTGAAGTCACCAACAGCCGCATCTCATGATCCAGCGGCATAGGTGCGTTGATGCGGCGCGGGTTCGTCCGCTGGACAAACTCAACGAAGTCACTGATGCCGTCGCTGTCCGTGTCCGCATGCTGCGCGCTACTCAAGCTAGTCCACTCGACGATGTCCGGCAGGAAGTCTCCGTCGGTATCTTGAGTCGGACTGATTGGATCAGCTCGCAGGCTGACGCTCTCATTATTTGAGATCACCAGCCAAGCAAAGCCAATCGCAATCGTTGTTGCGACCCGTTGGACTACTTTGGCGGTTTTCATCATGCAGGAGTTCAAACTGCTAGCCCAGCTACTGGGCAATGTTTCTACGAATCAGGGGTTGCAGGATTCAACCGACCACTGCTCAAAAGTGCAACTCCCCTTGGCGCGATCAGGGGTAACGGGGACCGCTTCCTTGTGTTCGCTCTCCGGCACTGGTAAGACGAAATGCTCTGCGCCCGTAGCTCAGCTGGATAGAGCTTCGGCCTCCGAAGCCGAAGGTCAGAGGTTCGAATCCTCTCGGGCGTACCACTTTCATCAAAAAACCATTGCGCGAACTAAGCTTCTGGCTGGATGTTCGAAGCCCTCAGCGACGTCGGATCGAAGTTTCGCTCGAGATCCCCAGCACATCACTACGCCGCATAGACTTAGGCTGGCAAGACTTCTTCCTCGCGACCTGGACTCCGGGCAGCTACCTGATCCGCGAATTCGCGCGGCAGCTCAACTCGGTGCGCGCGATCGATGCGCTATCGGGCAAGCTGCTTACTGTTCGCAAGATCAGTAAAAATCGAGTCCGCGTAGAACTGCCGACGGAAGAAGTGCAGCTGCGTCTCGAATATTCGGTTTATTCCCATGAGCTGAGTGTGCGCACGTCGGACCTCACGCCCGAGCACGCCTACTGGAACCATGCCTGCGTGCTGCTCTGGCCGACGAACCAATTGGATCTTCCGGCGCGGATCTTTGTGCGTGCGCCCGCCGGCTGGTCACTCGCAACCGCGCTGCCATTTGAGCGCACCGACGATGGCTTCGTGATGACTGCCACGGACTACGCGTGCGCGATCGACGCACCCTGCCTCAGCAGCAAGTTCGAGCGCCTCGAATGGCTCGTGCGCGGCGTGCCGCACGCCATCGTCCTAGACGGCCTCGCAACCGTCCGCCCGCCCAACGACCTGCTCGACAAACTCACCCGGTTGATCGAGTGCGCGGCGGATGTGTTTGGCGGCTCGCTGCCATATCCAAACTTTCAGTTCCTCTGCTTGTTTAGCGACAGCGGTCACGGCGGTCTCGAACACGCCGACTCAACCACTCTGCACAGCGGCCGCGCCGCCCTGCACAATGACAAGGAGTATCGCGACTTTCTGAGCCTCGCCGTGCACGAGCTGTTCCATTGCTGGAACGTGAAGCGCATGCGACCTGTCGAGTTTTGGACCTACGATTACGAGCACGAGAACTACACATCAATGCTGTGGCTCGCCGAGGGCTTTACGGCTTACTACGATGATCTACTGTGCCGGCGCGCCAACGTGCACTCGATGTCGGATTACCTCGGCATTCTTCAGCGGACAATCACCACCTGGATGACCGGCGCTGGCAGGCGCAACCTGTCACTCTCAGATTCAAGCTTCGACGCGTGGATCCGGCTCTATCGTCCCGACGAGAACACCCGCAACTCGTCGCAGAACTACTACGGCAACGGATCTTTGGTGGCACTGGTGCTGGACCTCACCATCCGCGGTGCGACCGGCGGCGCGCGCTGCCTCGATCACGTTATGCGCGAACTCTATCGCACGACGTTTGTGGCGGGCCGCGGCTATGACCGCAACGACCTCGTCAAGTGCCTGGGGGTTGCCGCAGGCAAAGACCTTGGACCACTGCTCGCGCTCCTGGTTGACGGCCCACTAGAACCAGATCTCACACCGCTACTCGACGAGTTTGGCGTCAAGTTGGTGAAGCGCGATTGCGACAAGCCTTACTTGGGAGTCTCGTTCGATAACAGCCAGCTCACGATCACCTTCGTCAACGAGAACGGGCCCGGATTTGATGCCATGCTCGCGCCGGGCGACGAAGTGCTCGCGCTCGATGGCCTGCGCGTGACTGCAAACAACTTCGGCAATGTTGCAGAGGCGGTGCTCGCGATTGGCAAATCCGTGCGCGTGCTCACGTCAAGCCGTGGCGTGATTGTCGAACGAAGTTTGACGCCACAGCCAAACCCAGCGGGCGCAATCAGCCTCGAACTCGACCTGGCGGCAATTCCAAATCGAGTGTCGCTGCGCGATGGCTGGCTCGGCAAGTCCCTGACGACGTAGTTCGTAAGCCAGTGGCTCGCTGAGTAAATCCTTCGCTCATCGCGGTGCTAGTTCAACGCGGTGCTGGTTCAACGCGGTGCTAGTTCAACGCGGTGCTGGTTCAACACGGTGCTAGTTCAACGCGGTGCTAGTTCAACGCGGTGCTAGTTCAACGCGGTGCTAATTCATCGCGGTGCTGGTTCATCGCGGTGCTAGCTCATCGCGGTGCTAGCTCATCGCGGTGCTAATTCATCGCGGTGCTAGCTCATCGCGGTGCTAGTTCAACGCGGTGCTAGTTCAACGC
>BJHM01000005.1:0-68883 GCA_014192625.1 Planctomycetota bacterium
CGGAGTTAGTTTGGTCGATACCATTGTCGACCTTGCCCTCCGCCTATCTGCCAGAACGGTGACGTAGCGGCGAAGCGATGCGGTGACGTAGCGGCGAAGCGATGCGGTGACGTAGCGACGTAGCGATGCGGTGACGTAGCGACGTAGCGATGCGGTGACGTAGCGACGTAGCGATGCGGTGACGTAGCGACGTAGCGATGCGGTGACGTAGCGGCGTAGCGGCGAAGCGATGCGGTGACGTAGCGACGTAGCGATGCGGTGACGTAGCGGCGAAGCGACACGGTGACGTAGCGACGTAGCGATGCGGTGACGTAGCGGCGAAGCGATGCGGTGACGTAGCGGCGTAGCGACGAAGCGATGCGGTGACGTAGCGACGTAGCGATGCGGTGACGTAGCGACGTAGCGATGCGGTGACGTAGCGACGTAGCGATGCGGTGACGTAGCGGCGTAGCGATGCGGTGACGTAGCGGCGTAGCGATGCGGTGACGTAGCGGCGTAGCGGCGAAGCGATGCGGGGAACTCAGCAGTCGCCGAGTTTTCTATGCGCTACGTGCAGCGGGTTGACGGTGGCTCAGAGATCGCCAGCGGCCAGCATCCGGCGCTGCTTGCGCTCGTCCGCGGTCTGCTCGCTGTCCATGCGGCCTAAAAAGGCCTCGCCGTGTTGTGCCCGCACGAACTGCGCGAATAGTGGCGACACGCGCTGCATTGCAGCGTGCATATCGAGCGCCACTTTGCGGTAGGAGAAGTGGCCCTCGGGGCCGCTGCGCAATTCGATGAAGTAGGCGAGTTGGCGCGGGTCAAAAACGATGCGCACGCGCTGCAAAAATGCGAATGGCGTGACGTAGCCAGCAGCGAGCGGAAAGCGTTCAGCGATCAGGCGCTGGCGTTCGGCGGTGCGTTCGAGCACTTCGCAATAGCGTGCGTTGAGGCCAGCGTCGTTCACCAGTGGCGGCACGGCGAAGCCATGTGCGGTGGTCAGCACCTGCTGTTGTTGAAAGCCTTTTCGGTGGCGGCCGATGTCGCGATACGCGCCGAAGTCGAGCAGCACCTCAAACTCGAACGGCGCGGCACCCTCGAGGCCGGTCGGCCAGGCGTCATGCTTGCTGCGCGCGTGCATCGTCTCGTTGAGCAGCGTATGGCGCTGACCATCGGTTAGTGCCTTCACCGCCGAGAGGGCTTCCGCGAATGGCTTCTGCGTGTGTTCGTAGAGCAGTGACGCGAGCAGGCGGCTGTCGAGATCGGGATCGTGTTGCAACAGCGTCGTGTGCCCGGTAGCTGCGCCCTGCACCGGCTTCGTTTCAGTGAGGCAGAGGCGCGCCGCGAGCTGTTGCAGGAGCACGTGCTGATGTTGCAGGTAGGCGTTGGGCTTTGCGTGTGCCAGCAGCGTTGGCAGCACGGTCTGCGCCTGGGTACGCATACATTCGCCGACGGTTCGGAACTCGGCCAGCGGATGACTCAACAGCTCGGCAATCACGTCGGCCGTCGTGCGCGCATCGGCGACCATGCCCCACTTGGTGAAGATCGCTGGCGTCAGCAGATAGCGCGCCGCATCGAAGGCTTCGGCTTTCAGCGTGCGCAGCCACGCGGATTCTTTCTCGGTCGGCTGCAGCGGCCGCACTTGCTGTAGATGGCGCAGCACCGAATCCGTGATCTCGGTGTAGAGCGAAAAAGTCTCCCGCAACACTGCCTCGTAGGCTTCCGCACACTCAAAACCGGCCGCCATTACGTCGGGGTCGCGCCAATGCGTCTCAGCCGAGAAGCTGATGTAGCGCGTCGAGGATTCTTCAAACGAGCAGCGCCGCTCGCGCTGGATGAAGCGCGTCACTAACTGACTCACGCGCTCGATTGCGAGGTGTACTACCGAGCCTTCACGCAGCGAATTGTGCCCATGATCGATGGCGTAGGTTTTTAGGAACTGTCCCGACTTGTCGGCCATCACCGCGGATAACAGGTCGCGTGGTGCTTCCATCGCGCCAAGATCCTCGATTGTTTTGCCGACCGCCGCGAGTCCCTGTTGCAGGCGGTCGAGGAACTGGTCGCGCATCGACTTGCTGCTGCGCGAGTAGACGCCATTGAGCGTGGCGGCGACTTCCTGAGGCAGGTTGCGAACGAGGTAGATGTCTGCATGCTCCGGCCCGTCGACGACGGAAAAGTAGCGTGAGAGCAGTTGTCGCTGGGGCGCGGTGTAGGCCATTGCGAATGGGAGCTTAGCCGTTTGCGATGCTACCTTGGCTGTGACTTTCTACGCGTCGTGCTGGGCTTCGAGCCAGCGCTCGACTTCGATCGCAGCCATGCAGCCCGAACCGGCGGCGGTGACGGCTTGGCGGTAGTAGCTGTCCTGACAGTCGCCGGAAGCAAATACGCCGGGGATGTTGGTCGCTGCCTTGCCGGGCACGGTCTGAATGTAGCCCTTCTCGTCCATGTTGAGGACGCCTTTGAAAAGGGCGGTGTTGGGCTGGTGACCAATCGCTAGGAACAAACCGTCGCAGGGCACGCGCTGCTTTACGCCGGTCGTGGTATGCGTGAGCTCAACGCCGTTGACCTTGCCCGCGGCGACGTCAAATACATCGGTGACGTTTTGCTCCCACAGCACCTTGATCTTGGGATTTTCGAGCGCGCGCTTCTGCATGATCTTGCTCGCGCGCAACGCCGTGCGACGCACAACCAGGTAGACCTTGCTCGCATACTTCGTGAGGAAGTTGGACTCTTCGCACGCAGAGTCACCGCCGCCGACGACGTAGACGACTTTGTTTTTGAAGAAGAAGCCGTCGCAGGTGGCGCAAGCCGAAACGCCGCGGCCCTGCAGCGCCTTCTCGTTCTGCAGGCCAAGGTAGAGCGCGCTCGCACCGGTCGAAATGATCAGCGATGCCGTCCTAAAGACCTGACCATCATCGCAGGTGACGGTGAACGGGCGCTTCGACAGATCGACTGCAGTGCCGACATTGTGATGCACCACGGTGCCAAAGCGTTCCGCCTGCTCCTTGAACTTTTCCATCATCTCAGGCCCCATCACGCCTTGCGGGAAGCCCGGGTAGTTTTCGACGTCGCTGGTGATCGTGAGCTGGCCACCTGGCTGATGGCCGGCAAGCAGCACGGGCGCAAGGTTTGCGCGGGCGGCGTAGATGGCGGCGGTGTAGCCGGCGGGGCCGGAACCAAGGATCAGAGTGTTGAGAACGGTGGGCATCACGGGGGTCCGATTCGGAAAGGTCCAAAATACGTTACCGGATTGGCTCGCCGTGGCGAACTAGAGAAAGTTGCTTAGCGAACAGGCTGGCCGTGCGGCTGCGCAAGTTCACGCTGCCGAATGCGGTCGTGGTCTGCGGGCGTCAACTGGCGCTGGGTCATCTCGGGAGGCCTAACAGGCTTGTCGGTTGGCTGCGAATGCAGTCCAGCAGTGGCGATGAGATCCACCACGAAGCGACCGTTTTCGCGCACGACGACATAGATGCCGCTCGCGTTGTTGCTGTTGGGGTCGAGGCAGTGCACGTAGAAACTGCCGCGTTCATCACTCGCCGAAACCGGTAGCAGTTGCTGTTGTGATCGCACGCGGTCGAACGGCAATTCGTCGATGACGGGTGCGGATTCTTCGGTGACGAGCTTGTGCAGCGCCTTCACATCGCGTGCGAACAGCGCGGCTTGAAACTGGCCGAACGTGGCGAACGCTTGCTCAGTAGCGGTGCCGTTGCGAGTGCAGGCGGCAAGGAGCAGGCAGACGCCGATGGCAACGGTGGTTGGCCAGCGCATGTAGCGAAGATCGGCAGTTTTGGTCGGCAGCTTTATCGATACTGTGTAGCTCATGTCGATCGCTGCCAAGTTTGTGGTGGTCTCGCTGCTCATGGCGATGGGGATCGCCCAGGAACCCGGGCCAAAGTTTCGGCGCATTGTCGTCGACCCGCTGTTTCGTAGCGAAGGCATTGCGGTGGCAGACGTGGACCGCGATGGCGATAGCGACCTGCTCGTTGGTGACTTCTGGTATGAGGCGCCGGCCTTCACGCCGCATCGGATTCGCAGCGGGCCACCGCTTGGCGACGGCGCGCGCACTTACAGCGAATGTTTCGTCTGCTATGCGGACGACATCGACGGCGATGGCTACCCAGATCAGATCGTGGTCGGGTTCCCAGGCAAAGAGGGCCGCTGGTTTCGCAATCCGGGCAAGGCTGCTGCTGAGTGGGAGATGCACATCTTTGCCGACAGTGTGAGCAACGAGTCGCCGAGCTGGGTGGACCTGCTTGGCAACGGCACGAAGGGCATGCTGAGCGGCTCGCAACCAGGCGGTGAGATTGTCTGGGTCACGCCGGGCCTTTACCCGACCAAGCGGTGGGACCGCATCGTGATTGGCGCGGCAAAGTCACCCGGCAGCGAACCGTTCTCGCATGGCATCGGCTGTGGCGATTTCAACGGTGACGGGCTGAACGATGTGTTCGTCAATGAGGGCGTGTGGACGCAGCCAAAGGATGCGCGGAAAGGGCCGTGGCCGTTCATGCAGCTGGCGCTTGGCGCGCCGTGCGCGCAGATGCATGCGCTCGATGTCGATGGCGACGGGCGCTGCGATGTCGTCAGCAGTTCTGCGCACGGTCGCGGCGTGTGGTGGCATCGGCAGCTTTGCGCGCTCGATGGCGCAGTCACGATCGAGACGCGGGAGATTTCGATGCTGCTCACGCAGACCCATGCGTTGATCGTGGAAGACCTCGATGGCAATGGCAAAAAAGATTTGATCACCGGTAAGCGTTATTGGGCGCATGGCCCAGATGGTGATGAGGAGCCAAGGGGCACGCCGTATCTGTTGTGGTTTTCTATCGAGGCCACAAAGGATCCAAAGGGGGCGCCTGCCATGCCGTGCTTTGTGCCGCACGTGATCGACGATGCTTCGGGTGTCGGGACGCAGTTTTCAGTGGTCGATCTAGACGGCGATGGCCGTCTCGACATCGCAACCAGCAACAAGCACGGCGTGTTCGTGTTTTTGCAGGAGCCGAAGCGATGAAGTTTGCGGTGGTGATGTTTGCGTCAGTTGCCGCAATGCCGTTGCAGGCACAGGCGAAACCAGAGCGGAAGCCGATCGTCGGCTGCGTGGTCGACGAGCAGGACACGCCTTTGCCGGCCGCGAGCGTGACGTTTTGGGGGATGCGGCAGAGCGATGTTTTGCAGGCTACGGACACGGTGACCGTGATCGCGGACAACCGCGGCCGGTTCGTTGCACCGTTGCTGCGCGCGGTTCCGTATTGCGGTTTTGCTGTGACTGCAATACAGCCGGACGGCCTGCAGGGAGCATCGCGAATCCTCGGTTGGTTTGGCCAAGGTGCAAAGCCGCGGCTGGTCTGCTATGCGCCGCGCCGCCCGGTTGCATTGCGTTGCAACGGTGACGCGGCGTGGCGCAGTGAAGGTCCGCTCTCGCATTGGCTGTTGCTCGCCGACGGGGAGCGCGCGCTCGGCCCTGCGCTGTCGCTAGCACAGCTCGATGATGGCCTGTTCAGATTGCCCGCGGTGTTCGTGGCGCGTGCGCTGGATTACGGCAAGCAGTCGTCGCTGTTCATGGTGCGCACCGGGGAAGGGGGTCTGTTGTGGGCGTGCATGTGCGTGCCTTCCATCACTGCGGAAGTGACTCTGCCACCGCCGCGCGCGATCCCTTTTTTTGCCGTCGATGAGAACGGGAAGCCACTGGCAGCCGTCACGATTGCTGTGCGACAGGGTTATCGCGGCGATGGCGTGATTGACGGCATGGAGACCGCGCGCGCGCCAGTCGAGCGAGTATTGGGCAAGACCGGTGCCGATGGCCGCCTGGTCGCTCATTTACCACTGGCACAGGATCCGTTCGTTGATGCGGTCGAATCTGCCTTGCTGTTTTCCGCGTGTCTCGAAGGCCGGGGCGAAGCGGTCGCGGGTTTCCTAGGGTCGCACTTGATTCATCTGGATCATCGCATTGCGCGCGATGGCATTCAGGAAGTGCGCTTCATGCTAAAGCCACAGACGGGTCGCAAAATCACGCTTGTTCGCAATGGCAAGCCGGTGGTTCGTGCGAGCGTGAGCGTTGTCGTGATCGCCAAGTTGTCGGCTGAAGGCAATGGCTTTAGCCACGACCTGCGTCACTACGATTCGTTGACGGATGCTGATGGCGTGGCGGGTTTTGCTGCCATGCCGGAGGACATGCACGGCATGCGCCTCCTGGTCGAGGAACCGGGCAACGCGGTGCCCATCGTCTTTGCGCCGGATGTGGCCAGGTTTGGCGACTCGATCGAGCTTTCGCGCAGTGTCGATGTGCAGTTGCGGGTCCGTGAAGCTGCTTTGGATGGCCCGTGCGCTGGGCAATGTGGCTACGTGCGATTTGGCGGGGCCTCGTCATTTGGCCCAGAAGCGCAATACCGCTTTGTCACCGACAGCGTTGGTGGATGCGCGCTGCGATTATGGCCCGCGGGCAGGTGGGACGTGGCGATGGGCGGTGCGGCCGGGGTCCATTGCGAACAGCTGGATGTGCCGGATGCAGGATTGTTGCGTGAGTTTCAACTCGCGCCGCTCGGCAAGTGCCAAGGCGCGCTGTTTTCCGCGAACGGCCGGCCCGTCGTGGGTGCGCGGGTCCGCAGTAGCAGCACGCGGATGACGGGACCATCCGCGAGTCCTCTGCACGCCTTGTTCTTCGCAGGGCTGCATCCAAGGCTTTGTGCGGATGTCATCTCCGACTCGGATGGTCACTTTACTTTGCTGTGCCTGCCGAGCGAGGAGCTTGTGTGCCAGGTAACCCTTGGTGTTGATGGCAGGACGACGGAGTGGTTTCAGTATGGGCGCGGCAAAGAACCGCTGCGCGTGAGTTTGAAGTGACCTTGCGCGCGCCGACTTTTATGCGCGTGGTAGTCAGGAGCCGCAACAGATGACCGAAGCAGTCTCGAGCTTTAGCACGCGCATGATGAACGTGCATTGGCGACTCGATGCGTTGTTCTCGCAGCATCAGCGCGCGCTACTCGACCGCGACTTGGTCCGCGCGGGGATCTGACTCGACAGTTACTGCGAGCAACTTGCCGTGCATATGGAGGACGAGGAGCACTTCGTGATCCCCTTGTATCAACAGCTCGGCGGTGACGGCACCGATGCGCCAGCCAAGCTGTTTCTCGGCGAGCATGCAAAGCTGCGAGAGTTCATGGCAAGGATTGGCGCTGTCACTGCGGCGCTGGCAACGCAGCCGGACGACCGCGAGCTGCTGAAGTTGTTTGACCTTGAGGCTAGCTACAAGAATCTGCTGTTGCATCACGATCTGCGCGAGCGCAACGCGCTGTATCCGCGGCTTTTGACACGGTCGAGCAGGGAGCAAGGCACGGCACTCGCAGCGGCACTGCGGTCCTGCTGACGAGGGGCCAGCGCTGCCCCGCGACGGTTTTATTTCGCTGCGCGACGGTGAAGTGTGCGCGACGGGTTTTTTTCGCTGCGCGATGTTGAAGTGTGCGCGACGGGTTTTTTTCGCTGCGCGATGGTGAAGTGTGCGCGACGGGTTTTTTTCGCTGTGCGACGGTGATGTGTGCGCGACGGGTTTTTTCGCTGCGCGATGGTGAAGTGTGCGCGACGGGTTTTTTCGCTGCGCGACGGTGAAGTGTGCGCGACGGGTTTTTTTCG
This sequence comes from Planctomycetota bacterium, assembly GCA_014192625.1. Taxonomy (GTDB): domain Bacteria; phylum Planctomycetota; class UBA1135; order UBA1135; family UBA2386; genus BJHM01. The sequence continues at coordinate 7,597 of BJHM01000005.1, forward strand.
CTGCGCGATGTTGAAGTGTGCGCGACGGGTTATTTCACTGCGCGATGGTGAAGTGTGCGCACGACAGGTAGCAGTGCAAAGTGCCGCTGTGCTGTCCCTCTGGTTGCCGTAAGTCTTCAGCGTAGGAGCCGAACGAGAGTTGTCGCGGCAGGGTCTAGCGGCAGGGTCTAGCGGCAGGGTCTAAAATTGCTGCGCCATCAGCCAAGAATCGCGCGCGCGGCGGCCAGTGGATCGCTGCTTTCTGTGAGTTGCCGGAAAACACTGCCGAGGTCGGCGCCAACCTTGGAACCTGCCTGCAGCCGCAGTTGCTCAAACGTGCCACATGCGAGCAGTTTGCCGTGGTGCAGCACGGCGATGCGGTGGGCGGTGTTTTGCACGACATCGAGGATGTGACTGCAATAGAGCACCGCGCCGCCGCGCGTGGCAAACTCGCGCAGCACCTCCTTCACGGTCGCTGCGGTTTCGACATCGAGACCGGATAGTGGCTCGTCGAGCACCAGTAGCCTCGGCTCGGTAAGCAGCGCCGCGCTGATCGACACTTTTTGCAGCATGCCCTTGCTGAAATTTGTCATCGGTTCTTCACCGCGGTCGCCGATGCTAAATCCGGTGAGTAGGCGCGCAGTGTTGGCGCGGATTTTGGCGTCGGGCAGGTCAAACAGGCGACCCTTCAGCAGCAAGAACTCATTTGGTGTCAGCGACTCGTAGAGCCGTGCGAGTTCGGGCACGTAACCGATGCTGCGGCGGGCGCCGTCTTTGTCCCGCAGCGCGTCTTTGCCATCGATGGTGACGCTGCCAGAGTCTGGCTGCGACAGGCCGATGGTGCAGCGCACGGCCGTCGACTTGCCTGCGCCGTTGGGGCCGAGCAGGCCCAGAATCTCGCCCGGCCTAATTTCCAGGTCGAGGCCGTGGAGGGCCACGCGTTCACCGTAGGTCTTGCGCAATCCTTGGATCTGCAGCATGTGCTGCATCTTGACGAAGAACTGCACGGAAGTCGACGCGGTGCTTGTGCCGTTGCGCGGTTTGATTCGTAATGCTCATCCCAATGCGCCCCCTGCAATTGATCGCTGCCTTTTCGCTGCTCACCGTGAATGCGTTTGCTCAAGACGCGTCCCCTGACCCGGTCGAGCTGAAGCCTTTGGTTGAAGCGGTCAACGCGATGCCATGGCAAACCAAGTTTGACCGGCCTCTGCTGGTCGAGTTTACAGCTACCGATCCTCACAGCGCCTATGTCGTCACTCAACCAGGCGTGATCCATCGCGTGTCGCAGGCCGCAGATGCCAAAGAGCGCACGGTGTTTGCGGACCTCACGGATCGCGTTTACGCCAACCAGGACTGGGAGGAAGGTCTGCTTGGTTTTGCCTTCGACCCCGACTATGCGAACAACGGCATGGTCTTTGTCTACTACTCCGAAAAGACCCCTTTGCAGAATGGCGAGATGTATCCCGGCAAGAAGGCCAAATCGACGCGGCAATCGGTGATCGCTCGCTTCGGCACCAGGTTGGAAAACGGCGTGCGCGTGCTCGATCCGACGACGGAGTTACGCAACCTGATCGTGTTTCAGCCGTTCGGCAATCACAACGGCGGCACGCTCGTGTTTGGCCCAGACAAGATGCTCTACATCGCACTCGGCGATGGTGGTCTTGCGCGCGATCCGTTCGGCAATGGGCAAGCAAAGGAGTCGCTGCTCGGCAAGGTTTTGCGCATCGATGTTCATGCGGCGAGCAAGGACCAGCCTTATGCGATTCCCGCGGACAACCCGTTTGCTAAAGAAGCGAACGCGCGCGGCGAGGTTTGGTGCTATGGCCTGCGCAATCCGTGGCGGATCACGTTTGACCGCGCGACGGGCGACCTTTGGTGCGGCGACGTCGGGCAAGACCGCATCGAAGAAGTGAATCGCCTTGTGAAGGGCGGCAACTACGGCTGGAGCGTGATGGAGGGCACAGAGGTCTTCAAGAAGAAGCTTGAGGTGCCCAAAGATCTGATCGCGCCGGTTGTCGAGTATCGCCACCCTGCGGATGGCCTGTCGATCACCGGCGGCTACGTCTATCGCGGTAAGGCGATCCCCGAAATCGCCGGTTGTTTTGTTTATGGGGACTTCTCGACGTTGCGCATTTGGGCCGTCAAAGAAGACCGCGCGGGTGGCAAGCATGAAGTGCGAGAGATCGGTCGCGCGCCGAGTCAGTTGTCGAGTTGGGCCGAGGAGCCAGACGGCGAACTCTTGATGACCTGCTTTGATGGCAAGGTGTATCGCCTAGCGCCAGTTGGCAAGACTGGCGGTTGAGCGGCGGCCTCGCCTCGTTGGCAAGTGGTGGCGAGGGTGCGCTTGGCGCGCAGCCACGCGATTCTAGCTGGTAGCGCTGGGAGCAAAATAGCCGTGCGGCTGACCATGGCGGTGCGCGACCTGAGGGGACAGGCAGTGCGGTGTGAGCGCTCGTCATTGCTGTGAGCGCGCAAGTTTCGCCGACCCCTACTACAGGACTTTTTCTTCGTAGCACTGATCGATCGACAACTCACTGCCGCGCGCGGCTTGATTGGCAAGCGCATCGCAACGCTCGTTCTCTGCGTGGCCCGCGTGGCCCTTCAGCCAATGCCAAGTCACGGTGTGCTGGCCGACTACTTCGAGCATCCGCAGCCACAGATCCTGATTGGCGATTGGCTGCCGATCTTTTTTGCGCCAGCCACGGTCGCGCCAGATCTGCGGCCAGCAGAGGCGCATGGCCTTCACCACGTAGGTGGAGTCGGAGTGCAGGGTGACGACGCAGGGTTTGGTAAGCGCGGCGAGCCCTTCGATCGCGCCGAGCAGTTCCATGCGGTTGTTGGTGGTGCGACGAAAGCCTGCGAGTAGTTCCCGGCGGTGCGTGCCAAACTGCATCAGGATTCCATAGCCGCCCGGCCCTGGATTGCCGAGACATGCGCCATCGCTCCAGATGTCGACTGACTTGCGATCGCTCGCGGATTCCGTCATCTGTGCATCGAAGCATTGCTAGCCTTCCGACTCAACTTTGGCTGTGCGGTTGTTCGTTGCCTTGTGCTAGTGAAGCGGCTTTAGCAGGATCCAAGCAATGTCGAAACGTCAATGCGCCGCGCTGCTTGTTGGCCTTGGTCTTTTTGTCGGCTGCTGGTGGCGCTTTTTGCCGTACGGCATTCGCGAGCGGGAGCAGCTGATCTGGCCGATGGTCCTTGGCATTATGGCAGCGGGCTTTTTGCTGCGACTGCGCGCGCGGCCTGCGCGTCTACGGCCGATGATCTTTCTGCTGTTAGCTATGTTTGTCGCCAACGCAGGGTTGATTGTCTACGACTGCGCCATCGACCCGACCGACCACAATCTGTTTCCGTTGGAGTTCGCAATCCTCGGCATCTGCTGTTTGCCAGGGTTCCTCTCCGAGTGGTTTGCCGGGCGCTTCGACTTGCAGCCACCAACTCGCAGCGCGGCACCAGCGGTATTAGTGACGGATGGTCGGTGACACACCGAGTTGCGCGAACAGCGCATCGAGTCGTGCGTAGGTGTTCTGCCAGCGCCAATGAGCGCGCACAAAGCTAGCTGCCGCTTGGCCGTCGCTTCGCGCGCGCGCAGGATCGCGCCACAACTCGGTGATGTGTGCGATCGTTGCCTGTGGCGTGCGCGCAATCCGCAGCACGCCCATCGGCACTTCGCCAAGGCCCTGTGCCGCTTGTGGCGTTGCGACCACTGGCAATCCCATGCTGAGCGCTTCGAGCACCTTGTTCTGCACGCCGCGAGCGAGCCTTAGCGGGGCGATTGCGATGGTGGCGCGGTCAAAAAATGGTGGCGTGGTGGCGACGCGGCCGGTGACTTCGATGCCGGGGCGTTGCGCCAGCGCTTGCACGGCTGGCAGCGGCTTGCTGCCGACGATCAGCAACTTGGCATCGGGGAACTGTTCGCGCAGAGCGAGCCAGCAGTTGTCGGCAAACCAACAAACGCCATCCACGTTGGGCTCGTAGTCCATCACGCCGGTGAACACCAGCGTGTGCGGCTCGCGACGCGCATCGCCAGCACTGCAGAAGTGCTCCACGTCGACTCCGTTTGGCAGCACGTCCGGCACCACGCCGGGGATCTGTTTTATAAACAGCCCCTGCTCGACATCACTGACCACCAGCGAGCGGTCGAAGTCGCGTGCGACTTCGGCTTCAAACGCAAGCAGAGTGCGCGCCTCACGACCATAGAGCCACTTGCCGATCGGCCCGCTGCGTGCGGCGAACTGGCGCCACTTGTCGCTATCGAGTTCGGCAAAGTGCATGACCTTCTTGGCACCGCGCCGGTCGAGCACGTACTGCGCCATCGACGAGCTGTAGACGAAGATCAGATCGGGCGGATCGTTCTGGAGCCAGTGATCGACCGTTGCTTGCAACGCCCGATGGCGGAAGAACGGCAGCGTGAGTGCTTGTCCAGTGAGGAGGCCGCGGAGACTAAGGAGCTTCTGCCACGGCGTGCGCCGCAGCATCGGCGCTTCGACTGCCTGGCAGCGTTCGCGCAGGAAGTGAAGGGCCTCCGCATCGCGCGCTTCCTCGGCAAAGCAGCCGACTCGCACTTCGGCACCCAGCAACAGGCAGTGTTGCAGAATGTGCCATGTGGTGATGCGGTCGCCGCGGTCGGGTGGGTAGGGAACGCGCTGGCAGAGGAAAACGACCTTCACAGGGGGGCTCGTGTAGTTGGTGATTGCCACTAGGGGGTGTCCATCTCAAGCCGCTCGCAGCATCGACTCGATACTGCATGGCGGAGATCTCATGCCATGACCAAAATCGGCGATACCACCAACATCCTGAACTTGGTCAGCAGTGCGATCACTCTGCCCACCATGCCCGAGGTCCTCACGAAGCTCAACGAGGTCATCGCGGATCCTGACTCTTCCGCCGACTCGGTGGCGGCGGTGATCGCCAAGGACCCGTCGGTGTCGGCCAATCTGCTGCGCATCGCCAACTCGGCTTACTACGGCTTACCGATTCGCGTTTCATCGGTCAGCGTCGCGGTGTCCGTGCTCGGCTTCAAGATGACCAAGAAGATCGCCCTCAAGGCTACGGTCTTCAGCGAGTTTGGCAAAAAGCGCGACCAGATCCAGCTATTCGATCCGGCCGGTTTTTGGCGCCATGCGATCTTCACTGGCACTGCGGCGCGGGCGCTAGCGCAGCAATCCGCTGCGTTCGCGGACAGTCATGCCGAGGACCTTTACATTGCGGGGCTCCTGCATGACATCGGCAAGATCCTATTGCTGGAAAAAGCGTGCCCGCGCTACCTCGCAATGCTGCGTCGTGCGGCCCAGCAAAAGCGCTGCGAGACCGAGGTGGAAATGGAAGATTTTGGCTTCACCCATGCAGACGTTGGCAGCGTATTGGCGATCAAGTGGTCATTACCCGAAGAACTAGCGATTGCGATTCGCTACCATCACGCCCCCTCTAGTGACCCTTTCCATCGCTCGCTTTCTTCCCTTGTGCATTTGTCAGACCAGCTCGCATGGCGAGTGGGTTTTCCATCAACCCTCGGCACCACAGCGCCCGCGATCGACCCCGAGGTCTATCGCCAGGTTGGGCTCAATCCGCAGCAGGTCGAGAGCTTGCTGCCGCAAGTGCAAGAGGACTTTGCAGCTTCCGAAATGCCCTTTTGACAGAGGCCAAAGCGGCTGCCGCACAAGATCGAAGGCGCCACCCAAGCGATGAACTTCCGGCGCTGGGTCGTATTCACCTTTTTGGTCCACATGCTCGTCGTGGCTGTGGATAAAGGCGGTGGGCTAGTCCTCTACCTGTTGACTGCGAACCAGGCGGATCAGCACGGCAAGTCGGGCATCATCGCGTCGCTGCCTTACATCTTGATGGCGGTTGCCAACCTCGGGCTCGCGACTTCGCTCGTTTACTTTCTGCGCAAGGGGCGTTACTCGCCGCAGCAGGTATTTGAGACGACGATGACGGTCGCCGTCGTTTGGGGCTGCATCGTCGCGCTGCTGGCACTCTGGGTGGCGATCTTCGTTATGGAATTCAGCGTGTGGTTGGTCGTGCCAATCTGCGCCGTCGTTCCGGTGCTGCTCGTGGCGAGTTACGGCAACTCGTTGCAGCTTGCTGCCGAACAAGTGCGCGGCTACAGCACGGTGCACTTGTTCACGTCAGTGACATTTTTGCCCGCGTTCTTCTTGGTGTTCTATCTGCTTGGTGGCAGTGTCGCTGCGGGCGACGTTCCGATGGCGGTGGCGTGGGGACGGCTGGTCTCCACGGCCTTAGTTGCAGTGCTGGTGCTCTGGTTGGTGCGCAAGTTGGTCAAGTTGCGATTTGGTCTCAACCGCGATTTTCTGCGCGAGGGAATCAGCTTTGGCTGGAAGGCGAACCTTACGTCGACGCTGACCTATCTAAACCACCGCATCGACCTCGTGGTTTTGGGTGCCCTGTTTATTGCGCCGGATTTGCCGAGCTATGATACGACGATTACGGTTTACGCGCAGGTCGGCTTCTACAGCATGGCGGTGACCTGGGCCGAGCTGGTCTGGCATTTCCCCGAGGCCATGCGCGATTTGTTCTTCAGCAAGGTTGCAGGCAGTTCGCACGCGCAGTCGCGTGAACTTACGCCGGTGCTTTCTCGCATTGGGTTGGCGATCTCCGTGGTTGCCGGAATCGCGCTGCTGTTCCTCGTCGATCCGGTGATGTCGACGATCACGTGGCTGGCGGGCAAGCAGGGTGATCCGTGGCATACAATCTGGAGTGAGCCGGTCAGTCGCGCGCTGGCGCTGCTGACTCCAGGCACGATCGCTTTCACGGTCAGCAAGATCCTCCAGGCCGATCTCGCTGCGCGCAACAAGCTCGACGTCTGCGTCCGCGCCCAGGGGCTCGTGCTCGTGCTGATGCTTGCGCTCGACTTGTTATGGATTCCTGAACACGGCGCTTCGGGTGCTGCGCTGGCCTCATCGGTTGCCTACATTGCATCCACGGCTTACACGGTGTGGGTCTATGCGCGGAATACGGAATTGCCCGTCTTGTCGTGCCTCCTCATGCAGAAGTCCGACTTCAAGTATTTCCGTGAGATCGCTGGTGCAATTAGACGCCGACTGAAGCGCAGCGAACCCAAAAGCATCTGATCTTGCCGCGTCCCAGGGGAGTTTTGTGGCGATGACTCTGGATGTTGCTGTCGTAATCCCTGCGTTCAACGCGGCGGCGTTTCTGCCAGCCGCGTTGAATTCCTTGCGCGCACAGACGGTGCCGCCGAAGGAAGTCGTGGTGGTCGACGATGGCTCTACCGATGAAACGGCTTCGATCGCGCGCGCAAATGGCGCCACCTTGGTGCAACAACAGCAGCGGGGTCCCGGTGCTGCGCGCAATCGTGGTATTCAGGTGACCAAGGCGCCGCTGATTGCCTTCCTCGATGCAGATGATTGGTTTGCCCCAAATAAGCTCGAACGGCAATGCGAGCGGCTCGGCCAACTCGGAGTTGCAGCATGCTGCACCGGGGCCTTGGTGGTGGAGCAGGATCGCGTCACGCGCAGCAAAAATGCAGGTCATGTCGTGCCCGAGATCCTGACCTTTGAGCGATTGCTAAAGGGCAACCCCGTGATCTGCAGCTCGATGCTGTTGCGGCGCGACGCGCTTTTGCGCAGTGGTGTGTTTGATGAGGACCCGCTGCTCATTGCCACCGAGGACTACGACTTGTGGTTGCGCATCGTGCGCAACGAGCCAATCGCCTACCTCGCTGAGCCGTTGACGTTTTATCGCGTTCACCAAAACAGCTTGTCCGCCAACACGCGCTTCTTGCGCGGCATTGATCGGATCATGGACAAGGTGAGTGCTCTGCCTGGTGCGGACCCGCGCGAAAAGCGGCAGATTGCCCTTCGCCGCGCCGATGCCCGGCTCGACCTTGCCTGGGATCTCGTGCAAGCCACCGGCCGCGCTCGCGAGGCCCGCGGACTAATCAGGGAGTCGCTCGGGCACGCGGTCACATGGAAGGGTTGTCGAATGTGGCTGCGCAGTTTGATCGGCGGCTGATCCGTCGCAGTTGCGGTGCTGCGTAGCGAGGGTGCGGCGAGCTGTTTTTTGCGATCAAGTGGCGGCACTCGGCAGGGGGCTTCAGGCATGCCATACTGCCGCGCTACTCGTGAAGCTCAGTTCAGGCCTTATTTTTCTGCTGTTGGCCGGTTCGATCGGTGCGCAATCGCCGACCGCCGACAATGCTGGGTTTGGTGCGATCTACTGCGACGTGGCGCTCGATGTGCAGACGGGGAATGTGCTGCATTTCGGGGTCGCTGTGTCGTCGGTCGACGGGCATGTTTTCGTGTCCGCAGCGGGCACGTTCGGCGCAGCCCCGCACCTGCTCTACGAGTTTGATGCGACAGGCTCACTGCTGCGCTCGCATTTGCAGCCTGCCGCACAGAGCACCACCGCCTTGGGGATGCGCGACCTGGAGTTTGATGGCCAGAGCATTCTCGGCGGGTCTGAGGTTGGGGTCTCGGTGTGTGACACGAGTGGCTCGCTGGTAAACGTCGTGCTTGCAGCCAACGGCCCGCAGCCGATCGTGCAGCCGATTGGCGGCGCCGCCTTGCAGCAACTCGGCGTGCTCCGCGCGATCGCACTCGATCCAGCTGGGAACGGCGGCAATGGCTCGCTGTTCGTTGCCAACTTCGGTTCGCCGATTTTGGAATGCGCGCTCAATGGTTCGATTCTGCGCACGATCCCGAATGGGGGTTGGCAGGCCTATGGACTCGCACTCGATCCAGCGACGCGCAACCTGTGGGTCAACGGCAACAACCAGGGCGACCTTGCGGAGATTGATCGTCAGACCGGCTTCTTCACGGGCCACACGATTGCCTCCGTTGTGCCCGGTGCCGCGCCCGGTGGCCTTGCGGTGGCGAGCAGCCGCGCCGGTCATCACGAGCAATGGGCGAGCGATTTTTTGCTCGCGTCGATCGAGCAGGCTGAGTCTGGCTCAGATCACGTGGCGATCCAGCGTGTTCGGCTTTATCCGGGCCTGCAGGGCTTTGACGAACCGGTGCTCGCACTCGGCGTAAATGGCGGTGGACTTACACGCGGCAACGTGGGCTATAGCGCTGGCGATGTACTCGAACTACGCGTGAGTTCTGCGGCTGGCCTTGGCCAGGGCATGCCGTGCTGGACGATCGTCAACTTTTATTCGGATGCAGCGACCGACGCCTACACCAACCTGTCCAACGTCTTGCCGGGCTTCGGCATGCTGCAAGAGTTTCGCTTCTTAAGCGCCGTCAGTCTGCCGTCGTCGACGACCTACGGTCTGTTTGCGCATTCGATCGGGAGTGTCGTTTCGATTCCATTGCCGCCGGTGCTCGCCGTGCAAGGCGGCGACCTGCTTCGATTCCAGAGCATCTACTTTGAGCCGCGCAGTTCGAACGTGTTTGCGGCGACCAATGAAGGCAACTTCATCGGTCAGGAAGTGGAGCGCGGCATTGTGGTGTCAGCCAATGGGCGAAACAGTTTTCAGTCCAACCCGGCCTCGCCGTTCTGGGAAGTGCAAAGCGACAGCTCGCATCGGCACGGCGCGATCTTGTGGGTCGAGTTGTCCTATCTCGGAGCTACCGGCGCCGCCGCGTCGCAGCGCTTCGACTTGGATCAGGGCGGCATGAACGACCGCTTTGATGGCGGCAACTCGACCGTTTTTGGTGCGCACGGCACCTATCGCAATGGCTGCGATGTGCTTTGCGGCCTCGACTACGCTGCGCCCGGTGCCTATGTCGATCCCATCCTGCATACCGTGGCCGCTCAGAGTGGTGGCTTTGCCGCGACGCTCATTCCGAATGCGACTGCCGACGCACAAACCCTGCGGTTTGCGTTCCAGTCATTCTCGCCGAACAAGGCCTTCCGGTTTGATTGCGACACGGATGGCGGGATGCCCTCGGGCGATGGCCAGGTGGGCATGATTGTCAGGGTGGGCACCGCCAACTCCGGCGTGCTGACCGGGGTATTGCAGCAGGACCCAGTGATTTCCGAGCGCGCGGTCATTTATTTTCACTGACGGCGCGCGCGCCCCCCGCATTGGTCTCGGGCAAGGGTGTTTTTTGAGCCACTCGCGACCACTCCCGCCACTCCCGCCACTCCCGCCACTCCCGCCACTCCCGCCACTCCCGCCACTCCCGCCACTCCCGCCACTCGCGACCACTCCCGCCCTTGCCTTGGTGCGCAAACCGCCGGTGGAAAGGCCTCCCGAAGGGGCCAAAGGTGCATTGGGTCGTAGAGCGGCATGGCGCGACGGGCAGTGGCTCCCTATCTTACTCGGCCCGTTTTTCGCCCACGAGTCCATACGTGACTGACACACAAAAGATCACCGACCTGCCGATCGAAGGCTACGAGCGTGTGGTTCGCTGCACTGACACCGCTACCGGTTTGCACGCGATCATCTCGGTGCACGACACGACCTTGGGACCTGCCCTCGGCGGCTTGCGGATGTGGCCTTACGCCAATGAGGCGGACGCGCTGTTCGACGTAAAGCGACTCAGCCGTGGCATGACCTATAAGTCGGCCGTTGCCAAGACCGGGCTTGGCGGCGGCAAGGCGGTCATCATCGGCGATCCGAAGAAGATCAAGACCGAGGGGCTATACCTCGCCATGGGCCGCTGCATCGACGCGCTCGGTGGCAAATACATCACTGCCGAGGACGTGAATACCTCGATCGAGGACTTGGAAGTGGTGCGGCGCGCGACCAAATGGGTGACCGGCCTCGCACGTAAAAATTCTGGCAGCGGCAATCCGTCGCCATATACCGCCTACGGCGTGTTCCTCGGCGTTCGCGCTGCCCTCGGCTGGCAGTTTGGCAACGACTCACCCAAGGGCCGTACGGTTGTGATTCAAGGGGTGGGTGCTGTCGGCAGTGACTTGGCCCGTCGTTTGATCGAGGCGGGTGCCAAGGTTTACGCGGCCGATAAGAATCTCGAACGTCTGCAGCAGCTGCAAAAAGAGCTGGGCCTGATTCCGGTCGACGAGGACCGCGTCATGCAGATGAAGTGCGATGTATTCGCGCCCTGCGCGCTCGGCGCGATTATCACCGATGAGTCGATCCCTTTATTGCAGTGCTCGATTGTCGCTGGCGCTGCCAACAACCTGCTGCTGGAGCCGCGGCATGGCAAGGCGCTCGCCGATCGCGGCATCCTGTATGCGCCTGATTACGTCATCAACGCAGGCGGCATCATCAATGTCTCGGTCGAGTTCAATGATGGCGGCTACGACGAGCAGGCCGCATTGACCAAGATCGAACGCATTCCGCAGGCGCTGCGCGAACTTTGGACGATGGCCAAGGAAGACCGCATCCCGCCGAGCGACGCTGCCGATCGACTGGCAGATCGCATTCTCAGCGAGGCCCGTGGTGCCAAGAAGGCGGCATCTTGCGGTGCCCCGTACAAGGGTGTCCGCGGTAACGGTTGCTGTTGATCGCGCCACCTCACTCGCAGCCCTTTGGTGCGGGTGATTTTTGGCGTTTGGTGACCGTGCTCTAGAGGCTTAGTGCTGGTTTGGAGCTTGCACTGCGGCAGTCGCACCGGGCGACTTGTGATGAATGCCCGTCAGGTTGCGCCAATCCAGCATCAGCAGCAGCGTCGGCCAGATGCCGGCGAGCAATAGTGCCCATGCTTGGTGCAGCGCGCCCAGGTCATGAGTGCCGGCAAAAACCAGATAGGACAACGGTCCCGTCCAAGCCAGTAGTTCGAGCACCCGGCTCAGCAGGGGCAGTTGTGTGAGCACGAACAGTGGCAGCCACCAGAATTGATACCAGGGCGCAAAGTTTGGCATCAGCAACAGCACGAAGATGCTCATGCTGAGTGCGCCAAAGCGGCCGAATGAGGTGGCGTCTTTGCAGCGCTGCACGCCAGCAAGACAGACAAGTGTGAGTGCGACGAGGCCAATTAAGAGCGCGCCGTACTTTGCGAAATCGCCAAACATCTCGCCGAGCAGGCTTGGCAGCGAGCCTTGCGCTACGTGCTGCTGGGTTGTGATCCAGTCGAGCCCCTTTGGTCCAGACCACAACATTGAGTAACAGCCAAGCGTGACAGCAATGGCGAGTGCCGCGCCCAGCAGGAAAGACATGCGCTGCTTCTGCCAGCACGCAGTGATGAACAGCAGAAGTGACAACGGCGCCGAGCCGTGCTTCACGAGGATCATTGCGCCGTAGGCGAGCGCGGTGGCAAAGAAGCGGCTCTTTGCGAGCGCTAGTCCCATTGCGGCGATGCCGAGCACGACGAACGCCTCATTGTGTGCCGAGCCGCAGCACTCAAGCAGGATCCATGGATTCCAGAGCCAGAGCACAAAGGTTCGGCGAGCGTCACGTTCGCTGCCGATCACGCGCATTGTTTGCAGCAGCAGGCCGCTGGTCGCGAGGTGGCAAAGTGCACACAGCAGCTTCCATGCGAAGATCGCAAGCCATGGTGAGCCAAACAGTGCTACCAGCCACTGAAGCGCGGCGGTGATCGGGCCATAAGGCATCAAATGGCCGGTCCACTCTGCGTGCCCTTTCGCGGCAAAGTCTGCCATCACAGGATCGGCAGTCAGGCTCTGTGCGCTTGTCGTGTATGGGTTGTGGCCGAGCACTGCGACATAGCCCCGGGCGACGTAATCAAAGACGTCCGAGCTGAGAAATGGCGGCGCTAGCAGAGCGAGCAACGTCAACAGCGCCCCGCCCCGCCATAGAAAGCCGATCTCGAGGCTGCTCGCTTGCTGCACCGTGCGGCCAAACGCGATGCCCGCGGTCAAGGTGAACGCGATGAGCCCGAGGGCCTCGAGCAGGTTTAGGGTCGAGTAAAAAAATTCTCCGTAGCGGTGCCCGTCGATAAACAAGTGGCGCACTGCGATCCCGATCAGCAGCACATGCGCGATTGCGGACAGCGTGATTAGTTTGCGACGCGGCCAGTCGGTGGGCAGCGGTAGATCGGCAAGCGATGTCATCGAACAATCTCACGGTAAGTGGCGAGCACGCTTTCTGCCGTGCGTTGCCAGGTAAAGGTGCGGGCGCGCGCAATTGCTGCGGGGCGGATTTTGTCGAAGTCAGAGCGATGGGCGAGCGCGTGCTCGATGGTGTGCGCCATCGACTCGATTGAGTTTGGATCGAAGTAGTTTGCGTGATCTGCGCCGGCCTCGGGCATTGCAGAAGTATTGCTCGCCGCCACTGGCGTGCCGAGCACTAACGACTCAATGACAGGAATGCCAAATCCTTCGATGAGGCTCGGATACACGGTCAACTCGGCGCCGGCATAGAGCGCGACGAGCTCGCTGCGATCGATATACGGCAGGATGCGGACTCGATCGCCGCACCCGGCCTGTGCAGCGCGTTCGCGGAAGCGATCGGCTTCTCTGCCTAGGCCAGAGACCAGCAACAGCGGTGGAATGTTGGCGCCGCGCGCGCACAGTTGGCCCCATGCGATAAGCATGCGGCCGGTGTTTTTTCTTTCGAGGACGGCGCCCGGCGAGAAGACGTAACGCTGGCCGCTCGCGTATTTGGTGCGAATGAGATCTGCGGCACCCGAGGGTGCGCCGGCGAGAAACTCAGGATGCACGCCATTCAGGCTCAGTCGCACCTTTGCCGGATCGCAGCCATAGCGCTCGCAGATGTCCCGCTTGGACCACTCGCTGACGGTGAGAATGATCGCTGCATCGCGCACGACCCGCTTTGTGACGTCGCGCGCATAGCGCACGAACGGGTCGTCAATGTCGTCCGGCCAATAGGTGACGATCACGTCGTGCAGCGTTACTACCATCGGTGCGCCGCCGGGAATGAACCGGAGGCGCGGCGGGAGCGTGTTGTAGGTGCCGTGGTAGATGTCGAGCCGGTCGCGCCGAATGCGAAAGGGCATCTGCAATCGCTCCCACAGGCGAGCGCGATCACCGCGGATGTCGGTGTGCACGGTGCGCATGTTGGACGGGATGTCGAGCGATCCGGTCTTGTGCGGCAGTTGGTGGTAGAGCAGGAACTCGTCGTTGCCCGCCAGCGCACCAAACTCGCGCATCAGGTGGCGAACATACAGTCCGATGCCGCGCGGTTCGTCGCGGAAGGCTTCGCGTGCGTCGAGTCCGATGCGCATCGCGGCTGCGTCAGCTCTCTTTTAGGCGCGTGATGACCTCGGCGCCGTCTTCGCTGATGAAGATCGTGTGTTCGCTTTGCGCCACGCGCACGCCTTCGCGCTCGCATAGCGGCGGGAACAGGTGGATCAAACCCTTCTTGTCGAGGATCTCGATCGCCTCGTTGACTCGCCTGGCATCGCGCAGGCCGGAGATCAGCTGGCGACGCGCGAACGGTAGGCCCTCGGTCACTGCTACCGCAGCCACGATGTCGGCGGCGACGTTGTCCTTTGGCCGGATCTCGCGGCGCAGCATGAACACCTCGGGCGTCCCCTGCTCAGTGATTTGACCGCGGCCGTCACAAACGAACGGCTCACAGGCGATGGTCATATTGGCCCGCAGTCGAGCAGCCTTGGGGTCGGGATAGTTGGGCACAGCTGGCGCGCAGTGGATCACGTAGCGCGCGACCCCGTGGCCGGTCAGGTTGTAGACCGGGTTAAAGCCAAGCTCCTTGACCGTCGATTCGATGACGCGCCCGACTTCGGTCAGCGACACTCCAGGGCCCATGACCGAGATGGCATTGTCCAACGCCATGCGGCTGGCGGCCACCAGCAGTGAGTTCTCGCCGTCGCGCAGATCGACCGTCGTCGCATTGTCGGTGACGTAGCCATCCACCTGCGTGCCGAGGTCAAGTTTGATGATGTCGTTGGGCTTCACTTCGGTGACATCGCCGGGAGCCGAGCAGTAGTGCGCGGCGATGTGGTTGCGCGACAGTTGCGCTGGAAACGCGGGCTTCCCGCCCATGTCAAGGATCACCTGCTCGCAGGCGCGCGCGATGTCTTCCAGGCGTGCGCCTGGCTTGATCATTACTTTGCCGTGGGCCAGCGCGGTGGCGGAGATGCGGCCGGCACGGCGCAGAGTTTCTAAATCGACAGGGCGCATGACTAGCGGATTACTCCAAGTGCTCTGCCGACTTTGGCAAACGCGGCGACGGCAAACTCTAGCTGCGGGATCTCGTGCGCGGCGCTGATTTGGACGCGGATGCGCGCCTTGCCTTTTGGCACGACTGGAAAGCAGAAGCCAATCACGTAGACACCTTCTTCGAGCATCCTGCGCGCCATCTCTACGGCCAGCGTGGCCTCGCCGAGCATGATCGGACAGATCGGGTGTTCGCCTGGCACGACCGCGAAGCCGGCCTCGGTGATTGCCGCGCGGAAGAACTTGGTGTTGCGCGCGAGCTTGTCACGCAGCGCCGTGGTCGCCGACAGCATGTTGAGGCAAGCAATCGTGGCGCCGGTGATCGCTGGCGCGAGTGTGTTGGAGAACAGGTAGGGCCGGCTGCGATTGCGCAGCAGCTGAATGATCTCCTGCTTGCCAGTGGTGAAGCCACCAGCTGCGCCGCCGAGCGCCTTGCCGAGCGTCGAGGTCATCACGTCGATGCGGTGTTGCACGCGATGAAACTCGGGCGTGCCGCGCCCGGTTGGGCCGAAGAAGCCGGTCGCGTGGCTGTCGTCCACCATCACCATCGCGCCATATTTTTCGGCGAGGTCGCAGATCTCGGGCAGCTTGGCGATGTAGCCATCCATCGAGAACACGCCGTCGGTTGCGATCAAGCGCGAACGGCAGCCTTGCGCCGCCTTCAGGTGTTGCTCCAACTCCTGCATGTCGCCGTTCTGGTAGCGAAAGCGCTGGGCCTTGCTCAGTCGGATGCCGTCGATGATCGAGGCGTGGTTGAGCGAGTCGCTGATGATCGCGTCCTGCTCGCCCATCAGGGTCTCAAACAGGCCGCCGTTGGCATCGAAGCAGGACGAGTAAAGGATCGTGTCCTCGGTGCCGAGGAACGTGCTGACCTTTTGCTCAAGCGTCTTGTGGATGTCTTGCGTGCCACAGATGAAGCGCACGCTCGCAAGGCCAAGGCCGTGCGACTGGATCGCGGCCGCGGCCGCCGTGCGCAACCCGGCGTCATTGGCGAGACCGAGGTAGTTGTTGGCGCACAGGCACAGCGCGTCCTTGCCGTTGCTCTTGATCAGCGCGCCCTGCGGGCTTTGGAGAACACGCTCTTCCTTCCAAAGCCCTTGGCTTTTGATGTCTGCGAGTTCGCTGCGGAACCGGTCACGATCTTGGTCAAACATGGTGCTGCCCCTTATGACCTAGCGTGGTTTGCCTTGCGGGTAGAGAACGACCTTTTGCTCAAGGCCTTTACCAAATCGATCGATGCCGGTGCCGAATTGTTCGAGTGGCAACTCGGCGCTGATCAGATGCGAGATGTCCATGCCGGAGTTGATCAGCTCGAGCATCTGTTCCCACGTGCGATACATCTCACGGCCGATCACTGCGTGCAGGGTGAGGCCTTTGAAGATGAAGTTCTTGCTGAACTTCTCAATCGTCACGTTGTCGCTCTTTGGCAGGCCAAGGTGGACGACGTGGCCGGCGGCGCGCGTCATGGCGATGGCGTTGTTGATGCCGACCGGATGACCGCTGATCTCCAGCGCAACGTCGACGCCGCCGCGCGTTTCGCCGAGGATCGCCTCCACTGGCTTTAGGCGGCCATCGAGGACGGTCACCTTGTGGCTGATGTTGCGCCGCGCAACCCACTCACGAGCGCGATTGAGTGCATGGTCGGCGACGTCAATCAGGAAGATATGGCGTGCACCGATGAAGCTTGCGACCTCGCCGCACATCGCGCCGATCGGTCCGTAGCCGATGATCGCAACGGTCTTGCCATCGATCGGCACCTTCATCGTCGTATGCACGGCATTGCCGAGCGGATCGAGGATGGCGGCTACCTGCACCGGCAGCTTGGCCGGCAGCTTCACTACGTTGCTCGCCGATACCACCACGAACTCAGCGAACGCGCCGTTTAGGCTGATGCCGCGGATCTTGCTGCTCATGCACGCGTGAAATGCGCCGTCGCGGCACGCGGGGCACTCGTAGCAGACCTCGTGCATCTCGGCGCTCACGTAGTCGCCGAGTGCGAGTTGTTTGGGGTCAACGCCGTGCCCGAGCTTGTCGATATGGCCGCAGAACTCGTGCCCGAGCGTGACGGGTGGCGCGATGATCCCGTTCATCGAAGGATCACCCGCGCAGATGTGCACATCCGTGCCGCAGATGCCGGATGCCAAAACTCGGATCCGGACTTCCTTCGGCGCCGGTTCGGGCACTTCGAGGTCGTTGCGGAGGCGATACTGACCAGGCGAGGTCAGCTGGATGCCTTTCATCAGGGTCATGGAATGTGATGGGTGCGGAGGGCCGTGTATTCTGCGGTCGCGGTGGCGGCAGCGCCACAGCGGTGCCTTTGGCAGGGCGTGCGCGCGATAGCCTTCGTCACCGGCAGTCGCGATTGGCGCCCGGCTAAAAAGGCCAGGGTTAGTCGCGTCGACGATGCCAAGGCGCTTTGCGCAAGCGGCCGTGGTGCCGGTGTTTTTGCCAGGGGCTAGCAAGTGCCGCTGTGCTTTGGCGGCAGCCTGCACCGGCTCGGTCGCAAACCCGTTGCCAGGCACTGCGGCAGGCATCGTTGCCTTCCCGCGAGTTCTTTTGCAGTCGGCAAGGGGCGCTGCGGTAGAAAACTTGCCCATGTTGCTAAACAAGGTCCGTACTGGCCTGCTGTCACTCGCTGTTGGGTCTGCCGCCTGTCACGTTGAGCCTCAGCCGTTGCCGCCGTATGCGGCGCGTCCGGTGGTTGAGTTGTCGCGCAGCGAGATCCTCAACGACAACATCCGCATTGGCACGTTGGTCCAGTTGGCGATCGAGGACCCGCAAGGTGCGATCTGTTATTTCCGCGTCGAGGATTTGCGCGGTGCCTGGGTCGGACACATCACCACCCTCGGCCGCTTTAGCAAGCGCATGCCGTTCCTTGATGATGAGCAGGACCTCGGACTCTGGCCGATGCAGAAGGGCATCGCCAAGTTATTTGAAATCGAAGGTGCGGTCGATCTGAAGGAACTGCCGGTGGCGGTGCCCGCTACTTTTAGGAAAAACTCATGAGCAACGAGCAACCCGCAACCCGCGTCGTTTCCGCCTCGAAGGTTGAGATGACGGAGATCGTTTTTCCGACCGATGCCAATCCGCTCGGCAATGTGATGGGCGGCCGCATCATGCAGTGGCTTGATATCTGCGCCGCGGTCTGCGCCGGTCGTCATGCCCGGACGCCGGTCGTTACCGCAAGCGTTGACAAGATCGACTTCCTAAATCCCGTGCCGGTCGGCGGGGTTGTTGTGCTGTTGGCGTCCCTAAACTTTACGGGTCGCACCTCGATGGAGGTGGGGGTCAAGGTCTGGCAGGAAGACCGCCTCACCGGCACGCGCAAGCCGGTGGCTTCTGCCTATTTGACGTTTGTCTCGCTCGATCCGCAGGCGCGGGTGCCGCGCGCGGTGCCGCAAGTGGTGCCCGAGACGGTCGAGGAAAAACGGCGGTTCGATGCGGCTAAAGGCCGAAGGGACTACCGCTTGAAGACCCGCGGCCTTGGCTGAGTTACGGCCTGAACGGGGGCTAAATGTCGACAGATTGCTAGATTCCGAGGTCGCTGCTTTTCGCCGCCAAAATCGCGGCTAGATTCTCCGCCCCGATGTTTCCAGACTTCTCAGATAAGACGGGCGCGGCTATCAAGCGCGCTGAATTGCTGGCCCAAGAACTGAAAGACGAGTCGGTTGCTACCGGCCATCTCATCTTTGGCCTGGCTGTAGACAAGAGCGTCTGCCTGCACCACATCTTCGCCGACCTCAATGTCGACCCGGACATGTTCTCGCTCTACGTGAAGTCGCTGACCCGCGAGCCGCCGGTGCCGAACGGCCCGTTCAATCGGCACGTCATGACGGCGTTCCAGCGTGCCCGTGATGCGGCAAAGCAATTGGGCTGTGCCAAGGTCGAGCCGGAGCATCTCGCTTTGGCGCTCATGTCGGTCAAGTCCGGTTCCTGCTACGAGACGCTGAAAGAGTTCTCGATCGAGCCGACCTACATCACCGCGCTGATCATGCAGTCGATGGGGCTACCGCTGGAGCAGGCCCCCGAGTGGTTCTGATCGCAGGTGCCACGCGCGCTGTGACCGGCTAGGGAAGGTGTTCGATTTGGCGATCTAAGTGGCGCGCCAGGTGAAGGCCCCTTTGCTGCCTTGGTTTTCGTAGCAGCCGAACCTGCGCCATTTGGCAACGGGTTACTTTTTGTTGTAGGCCGGTGAGGTTGCCGTCTCTGTTGTCAGCCAAAGTCAGGCAGGCGATCAAGCAGGCAGTGCGCTTAGCGGACTTGAAAGTGCTACGCGCAGCAAAAAACGCGCGGCGCGGAACGTGCTGCCAACGTGCGGGCCGACGCGATGGACCGCGTGCGCCGCTTGCTATGTGGGACCCCGTGCAACTGGGACCGCGTGCAACTGGGACCGCGTGCGCCGCTTGCTATGTGGGACCGCGTGCAACTGGGGCCGCGTGCAACTGGGACCCCGTTGGCGTCGTGCAAAAGCACACGCTTTGCACGCTAGCGATTCTGCTGCCAGCATTGCTCAAAGGCCTGCGGATCGGCGCTACTGCTGCGTGTTTCGTTGTGCGGTAGTCGCGTGACTGCCGTTGTGCTATCGGCCGGGCTAACTCAGGGTGAGATTCTGCGCGGTCACCGTAGTTTGCTGCGGCGTTCCCATTCGATTTGCTCGACGGCCCGAGCGAGGTGATCGGGCGTGCGCACTACCTCCCGCGTGCTGCGGCCGACGGTGATGTAGGCAACCGGCGTCGCCTCGACCTTGTAGCCGCCGCGCCCGATCAGGATCGGGTCGAAGCGCGGATCGAGGATCTGCACCATGCGCGATGGCAGGTAGGTCGACAGCGCTGCATTCCGCATTTCTTGCGCGAGCGCAGAATCACGTTCGCCGACGATCGTGAGCAGCAGCGGTTCGTAAAGCACGAGGTCTACGGCGCGGCCAAACCCTGCGACGTAGTAGCCATATTCTTTGTAGTCCGTAGCAAACGACTCCAGCGTCAGAACAGCTTCAGCCAAAAACTCAGGTCGCCGCGACAGGTAGCTAAGACGTAGCAACGACTCGGCCATCATCGAGTTCTCGAGGATCGAGCGGTTGCGCCGCCGCATCGAGCCGCCCGCGTTGGGATCGTGCAGGATGTCGTAGAAACCGCCGTCGGGCGCCTTCTGCCGCCGGATCGCGTGCTCGGCGATGGCTTCGGCGGGCAGCAGTAGATCCGCATCACCGGTGATCTGCGAGGCATCGATCAGTGCGCGGATCAGGCACGCTTGATCGACCAACATGCCTGGCATGTGATAGGTGCCGTCCCAGTAGTGGAAGACTTCGCGGCCGTCGTAGAGCTCCTGCGTCAAAAACTTCAGCGTGCTGACTGCGGAAGCGATCCAGTCGGGTCGCGCGAGCACGATGCCGGCCTTCAGCAGGTTGGAGACGGCCAGCGCGTTTGCGTGGCAGAAGATCGTGCGGTCGACCTTTGGTGGTTTGCGCTCGGCGCGGCCAGCGCGATCGAGGATGTAGTAGTCCGTGTCGGCATCTTGACTGCCGAAGAAGCCGCCGGTCGCGTTGTCGCGCAGCGAGGTCAACAGCCAGTTGACGATGCCCTCGGCGGCCTTGCGATAGCCAAGTACGCCAAAGACCTGGTAGCCCTCAAGGTAGGCCCGCAGCATGCGCACGTTGACCTCGAGCAACTTCTCGAAGTTGGGGCTGTGCCAGTCCGAGGTTTTGCTAAATCGGAAGAAGCCGCCGTTGATCGGGTCGTGCAATGGGCTCGCCAGCATTCGGTCGAGTGTCACGGTCACGATCTCGCGCATCCGGTCGTCGCCGCGCTTGGCTGCCTGCGCCAGCGCGAAGTCGAGCACCTCAGGGTGCGGAAACTTTGCGCCTTCACCAAAGCCGCCATGGCGGTGGTCAAACTTCTCGTAGATGGCGTTGGAAATGTCTTCCACCATCTGCCGATCGAGCTTGCCGCGCGTGCTAGCCTCGGGCGCGTGTCGGTGCGCGAGCAGATCGCGCAGGCTTTTTTGCATATCCTCGCGTTGCTCGCGCCAGACCTTCGACACGCGTTCGAGTTGCAGCAGCAACTCGGCAGTCGCCAGGTAGCCGTGGTTTAGAATCAGCTCGCCGTCCGGTGTCAGGCAGGCAATCGAAGGCCAGCCACCAGTGCCGTAGCGTTCATTTACGTCGGGCCTTCGCTCGGCATCGAGTAGCACCGGCACGAATTGCTCGCGCACCATCGCTGCTACGCGCGCATCGCCAAATGGATTGGCGAGCAGGTCTTTGCAGTGGTTGCACCACGGCACGGTGATGAGCAGCAACACTGGGCGATCAGAATCCTTCGCCCGCTGCAGGCTAGTCGCGTCAAACGGAAGCCAGTTTATGCCGTCGGTCATGTTGCAGAGGAAGTGCCTTGCACCGCGCCGTGGCGCGCGCTTTGGCCCATTGTCTTTAGGACGCTAACTTGTCCGTCCCGCCACCAATCGAACTCGCCACCAATCGAACCCGCCACCAATCGAACCCTTCGGCACGACGGCAAGGGTGATCCGCGCACGAAGCGCGGATCGACCTGGGTCAGCTCCCCGGTTCGCTCGGGAAGATCTGGATGTGTTTGCTGCGACGTTCTGCCGTCGTCCGTTGCTTGCCTTCGGTCGGCGGTGGCACAGCCAGCCGCGGAACGTCAGCCCAAAGGCTTTCGAGGTCGTAGTAGGCGCGCGCTTCCGGCAGCAGCAGGTGCACGACAACGTCGTCGAAGTCGAGCAGCACCCAGTTGCTCTCGTCGCTTTCCATCCCGGCCTGATTGCGCTTGCGCTTGCCGCGCACGTCCTTCACTTCCTGGTCGAGTTCTCGCGCCACGGCCTGTGCTTGGCGCGTGCTGCGAACTGTGCCGATGACGAAGTAATCGACGATTGCGATTGGGCCCGCGACATCGAGGATGGCCAAGTCTTCCGTTTGATTGGCGCCAAGGAAGCCCGCGATGTCGAGTGCTAACTTTTTGGCTTTGGCCGATGGAGTGCGCCCGGCATTGTCAATTGGCGCAGGTGACGGAGGTGGGGGGGTAGATGCTTTTCGAGTAGTCAAAATGCGTTCGCTTCGGTTCGGGCTCCTACGGACCAGGGCTGCAATACAGGTGCGCCAACTGCGGCCGAGAAGTGCTGGGCAATGTATCGGCAGAAGCCTTTGCGGTAACCCCCCAGCTCTGCCGAAGCCCGGTCGGGGTGGAAAAGGTGCCCCTTTGAGTGCCTATTTCGGCTCACTTGAACAGTGGCGCCGTCAGCAGGGCCGCGATTGGCAGCAATTTGATCAGGATGAGGATCGATGGGCCTGAGCCTGCGCGAAACTTGTCGCCAGCCATGGTGGCCTCTTCCGTAGCTACTCGCGCATCGCCTCGTTTGCCCTCGGTGGCGCAAAGGGAAAGCACCAATAGTAAGCCAGCGGTTGTGCAGCCGATCAGCAGGCCGTCGACCGTTGCCGGGTCAAAGCTCATCCCGAGCAATGCCGGCAGCAGAATCGTTACCGTGCAAAGCGCGAGTATTTTGCGCAGCGCCAACGGGGTCCTCGATGCCATGCGACGCACCCGGTTAACCGCGTTGGCAGGCATGTTCTGCGCCGCGCGTTCTTGCTGGCGGCGCAGCATTCGCAGGAAAACCAGGTTGGCTGCCATGCTGACCGCCTGCCTGACTTTGGCTGACAACAAGAACGGCAACATCGCGCCGATCAGCATGCCAAACACGGTGCCAATGTTGCCGAGCGAGCACGAGTAGAAGAGCGCTAACTTGCAGCGGTAAGCGGCCAGCAACGCGATCGCGGTGAAAGCCGCGCTGCAAATCACGATGCCATCTGCAACCCCTGTCAGGGCTGGGCTCGCGCTCCGTGCGCCACTTTGCTCGCGCCCAGTTGCGGCCAGTTCGTTTTGCGTGGCCGTGTCTGCTCGGTCCGCGGCGAGCGAGTTGCTGATATCGAGGTTCAGTGCATAGCCGAACATGCTCAGCATGCCTAACGCAGCGATGCCGATGCCGTAGGTCCCAGCGAGACTGTTGCAGGCCCAGATGCTGAAGGCGAGCAGCGGCACGAACAGCAGCGTTGCGGCAAAATGTTGCTTTGCCTGCAACCTATTGAGCCAGCCGATCACGACGGCGAGCACGACGGCGAGCACGATGCCGAGCACCATCGCGAGGTAGACGTGCAATGGGCCAAAGATCGCCTGGCCACCATCGGTGAGTAGCTGCGTTGGCCCGACGAACCACGCCAGCAAGGCACCGCCGAGGAATAAGCTGCCGCCCGCAGCGCAAAGGCCAGCGAGCCGTGAGGCCGACGGCGCGCGCTCAATGTCGATCTGCCGCGCAGCGATGCTGAGGTAGTTGGCAAATAGGCCGAGCGCCGCAAGCAACACCGGATAGATCACCAACCCTGCTTGGCTCGCAGTGCGCGCATCGCCTTCGCCAGCTGCAAGCGACCAGCCAAGAATGATGGCCGCGATGATGGCTGAGACGAAGGATTCAAACCGGCAGGCACCCATGCTCACAATTCCGTTGGCGAGGTCTCTGCCCTGCGTGCGGATGCCGTTGTCCGCGTGCAAAAACAGCGCGATGGAGCTAGCACCGAGGCTGAAGCCGAGCACGTGATCGAGGCCATTGCTGCCGTAGCAGATCAGCAGTAGGCAGATAGCAAAAAGGCCAACGCCAATGACGGCAAAGCACACCACCGCGCCCGACATGAGGGCGATCCAGTGAGCGCTGCGGAGGCTCGTCTTTAGAGCTTGTTGCAGCCGCACGCCGGCGCTCGTCGTGCACTGCATGCCGAAGTAGCTGGCACCGGCAGAAGCCGTATTGCCGAGCAAGAACGCACAGGCAGTCCGCATCCCGAGCCCGTTCTCGGTGGCACCGAGGCCGATCAGCAAAAACGCAACCAGGGAAAACAGTGCGAGGTAGCGGAGTTCTCCGTGCAGGAAGGCGCGACCGCTGTCTTGCGCCGCGTTGGCGAGGCCTTGATCGAGAGGGGCCATGGCCAGAATCTGTTGGAACAACCGCACGGCAAAGGTCACGGCCAAAATCGCTACGACCAGAGCGACGATGGTGGCGGTGAGGAACATGGGCGTTGCAAAACGGCAGAGGTGTCGCGCCGTAATCGTGACCTTAGGCTCCGTTCCGCATTGCCAGCAAGCAATCTGACTCAGTGATTCTTCTGCGCCTGCTTGGTTTTCGGCTCGTCTTGCTCCAGTTGGCGTGGGTCTTCTAGATCCGGCAGGTCAACCATGGAGACGATACTATTGTCGGGATCGTTGTCGGTCGGGTCCACCACCGGCATCTGCGGTTCGAGGAAGGTCTCGTCGGGCGTCGACGATTTCCTGCCGGGCCTTCTCCTCCAGAGCCAGATCCCGCCGAGCAGCAGCGTCGCGAGGACCGTCCATAACAGGCCGCGCTCCACGCTCTGCACGCGTTCGATCGCGCCGTCGATCACTTCGTGGAAGTGGTAGCCGATCCACGACAGCAGCGGGACGATCAGCACGATGCCGAGGCAGTCGAAGGCGAGGAAGCGCCGGATCGGCATCTTCATTGTGCCGGCGGTGAAGAACGCGACCACGCGGATGCCGGCAAGAAAGCGGGCGATGAAGATCACGAGATCGCCGCGTTGGCGGAAGAACGAGTCAAACCGCGCGAGCCGTCGTTTGGTGATGAGCAGCCGCATCCAACGCAGGCGCAGCAGTCTGGTGCCGAACACTCGGCCCAGCACAAACGGGAGCAGGTCGCCGAGCAGGATTGCGCTGCCAGACCAGACAATCATCAGCGGCAGCGTTGCTTTTAGTGGATAGGTCGCGCAGACATAGCCGGCGGCGATCAGGATCAGTTCTTCCGGGATCGGCAAGCCAAGACCACAGACGACAAATACCAACGCAACTGCGGGGTACGGGTAGTTGGCAATCCAGGCTACGAGGTCGTCAAACATGGGGCGAGTTAGCGGACCAGATACGGCAGGAGTGGTTGCAGTCGCTGGTCATCGGAAAACGTAGCAGCATCGACCGTGCGGTCGCCAGCGAGTCGTCGTCGGACTAGTTGCAACGTTGTGAGCCACTCCTGCCCAAGTTGCGGATCGCGGATCTCAGCGCAGCGGCCGATCGCAGCGTCGAGCACCTGCAATGCCCCGTTGCGGTCCGCCGCTTGGAGGAGTGCCGCGCATAGTTGCGGCACCAGAAAAATACGCTGTTCGCGCACGGAGGCGCGGCCACTTTGTTGTTCGGCTTTCGCCAGAAAGCGATCGGCGATCTGCGCCGGCGCGCCAAGCCCTGCATCGGCGGTGAGCAGTTCGGCGAGTCCAGGTTCGTGCTGCACTGCGAGTTCGACGATGAACGCCATCCACGTGTAGAGGTCCGCTGCCTTATTGGGCGTTCGCTCACATGCCGCTTGCAGCATTGCGATGGCGGCCTGCAGGCGCGTCTTCGCCGCCGCCGCGCGCGACCTGCCGGTGGCGAGCGGGTTGCCGCCTTCGATGGCGTAGCGCCAGGCGAATACTGCATGACCGTCGGTCCAATCCGGCAAGGTCAGCAGCAGTGCCTGTGCCCTTGCGAATGCTTCTGCGGGGTCGCCCGAATCGACGGCCTGACGCAGCGAACGCCACAGGAACGGCAGGGTGAACGGTCGGGTTGCGACGATCGCCCACTGTTGCAGGTTGCCCATTTTTGGATTGCCAAGCCATGCGGCGCCGAGCCAGCAGAAGAGGCCGACGATGAGGATTGGCAGCCGGTTCATCGGCGCAGCCGTCGGCGCACAAGGATGGCGAGCAGCGTTGCCACGAGGCCCACGAAAAAAGTCGGGAGCGCGGTTGCAAGCATCGGTTCGCAACCGAGCCAGTGGCCGCGCAGTGCCAGTGTGAATGCTTCGCCAGCTGGCGATAGGTTGCCCAGGGTCTGCACGAGCAGCGCTGTGACGAACACCATGATGTTGACTGGCAGTGCGGCAAATGGCGCGCACAGCATCGCCAATGCGAGAGCCACTGCTAGCGGGAGCAGATGCCAATACGCAGCGATAATGCCATTGAGGATGCGGCTGCTGTTTGCTGCGGCGATCAGCACAGCACCATCGGCGGCGAAGAAAAGCGGCAGGTTGCCGGTTGTGCGGCGCACGGACAGCGTGTGAATCGTGCGCAGCGCGAAGTGGATCGGCAGCAATTCGCGCGTGCCGGTGATCCGCAGTGGCTGCGTCGAGAGCGGCAGGTTGTCAGCGAGCACTTCGAGGCTGGTCGGCTGCGGCTCTGATGCTGGTAGAAATGCAAACGGCCGGAGCCGGAGTTCCTGGTAGTTGCTGCCATCTGCGGGGAACGTCACGCATGGATGCCCAGCATCGAGGATCGGCGAACTGTCTGCTGTCAGTGCGTGGTGGGCGTGCGGAGTTGGCATCAATAATGCTGCGACGAGGCCGATCGGCAAAAGCCATACGGCGAGTGCGAGCAAAGCGCCAAATGCTGCATGAGCGCAGCCGTAGCAAGGTCCCGAGCGCAGGCGCAGCACCCAATCAGCACCATGCCTGTGTTGCGCGAAAGTCGGCCAGCATTGCAGCGCAGTGATGCCGCAGGCAGCCGCCGCGGTGAAGGCCGGCAAATGCAGCCACGGCGCTAGGGTTGCGGGCGCGTTCGCGCCGAAGGTGGTCGGGTCGGCGAATGCGAATGCGATCGCCGCGGCAAGTAGCACAGGCGGCAACGAAAGCGACAGTGCCGCGCGGAACACCACGCGGGTTGCGGCAGGCAATCGAATCACGACTGGGGCCCAGAATTAGGTCCACTGCCGAGCCGACGGAACCAGGCGAATAGGTGCTGCCGCACGCGACCGCTGTCGATCAGTTCGCCGCCGCGCCGTTGTAGATCTTCGGCCACCCCGTTCAGCGCCGAGTCTGGCAGGCCGCGCACCGTGAGCGTGCGATCGCCGGTGCCGAGCAGGTCGTCAATCGTGCCGCGCGCAACGCAGCGGCCAGCGTGCAGCGCGAGCACGGTGCTGCAGATCTGTTCGACTTCTTGCAAATGGTGCGAGGCCATCACGATCGTGGTGCCGCGCTGCGCGCGTTCGCGCAGCACATCGATCACCATGCCAGAGCCGAGTGGGTCGAGGCCCGAAGTCGGTTCATCGAGCAGCAAGACTTCGGGCTCGCCAAGCAAGGCCGCGGCCAGTGCCAGCCGCTTCTGCATGCCAGTGCTGTAGGTCCGCACTCTTCGCTGCGCCACATTCGCGAGCTGAAAGCGCGCGAGCAATTCAGCAGCGCGTTGGTCGGCAACTGCATCTGCAAGTCGCAGCTCGCAGCCATACCACTGTAAAAACTCACGGCCGGTTAGCACCGCTAACGGCAGCGGTCCCTCCGGTTGATACGCCACCCGCTGGCGCACCAAAGTTGCATCTGCCGGTAGATCGAGCACGCGCACAAGGCCCGTGGTTTCCCGTTGCAGGCCAGCAAGCACGCGCAGCAGGGTCGTCTTGCCCGAACCGTTGGGGCCGAGAATGCCGACGATTGCGCCGCGCTCGACGGTGAGATCGAGCGGGTGGAGTGCCGTTACCGCGGGCTTTTGGAACCCGCCGGGAAACGTCACCGCAAGTTGCCGTATCGAGATGGCGGCGGACATGGAGTGTGCGATGCTATCCTTCAGGTCCTTCCCGGCTACTCATCCGATGGTTGACGCATCCCTAGTTTGTTCTGACGGCCGCATCATGTCGGTGCACGATGGCTTGCTGCTGGGGCGAGTTGTCGGGAGCGATTTCGTCATCGACGATGTCAAATGCTCGCGGCGGCACGCGCGCCTCTGCGTCCAGGGGAGCGTGGTGGAGATTGAAGATCTTGAGAGCAGCAATGGCACGCTTTTGAACGGCAAGCAGGTGCAGCGGCGCGTGCTGCGCGACGGCGACAAGATCCAGATTGGCAAGACCGTGATCGTGTTCCGCGAGGGTCTTCATGCCGCGCAGGCAGCGAGCCTCGAGCCGACTGGCGATGACAACGACCTGTTTGGTGGTCCGTCGGTGCCAACCCCGAAGGTGCCGACCAAACCAGTGGCCGCAACGGTGAGCAGCGAGCCCGCGCCGTGGGTGTCGCTGCCGCCGTTGTCACCGACACCGCCGTTGCCGTCGTCACCGTGGCTATCGCTGCCGCCGTTGTCGCCGCCACCGCCACCATCACCGACATCACCGACATCACCGACATCACCGACATCACCGACATCACCGACATCACCGACATCACCGACATCACCGACACCGCCGCCACCGCCGCCGCGGTCGCTGCCACCGCCGCCATCACCGCTGCTACCTTTGCCGCGGTCGCACGAACGTCAGGTGGTGGAGTTCGCCGACGAAGTGGTGCAGGTGCGCCCAATTGAGAAGGGCAAATCAGGCGCTGCGAATCTTGCTCCGGCCGCATTTGGTGAGCCAAAAATCGAGGCCAAGAATCGCGTGCTGCAGTTTCAAAAGCCCAATGCCAGCAGGGGGCCGCTGGGCGATGACCTGGGGCAGCTTTCGACCGGCACCAAGTTGCTCCTGTTCGGTGCTGTGCTACTCGGCGCTGCGCTTCTCATCTGGCTGATCATCTGGCTCGTGCGCTGATCTCTAGTGCGGGTGGGTCGCTGCGGTGCGCCACGCAGCAAGCACCAGTTCCGCAGTTCGCGGCCATGCAAAGCTGCTCGCCCGCGCGCGACGTTTTTGCGTGGCCTCTGCAGTCGGCGCAGGCAGCGCAGCGATTGCGCTAGCCCAGGCGCGCGCATCATCCGGCGGGAGCACGATGCCGCTTTTGCAAACGAGTTCGGGCAGGGCGCCGGCGGCGCTCACCAAGACGGGCTTGCCATTGGCGAGGCCATCGAGTGCCGCGAGGCCAAAACCTTCGTAGTGCGATGGCACGACAACCGCCCGCGCAGCGGCGTATTGACGAGTCACTTCGGCATCATCCACGACCCCGAGGAACTGCACGTTGGCCACGAGGCCGAGTTTTTTAGTCAACGCGCGCAAGCTGTTTTGCGCGCCTGCATCGGCGCCGATGAGTCGCAGGTTTGGTCGCGCACTCATGGGCAACATGGCGAGCGCGTACAGCAGCACGGCGAGGTTCTTGCGCCGCTCAAGGTGACCCACGTGCAGCAGGTATCCGTCCTCATGCGGCAACGCTGCGCATTCAGGCATGGTGACGCCGTTTGGTGCAACGACGATGCGCGTGCCTGGTGCTTGTTTGAGCAGTTGCGCCTTGGTGAATAAGCTGGGCACCAGCACGGTGTGAACCCGCGTAAGACTGCGGCGCAGGAGCCAGCGTGAAAGTCGCTTTGCACCCCGACCATGGCCATCTGCATCGCGCAGATCATGGATCGTGAGCACGACTGGGCAGGGCACGAACGGCACCGGTAGAAAGCCGTGATCGAGCACGCTGGCGCCAAGTGAACGCAGCGCATTGCCGAGTAACCTTCGTTCGGCAAGCGCGCGTCGAAAGGTCGGCGCTGCAGGGATGGCAATGGCCTGAAACTGGATGCTTGGGTGGAGCCGCGGCGGCGCAAAGTTGGCGCGATGCAGCACCGTGACCCGCTCCCCGTGCCCGAGCAACGGGCCGATGTGGCGCAGCAGTGCAAGCAGGCGCGTGTTTGCGCCAGAAGGTTTTGCCAGTAGCCAGCCAGCGATGACGGCGTGCAGACTCATCGCGTGAGTGCCAGGTGCAGTTGACCCCAGGCGGCGGCGACGGCGTTTGGCGTGAAGCGCGCGGCGCGCAGGGGGCCTTCGCTTGCGAGTTGCGTGCGCAGTGGCGCGTCCTCATGTGCGCGCACGATCCCATCGGCGATGCTCGCAGGACTACGCGGGTCGACGTAGATCGCAGCATCGCCGGCAATCTCGCGGAACGGCGGCAGGTCGGAGCACACGGTTGGAATACCGTGCGCGAGCCCTTCCAGAACTGGCATGCCGAAGCCTTCAAACCGGGATGCTTGCACGAGCATGCGGCAGCCGCGCAGCAGTTGCTCCTTCATCGGTTCGTCGAGGTAGTTGTCCGGTGGTCCGGCGAAGCAGATTTCTGGCAGCGACTCGCTGCGCTCTCGCGCAAGCGCGCAGGCCGTTCGCACTGCGTTGCGGTTTTTGCGGTGCCGATCGTCGCCGAGTGCGAGTAGCGGTCCTAGGCGCAGGGCTGGATCGACGACGCATTGTGGCGCGGTAGTTCCGTTGGGCAAAAGCAGGAGCTTTGCGCCATGGCCAGCGATCGAGCGCGCGGCCTCTAGCGTGAACGTGGATGGCGCGAGCACGACGCTGGCAGAGCGCAATGCACAGCGCGTAGCGAACCGCCGCCAATAGGAAGTGGACTCGCCAGAATCAGCGTGGCGCCATGGCAGGTCGTGCACCGTGGCGATCGTCGGACACGGCGCACGCAGCGGGACGGCAGCTACGGGACTGTGCAGCACGTCCGCCTGCAATTGGCGCAACAGCTTTGGCAATAAAAGCTGTCGCCGCAATGCGCCGCGCGGTGTTGGCACGACTGTGATGCCGGGCGGCAGCGGCCCTTCGATGCCATCGGGCAGCAGTAGATAAATTGCCGCGGTGCTGTTTGCTGCATATGCAGTGAGCCCGTTTAGAAAAGCGCGGCTCACGCCGGTGATCGGGCCATCCGCAAGGCAAGTGCCATCGAAGACGACGATCACTTTAGAACCTCGCGGTAGATCCTTGCGTGTGCTGCAGCACAGTCTCGCCACCGAAAGCATGCTGCGCGAACTCGCCCGGCGGCACTGCCTCTTAGTCTGGCTTCGCGGTCGTGCAATAACCGGTCGATGGCCGCGCTGAGCGCAGCTGGCGAACGCGCATCGCACAACACGGCAGCGCCGTCGGTGAGTTCGCGCATTGGCGCGCAGTCGTTGGCGATGACCGGCACGCCGAATGCCATCGCCTCTAGCGGCGGAAAGCCAAAGCCTTCCCACAAGGACGGGTAGACCAGCAGTTGCGCGTGGGCGAGCAGCGAGAAAACTTCCTCGTCGCCCGCCTGTGGCAGCCATTGCACGCCGCCTTCCTGCTGTGCTGCACGCAGTTGTTCGACGATCGCTGCGTCTTCCCAGCCGCGTCGCCCAACTACGACCAGCAGCGGTCGCGGGGTCGACAATTGTCGAAAGGCCGCGAGCAATGCAGAGTGATTTTTGCGCGGTTCGATGGTGCCGAGGCATAGCACGTACGGCATGCCGCCAAACGGCTGCGGCCCTTTGGTCGTCGGCACGTGGTCACTGCCGAATGGAATCACTGTCGTGCGCGCCGTTGGCCATGTTTTCTGCACATCAGTCTGTGTGGCGCGCGAAGGCACGAGGATTGTGTGAGCTGCTGCAACGGCGCGAGCTGTGCGCGCGAGCAAGATCTTGGCATCGGCGCCATGCCAACTTTCATCGTGGATGAAAGCGAGGTCGTGCACGGTCAGAACGATGCGGGCCTTGCCGATCGGCGGGTGCACGTAGTCGGTCCAGTGGAAAACTTCAGGATTGCCGGCGAGCAGTTCGGCGGACAACCCGAGGCGCGACAGCAGCGGTAGCGCGCGTCCCGGGATAGGCAAGCGGTGCAGCGTCGCACGGGCCGGCGACCGGCTGGCGCTGCTCGCGCGCGTGACGCTGTGAGCGAACAGATGCAGGTCGATGTCGTCACGTTCGGCAAGCGCAATCGCTAGCTGACGAACGGCACGAGCGATCCCAGCGTGGCTATGCACAGCAGGGCGGTAGTCGAGGGCGATCTGAACAGGCACAAGCACGGGGACTGGGGGCTCGGTAGACTTCTTCCTCAATATTCTGCATGCGTCGCCGTTCCACCACGTTGCTGATTGCGATGTTTGCTTTAGGGGGCTCGTATTTTGGCGCAATGTGGTGGGTTAGCAGGGATCCGGCGCCGCCGGTGATGCCCATGCCGGTCGAGGAGCAAGCCTCGGGGCCGCTTGCCGCGGAGCCGCCTGGCAACAGGCCGCTCCTAGCATATGGGCCTCGAGTCTGGGTCGAGATCGAGCAGGTTGGCAGCTACTTGCCGTCGACGGCTGCCAACATCCGAGTGCACCGCGGCAGCGCCGAGGTAACTGCCAAAATTAGTGTTGTCGGTGGCGCGGGAATGAGCTGGCCCGAGGCCGACCGGCGCGACGGTGAAGCGCTGGTGCGCATTGAGGAAGGGGCGAGAACGATGTTCAGGCGGATCATGATCGCAGGCGCGGATGGCTCGGGCGAACTGCAAATCGGCATCACTGCACTGCTGCGCGGCAGTGTGGTAGACCAACTAAACAAGCCGGTTGCCGGTGCGCGCGTTTGGTGTGGCGGCGAACTCGACAATGAGATCCTGACTGATGAGAAGGGCTGCTTTGCCGCAGAGGTTGCGAGCGGGGATGGCGTGCCGGTTGTCGTGCGCGCCGTGGGCAAGGCGTGGAGTTATCAACTGGTCTCCGTGCCCCCTGCTGGCAGTGAAGTGGGCTTCGTGCTCGCTGCGGATTGCGAGTTGCATGTGCAACTGGTCGGCAGTGAGCTGACGCTGCCCAGTGCTTTTGTGCGCATCAGTGCCGTTGGTGCGTCCTTCACGACCGAGTTGCTGCAATACCCGTTCTTCGCGCAGCAGTTGTTCGCCGGGCAGGCAAACAAGGACGGACCAGCAGTCGACGGGCAAGGCCATGCGGTGATTCGCGGCCTGCCGCGCGGCAGCACGATCGGCGTTTCGGCTGGCGGGCCATGCTTGCCAGTGACCGCGCCTCAGCAAGTTGAGCTACTGCGTGCTTCGACCGAAGTAGCGCTATCGGTGGCTCACGGTGCCGCGTGTCGTGGCAGCGTTGTCGATGAGCATGGCGACCCGCTCGCGGGCGCTTTCGTTTGGTGTTGGCCACAAGACAAGGTTCCCAAGCGCAGCAGCGCCGATCGCTGGCTGCAGCCGCGTGAGGTGGATGCCGTGGCGGTGAGTTGCGTGGTGACTGGTGCGGACGGGGCGTTTGATCTATTGGTGGAAGATGCGGAGTTGTGCGTGCTCACCATTGAACATCGCGACTTCGCGCGACTCGTGCGACCACTTGCGCGCGACGTTCGCATTGGCCTTCGTTGTCCGCTGCCTGGCGGCGCAGCAACTCCGCCGCGGATGCATGTACCGCCGCCGATTGCGGGCAAGGCTTGGCCACTGCGCGTCGATCCAGGCGACCAAATTTTTCGTGTTGTTGCCGCGGACCGCGATTTCGTGCACCCGCTGCCCGTGCCCATGCTGGCGCTCATCCGTGCCCGAGTCGCAACCAGCACTGGTGAATGGTCGCCACCGCGCGTTGCCAAGGATGTGATGTTGAGCGGCGTAGTGTCTTTGCCGCTGGCGCTCACGTTGCGCTGAGAATCCCCCAGCGCCACGCAGGCCCGGATTGAGACGGCTAAGAATGCGATGGCATTGCAGCTTTCGGACTGCGCCGTGCGGCACTCGATCTTGCCGATCGTCAGTCATCTCGGCAGGTGGTATTTTTTGGCGTTGGTTGGTGGAGGCTGCGCCGGTGGAGCGCGGCCTCTTTTTTTGTTGCGCGTTCGGAGCCTTGGCCCGATTTCAAGCGCTCGGCTATGTTGCCGCCGCTTGCCCATCCTGCGCGAACCGGTTCACGGCGATATCGAACTCAGCAATGAGGAAATGCGCCTCCTCGACACGCCTGAGTTTCAGCGTTTGCGCGGCGTGAAGCAGCTTGGCTTTGCCTATCTGGTGTTCCCTGGCGCGACGCACACGCGCTTTGAGCATTCGATTGGCACGCTGCACATGTGCGAGCAGCTGCTGCAAGCTGCCGACAAGAACGCGGCGAAGTTTCCGTCCGTGTGTCTTCGCATCAGTGCGGAAGAACGGCGGATTCTGCGCATCGCTGCGCTGCTGCACGATGTCACGCACATCCCGTTCGGTCACAACATCGAGGACCAAACCGGGCTCTTGCCGCGCCATGATCGGCCGGAGCGCTTTCGCGCGGTCCTCGGCGACACGGCTTTGGGCGAACAGCTCGACAAGCTATCGCTGCGCGAATCGATCCTCTCGGTGCTGGCAGATGGCCCGTTGCAGGTGCCGCCGTTCTGGCGGCAGGTTGTCAGCGATACGATTGATGCCGATCTGCTCGACTACTTGCGGCGTGACGCGCATTACACCGGCCTCGACCTTAGCTACGACCGCCGCGTCGTTGATTACTTTCGCATCGATCGCGCCTCGCAACGGATGTACGTCGACTGCGAGAAGAATGGCATGCTGCGCGAGGACATCGTGTCCGAGTTGATGCGCGTGCTGGAGATCCGCTATCACTTCAGTGAGCGCGTTTACTATCACCACGCCAAGATCGCGGCGGGTGCGTTGGTTTCCCGAATGGTCGAATTGGCACTGCGCGCAAATGCGCTGTCGGCGGCAGACCTGCAGTTTGCCACCGACGAGTCCTTGCTGCTTCGGCTCGAAGGTCTCGATCTCTTTGATGCCGCAGCAACCGAACGGCTGCATCGTTTTGCGCAGCGCTTTCGTCGCCGTGAGCTACCAAAGCGAGTGCTAGTCCTGCCGCTCTACCTCAATCGCGACCTACAGCTTTTGTTGCTCGATACGTATTTCATGCCAGGCAAACCGGCGGCGCGCTTTGCCTGGGAAGCGGCAATTGAGCAGCAGGCGCTTTTGGCCTTTGGCCGGCCGATGGATATCACGCTCTACTGCCCCGCACGCAGCATGCAACTGAAGGAAGCCAGGACGCTGGTGCGCTTCCCTGGCGGGTTTGATTGCGCGATGCCGTTGGACACGTTTGTCGATGAGATCCCAAGGCTGCGCGATCTGCGCGAGGCGTATCCGCGCATGTGGAAGCTCTACGTATTTTGTTCGGATCCGGACAAGGGTGTGCGCCGCAAGCTGCAGGAGATGTGTCTTGCCGCGTTGCCGAAGGGTTGCGTAAACGCGCTGCGGATTTGACCGCCTGTTTGCGCGCTGCAGGGATCAGCAGCGGTTGCGCGGCGAGCGACCGCAGTTGGCAGGGGCCTTTTGCAGCATGCGCTGACGGCTTGCGGCAAGGCGGGTTTTCCATCGAGGTTGACCCGAACAGGCGGGCAGCACGGATCGAGTTGTGCGCAACGCGCGATCCTTTGTTCACAGCCGTGTTGCAGAACAACCACGAATGCCTGCCAACGCAACGTTTCATCGCGGGGTTGTCACCGCTGCCGGTGGCTTTATGTGCGAACCCGCTTTTCGTGCGTGCCGCAGGAGCTAGTCGCTTACTTGCCGGTGTTCAGTCGCTCGGCGGCGGCTTCGCGGACGCTGTCTTCTTCGATCGGATCAGCCGCCAACTGGGCGCAGCGCCGTCGCCCCTCCTCGATCGAAATAGTGGCGTATCGGCAGCCGAGTTCTCGCGCCTCGGATTCGCAGTCCCACAGCGCATCGGCCAACTCGGGATGCGCCAGCGGATCGTCCGGGTGGCGTGCCAGACCAAGCAGCGCGCGAGTGCGTGTCCACGAGCAGGCTGCCTGCCGAGTGACCGATTGCAGCACCGCCAGTGAGCGACGATCCCCGATGTGCACCAGCGCGTCGATTTCGAAGGCCATCTCAAGGCCGCTGTCGTGCTGGAGTGTTCGCGCGACAAACTCCGTAAGCCATTCGCGATCCTCCGGCTCCGCGTGTAGTTCCAATATGCGGCCGGCGGCGGTGCGCAGGAATCGTCCATCGCCCCACCAGCGCCGCGCGAGTGGCAGCGTTATTTTGGCTGGCAGTTTCAATACGTATGCGAGCAGCGCGGTGCGGCGCTGGCGATCCTCGATCGGCAGCGTGCGCGCTGGATCCGAAAGATCATCTTCGCTTTGAAACGTGGCCTCAGCGAGTTCGAGCAGTCGCAGATCTTGCATCGCGCCGAGAGCTCTCGCTGCTGCGTGGCGGCGCGGCACGGACGCATCGTGTTCTACGCGCCAAGCCAGCAGCGCGCGATCTAGCAGTGAGCGGCGGTGTGAGAGTTCTTCGGTCACGCGCGAGGACGGCGTCTCATCGAGGCTGTCGAGTAACAGTTCCGTTGGGGCCTTTGCCGGGTCCGCGAGTTCTGTTCGTTGAGACTGTTCGACTGCCGTAGCCGTCGCATTGCGTGCAAACGCGTCAGCGACCGCTGGCAGTCGTCGATCAAAATGTTGCCAGAAGGGGGCATGAACCTCGACGTCGTAGTCGAGGTCGCCACGGGCGATGCCGTGCTCCGCGAGCCGCTGGATCACCGGGAACGGTAGGAACTGTGCTGCCCAGATCGGGTAGTCGCGCAGATAGTCGGCCATCTCCAGTGCCAGCGGTAAATGCGCGTCAGGGTCGGTGAGCAGCGTGAAGGCTTCGCGGTTGCCGCGTGCCGCCATTTCGGCAAGCACGCTTGGAGCCAGCGTGCCGTTCGCTTTGTTGATTGCCAAAAGGAGAATCTCGCTGCACGGCAATTCGAGGGCTAGAGCGAGTTCGCCGTAGTAACGCTCACGGCGCTCGATTTGCGGGTCGACGCGTGGATCATTGGCGATGCAGAAAAGCACTTCGCTGCGCGCCGGTGCTGGTGCGAGCAGTGCCTCTTGGAAGCCGCGGCCGGTGCCGCGCTGCAGGCGGCCAAGCCTCTTGTCATGCGCGGCGCGGATCAGCTCCAGTCCTTGCGATAGCGCAGCACGCTGTCGCGCACCTTGCGGAACACCGCCGTCGTCGCGCGCACATCATGCGCGTTGTATTCCGCGATTTTTAGGATCTCGCCGCGCGCGTATGCAGGCGCGACCATCGAGCCATCCATCTCGCCCTTGGGGCTCTCGATGCCAAGCGCCCAACAAATCACGTCGAGCTTGCCCGGCCCCTTGTCGCGCTGATTGAGCAACTCAATCAGGTCGAGGTGCGGCTTTAGTGAAAAGCGCTGCGACAATAGATCGCACCTGGCGGGGATGCCATGAATCATGCTGCGCGTGGCAAGGAACGGAATGTCGAAGTTGCGACCGTTGAAGGTGACGACCACTTCTGCCTTGCTTGCGAGCGCCCAGAACGCGGCGAGCAGTTCGGGCTCGCTCATCAGTCGCAGCCACGGCGGCACGGGGTCGATCAGGGCGCCTTCGGGCGGCACGGCGAGCACGGTGATGTCTTCTTGGCCTGGCTCCGCGTCGCCATCGCCGATGGCTAGCGAGACGACCTTGCCAAACAGCGGCGACAGGCCCATCGCCATGCCAATCCGCGCTTCGATGATGTCTTTGCCGGCACCAGGTTCTTTGCGCTGAGCGAATTGCGTCAGTGCCTCTGCCACGCTCTCCGGCATTGCCGTGCGGTCGTGCGCTGGCACGGTCTCGATGTCGATGACCAGCGTGCGGCACACTAGGTCTTCGACAGCCGAGAGGGCCGGATCGACGATCTGCCCCAGATCAAAGCCTTCATCGCCTGGCAGCACTGGCCGTAGGTTCTCGATGATCAGTTGCGGCTTGCCCCTGTAGGACTTCACCATGCCGCGCAGTTTGACCGTTTGATTGGGCACTGCCGCCTTCGCCGCCTGCAGCGCCTTAGTACTGTCGCTCCAGATTTTGCCCTCGAACATAGCCGAGAGGTCGACCAGTTCGAGCACGAGGTAGGGCTGGCCCTGGTTCGTTGTCAGTTCGCGGACGGAACGCAGCTGCGCGAACACATCCCATGGGTGCTCCGCGTCCGTCAACGCGGCAAGGTTGGGAGCGAGCGGGATGTGTTGTTGCGCTTCTTCGCCTTGCATTGTTTAGCTCCGCACGAACGCGGCGAGCCGCGTCATAGCCTTTTTTAGATCGGGCATCGCGGCGGCGTAGCTCAGCCGGATGAAGTTTGGAATGCCAAATGCGCTGCCGGGGACCGTTGCGAGATGGTGTTCATCGAGCAGCAGTTCGGCGATCTGCAGGTCACTCTGCTGGCGTTTTGCACACAGTTGTCGAGCATCGACCAGCGCATAAAACGCACCGCGTGGCGGCGTGAGCTTCAACCCGGGCAGTTGGTTGATTTCTTGTACAAGGAACTGCCTGCGCTGATCGAGATCGACCAGCCTTCGTGCCACTTCGTCAAACGGTGCCTCGGCGCATGCGGTCCGCGCCGCCTCTTGGCTGATGGTGCAGGGGTTGCCGAGCACCTGACTTTGGATGCGGCCGGCGGCTTCGATCACCGCTTTGCTACCGGCAAGGAAGCCGATGCGCCATCCGGTCAGAGTGTGACTTTTGGTAAAGCCGGTGACGACCAGCGTGCGTTCTTTGCCAAACGGCACGGCCGCAGCCGAGACGTATTCTGCGCCGTCGTAGCGCAGCATTGCGTAGATCTCATCCGAGACGATCCATAGGTCGTGTGCTGCTGCGATCCGCACGATCGCTTCGATTTGTGCGCGTGTCGCAACGGCACCACTCGGGTTGTTTGGATAGTTGAGGATGATGCCCTTGGCATTGTGGGTCACCACCGCGCGCTCGATCGCCGCTGCGTCGTGCACAAAGCCCTGGTCGGGCACGGCCTCGATGATCACCGGCACGCCGCCTGCCATGTGAACGAGGGCGGGATAGGAGACCCAATATGGCGCCAACACGATCACCCGGTCGCCAGCTTCGATGATCGTGCTCATTGCCATGTGCAAGGCGGGCTTTGCACCGGCTGTGCACATCACCTCGTCAGTGCCGTAGCACAGGCCGAACGCCGCCTTGAGCCATGCCGAACCCGCAGCACGCAACTCAGGAGTGCCGCTGGTGGCGGTGTAGCGGTAGCGGCCTTCTCGAATGGCCTTGATCCCAGCCTCAGCGATGTTGGCGGGGGTTGGAAAGTCTGGCTCGCCAGCGCCGAGCGACACCAC
This sequence comes from Planctomycetota bacterium, assembly GCA_014192625.1. Classification (GTDB taxonomy): domain Bacteria; phylum Planctomycetota; class UBA1135; order UBA1135; family UBA2386; genus BJHM01. Next base: position 46,273 of record BJHM01000005.1, read on the forward strand.
GTCGCGACCAGCCTTCTTCAGAGCGAGCGCTCGAGCGGCGATCGAGAGGGTTACAGATTCCTCGATGAGGCGAGTTCGCGAACTCGGAACTGGGGCTGCCATCGTGGCGAGTAGAGCAATGGCGCAGGGCGAAGGCAAAGGGCGGTTGCTTGGGGTCGGAAGATCGAGCGGCCAGCTGCGTCGAAGCTTGCTTCGGTATAGCTCGGTGCGCCGTTACTCTTGAAGCCAACGATGAAGCAATACAAGTCAAAGCCGCGCAGGATCTGGCGAACCCTCGGGATCTCGTTCGTCGTGCTGGTCTCGCTGCTGATGTTGGCGGTGGTAGCCCTGGTGTTCAACCCACTCGAAGGCTCACTGCGCGACGTGCCCGACGTGGTGCCGCGCGAGGTGGACTTCTTCCTGCGCAAGCGCAACCTGATCGCCGATTTCGCCGATGAGAAAGGCCGCTTTCAACTGCAGAAAGATGAGCTGCCAGCGCCCGCGTTTTGGCAGGCGCTGGTCGAGTCGGATGGCTTCACCGAGCTTCGCAAAGGGCCGGTAGCAAGCGACCTCACGCGCAGTTGTGTGCCAGTGCTGGTGCAGGCCCGTGATGCGCTGCTGAAAGTGCAGCAGGACAGCAATGGGATGATCGATCTCGCGCGCGACCTCGCCAGTCAGGAGATGGTGATTGCGGGCTATTACGAGGACAAGACCAAGCAGCCGTTTCAGCCACTGCAGCAGCCATGGTGGTGTCTCTATGCGCGCATCAGTTGGCGCGTCCGTTTTGGCTGGGGCCTTGCGTGCTGGTCGATCGTGCAGAGCCAGTTGCGCTCGCAAGGGCTCGATGTGCAGGCCGAGGGTGAGATTTTGGTGATTCGAGGCAATGGCATCCAAGGCTCGATTTACGCGGCGCGGCGGCTCGATTGTCTGATGCTTGCCAACAACAAATACATCCTCGAACAGTCGTTGCGGCTCGTCGATGGCAATGATCAGGAGCAGCCGTTTGGCCAGTCCGCACGCTACGCCGATGGCGTGACGCATCCGATCGAGCGCTGGAGTGACGTCAATACCGACTTCGGTGCCAACGCTGTCGAGTTCAGCCTCGCGCCCAACACTGTCGACCCGTTTCGGCGGTTCTCGATGGCATGGCCAAACGAAGCCAACAAAGACAGCATGAACGAGCGCGTGCTCGCGAGCTTTCTAAAGCTGGCGGGCTGGAACAGCATCACGGGCGCGTTCCTGTTTGAGCCGCAGCGGCTCTCGGTGCTTGGCGAGGTGGTCCTAAACAGTCACATGCACACGAAGTTTCAGCAGAGCTTCTACAAGGCGGAGAAGCAGGCGCGCAGTGAATGGCTTGATCCATTCTTGCGCATGGTGCCGGATACCGCGTGTGCTGCAGCGGCCTTGCGAATGCCAGTGGGCGAGTTTTTGCGGGCAATGAATGGGGCGCTGCAAGCCAGCGAGAAGTCGCTGCTGAACGACGCGCTGCGCAATTGCACGCTGCAAAAGCAGCAACTTGTCGACAGCACGGAACTGATCGAAAAGCTCTCGATTGCGTTCTTGCCGCGCGCTGGCTTCGTGTTCCGCCGCAACGTGCCGGACAAGTCGATCAACCCTGAGACCAAGCAGCAGTGGATCCCAGATCCAATCCCATCGCCGATGCCGCAAATCGCGTGGATCTTCTGGCTGCGGCCAGGGCAGCGCGCGATCGCCGAGGACTTTGTCGACATGCTGAGTCGGCATGCCAGCGTGTTCCGGTTCTCGCCACTGCATCTCAAAGTCGACGGCTTGCCTGAGCCGGTCACGGAGTTCGTCAATCCGCAGATCCCAGGCACCGGCGAGCTGGCGATGATCGTGTTCAACGATTTTATGGTCATGTCCAACAGCGGCCCATTGGTGAAGGACATCCTGCGCACGCGCTACAGCTACGGCCAGCTGCGGCCGTTGATTCAAAATGAGGCCTACCAGAGCATCGAGCGCGAGTTGCCGCGCGAGCTGAACGGCTTCGTTTGGTTGAACGGCAGCAACTTGATCCCAGTGCTCGATGACTATCGCAAAGCGAGCCAGGTCGAGGATCGGGATCCGGATATGGGCTGGATGGTCGAGAACCGGGCCAACGCCGAGCGGATGGTCCTGCAGCAGACCTTCACGCAGTACAAGAGTCTTGCGAGCATGCCGCAGCAGGTGCGCAACGGGGAGTTTGCTGACGCGGTGGCGCAGTATCTGCGCGAGCAGTGGGCTAAGGGCGCCGCTGGGATCAATTCGTCGGACCTGCCGGCGATCGATCAGTTGCGGGCCATGGCCACGATGTTCGACTCCACATACCTGCGGGTCGACTTGGAGAACAACTACATCCGCTTTCAGGGCAAGGTCATCACCAAGTTCTGACCCGCCGCTTTGCGCTGCCACCGCGGGGTTTCATCGCGGGGTTTCATCGCGGGGTGCCACCGAGCGCGGGCGTTGTGCGGAAGAAAACTTCCCCGCCAGCTGCGAACGGCCGAAGCCGGCGCAGCGGCGGAGAGTGGTGCCCAGGACAGGAATTGAACCTGCATGCCCGGTAAAGGGCGCCAGCACCTCAAGCTGGTGCGTCTGCCAGTTTCGCCACCTGGGCCTGTGAAGCGGTGGAACCATAGCGACCCCGATGCTCGTTGCAACCGGCACCTTGCACTGGCTGCCTGAGCCTCGTTCGCAACCTAGCGAAGCGCCCCAGCAAGGGGTCAGAGCAACGCGTGATCGGCATCGCCGAAACGGTTTGTTGCTACCCCGAATTTTTGCAGCATCCCGAGCCAGAGGCTGCACACCGGCGTATCGGTTGGCGACGCGATGAGCCGGCCGGACTCGATTGCGCCCCCGGCCCTTCCGGCCAGCAGAATCGGCAGATCGTGCGGGTCATGCGCGTTGCCGTCCCGCATCGCGGCAGCGAGCACGATCATCGAGTTGTCGAGCAGCGATGTGCCGCCTTCTTCGTGGGCGGCAAGCTTGTCGAGCAAGGCCGCGTATTGCTCGACGTGCCATCGGTTGATGCGTCGATAGGCATCCTGCTTTTCAGGCTTGCCTTCGTGATGCGAAAAATCATGGAAGCCGCCGCTGCAGCCTTCGACAAATGAGAAGTCGCGGCCGGAAACCTCATTGGCCAGCAAGAACGTGACGATGCGAGTCGTGTCGGTGGCGAATGCGAGTGCGATGAGGTCGGTCATCAACGCAACATGGTCGGCGTAGTTTGCAGGCACGCCTTTTTGAGGCGCGTCTGCCGCAGTCAACGATTGGCGTGGTGCTAGCTCGGCGGCGGCGATGCGCAGTTCGAGCGCGCGCACGGACTCTTGATACTCGATGAGTTTTTCGCGATCACGAACGCCGAGGTTCGCGGCAAGCCGGTCGGCATCGCGCTTCACGAGATCGAGCACGCTTTGGCGCGCGGGATCCGCGGCCATGGTGGTCGATCGAAACATTCGGTCAAACAACAGTCGCGGCACGATTTCCTTCGTGATGGGCTGACTGTTTGCACCCCAGGCGATGTGGCCGCCGTACACCGTTGAGTAACCCATGTCCTCGACGGGGGTGATCGGATCGCAGCCGAGTTCGAGCGACGGCAGCAAGGTGCGACCGCCGAGCTGCTGTGCTGCGAACTGGTCCATCGAGATGCCGTTGGCTAGATCGCGGCCGCCGGTGCGGCGGATCTCCTGGCCGGTGAGCAGCGGCGCCACCTTGGCGTAGTGACCATCCCCGAGGAAACTCTGGCGATTGCACAGTCCGGTCAGCACCGACACATCGCGTATGCGCGGCGAGATCGGGGTGAGCGCAAAGGATGGCACATAGCCGCCGCCTTCTGTTGCCACGGGCTCCCACGCCTGCGGCAGCACGCCATTGGGTGTCACCAGAATGGCCATGCGAACCGGAGGCGCACGCAGCGCTCGCGGCAAGCGCTCCGCCACTGCTTCGAGCCACGGCAGCATCATCGTTGCGCCGGTGCCGCGCAAAAAAGCGCGTCGGCCAAATCGAGGCAGGGTCATCGGCTGCCGCCTGGGTCGCGCAGTAAGAACAGCGGCGATTCTACGAGTGCATCGAGCAGAGCGAGAAATCGGTAGTCGCCTTTTTCGGTGGCGACGACGATGCGCGCGATCTCAGGTTCGTCGTCACTAACCATCGGTCGGCCGATTGAGTAGACGAGCAGTTTCGTAACCATTGCGCGGGCAAAGTCGACCTTGCGCGCGAGCAGCGCATCCTTGAGGGCGATCGGGCCGTCGAGTTCCGTGCCGTCAGGCAGGGTTGCGCGCGCATCGACCGGCTTACCGTGAATCTCCGTGCGCCAGCCACCGAGCACGTCGTAGTTCTCCAGCGCAAAGCCAAGCGGATCAATCTGCGCGTGGCAGGCAGCACAGGCCCGATCACGGCGATGAAGTTCTAGCCGTTCGCGCAGCGACAGGTTGTCGGGTTGTTGGTCGTCGGCGGGCAGCACGCCAGCATTGGCAGGCGGCGGTGGTGTGGCGGCGTCGAGTAGTTGGTCGAGGATCCAGCGGCCGCGCAGCACAGGGCTCGTGCGCAATGCGTGCGAGGAAACCATCAGCACACTACTCATTCCCAGCAGGCCGCCGCGGCGGCGATCGGGTAGCGGCACCCTTACAAAGTCATTGCCCTGCACCGGCGGCAGGCCGTAGTGCTTGGCGAGGGTCTCGTTGGCAAAAGTGTGGTCGCAGTCGAGCAGCCACAAAACGCTGCCATCGTCGCGCGCGATCTCTGCAAACAGCTGCGCTGTTTCTTCGTAAAAAGCCACCCGCAGATTTGCGTTCCAGATCTGTGGATAGCGGCGGAAGTCGGCGGTCGCGGTCAGCACCTCCCGAAAGCGGAGCCACTGCGCTGCGAAATTGTCGGCCAGCGCGCGACCACCGTTGTTCGCGATCAGTCGCCGCGTTTCCCTGTGCAAGACCGCGGGAGCGAGGATCGTGCCGTCGCGCGCGCATGCGAGCAGCGCATCGTCCGGCATTGAGGAGGAAAGAAAGTACGACAGTCGCACCGCGAGTTCGTGCGGTGTCAGTTGTGCCGGGTTTTTGCTCGTGCCGAGTTCGGCGCGGAACAGAAATGATGGCGACGCGAGGATCGAACGCAGTAGTGCTTGTTGTGCCAAAGCCGCGGTTAGGCCGCTCTGTAGCAGGTCATCGTGCAGCAGAACCCGCTCGGCCACTTCATCCGTAGTGACTGGGCGACGGAAGGCGCGCTCCATGAATGCCGCAAGCGATTCCGTCAGCGGTCGAGAGTCGTCGAACACCCGGGTGCGCGAGGCTTTCGTCGAGAGCATGTGTGCCGTGATGTCAGCAGCTGCGTCGAAGTACTTTTCAAACAGCATCGGCGTAATGCGCATCACATCCCCAACGTTGTCAAAGCCGTAGCTGCGCGCGTCCTCGGGCAGCAGTTCTTTTGCGTCCCAGGTGATTCCGGTCAGGTCATGAATCGTGTGTTCGTACTCTGCACGCGAAAGTCTGCGCAGCGTTGCGATGCGCGCATCAGGCGGGGCCGGCACGAGGTGTGACAGCGCGGCGGCGAGTGCGAGCCGGTCGAGATCGCTCGGCACGATTGCTGCATCCAAAGGCGGCATCGTGCGCGACCGAACGCGCTGTAGTGCTGTGGCGACGCGCGCCTTGGCGGTCGCATCGAGGCTGACCGAAAATAGCGGCGCGATCTCAAAGCCCTGTTCGGCATCAGGTCCCGTATGGCACTTGCCGCAATGCTTAGCGACCAACACCGGGATCGCCGCAGGCTCGATTGGCGTTGCCTGCGCCATGCATGGCAGTGCCATGGTGATGGTGAGCAGCAGCTTCGTCATAGTTACAGCGGGCACGCGCATCCAATGCTACCGCACGGGCCGATCACCGTGCTGACTGGCGGCGCACAACTCAAAGCCTCACTGTGCGCGGCGCGATTGCGTGACGCCAAGGCGCACACGAAGTTGCTCTGGCGATGGATTGGCCCGCAGGGTGAGGCTGATTTTTGGCCGGTTGCGCGCTTCGAATACAGCGTTCACCTTGGCCGTGATGCCGTTGGCGCGTTCGTATTCCACGGCGACGCTGGTTTTTTTGTCGGCGATGGCGGCTTTTACGGCCACGTCGGCATCTGTACTGTTTGCGATGGGCTTGCCGTCGATTGCGCGCAGCCGGCCACTGAGCGGTGCTGGATCGCCGCCGCCGCTTACTTCCATGCCGCGCAAGTCAGTAAATGTGGGCGCATCTTTGCGACTGCGATCCAGGCCGCGGAGCACCGTGTCCGGATGGTCTTCGATCAAACTATCGATGCCTGCTGCGGCGAAGATCGTCACGTAATCGGGGACCATGGTGCCTCGCACGCAGCGCGCGAAGAAGCTGCCGAGGTCAGTGCCTGCAGCAGTGCTGCACGCGGTTTCGATCTCGGTCTCGCTGAGGCCGCGGCCGGTTGCTTCGCACTGCTGGAGCATCGCCGCCATTGCATCGTCAAGGCCACGATTGCCGCCGGACGCGGCACGGATCTGTAGATCGAGCAACAGGCCGAGCACTTGACCGGAAGTGTAATAGTCGAGTCGGCGATCTGCCGGCATGCGGTCCCAGACGCCGAACGAGGCTTGCTCCGAAGACGTGTAGTGGCGACCAGGCATCGCTTCAAAGCTGGAGATCGTGCGGCCAGCGCTCTGCCAGAACTGCGGCGCAGTCATCAGGCCACCGCGCACTCGCAGGACTTCCTCGTAGTAGGAAGTAACGCCCTCGCTGAGCCAGAGACCTGTGGTGCGATTGGGGCGGTCATAGTGGAACGGACCAAGCTCGCTCGGGCGCAGGCGCTTCACGTTCCAGCAGTGGAAGAACTCGTGCGCACAAATGGAAAAACTCGAAGTCGGGTTGTTCTGAAACGCCTTTCTGCCGAGGCCGATACCAGTTGAGTTGAGGTGCTCGAGGCCGCCGCCATCTCCAAGCGCACCAACGGTGAACAAGAACCAGTAATCTGAATACGGATACTTGCCGCCAAAGATCGCCGCACCTTCTTCGGTGATCGCACGCAGGCCGTCGAGCCAAGGCTTGGATTCGATGTCGAGATCGTGCTCGTCGTCGAGGATCACGTGAAACTTGGCACCAAGACTCTCGTATTCAAACGTCTGAAATTTGCCGATTTTCACCAGGCAGTCGGCGAGCACGTCGTAGTTCTTGGCAGTGAACGATCCGTCGCTGGCTTGCACTAAGCCCGATGCCTGCGACCACCCCTCTGGCAGTTGAAAGTGCACGCTGCACGGGGCTGTCAGCAAGCGGCGCACATAGAGATAAACCGCTGGTCCTTCGTAGGTGATGCAGCGCCGTTGTGGGCTTGCGTGTAGGAAGCGATCGCCTTTTCGCATCGTCACGCGATAACGAAGTACGACCGCCTCTGCTGCGCCATGAGCCACTTCCCACGCCGCCGCCGAGATTTTTGTGATTGGCACTTCGCGGTCGTTGACCTGTGCGCTGAGTGACGTGATGCGCTCAGGGAAGTCGCGCAGGCGGTAAGAACCAGGCGTCCACACCGGACATTCGAAAGTGGTGCTTACCCCGATTGGTGCCGCGACGCGCAGTGCTACATCAAGGGTAAATTCTTGTTCGGTGATCGACGCGCCCTTGGCATCGATTGTGTAGTGCAACTGTGACTCGCCTTGTGCAAAAGCGGTGGCCGACAGCAACAGCCAGAGTGCGATAGCAAGACTGCGTTGGGAGCAGAGATTAAAGATCAACAGCATGATCAGAATCCTACGAACGAATGCGTAAAGGTCGAAGCATGAGTCGATTCACACCGGCGACTCGGCGGTGTTCGTGTTCGTAAACGTATTCGTTGACTTGCTATGCTCTGCCTTGGTCGTCAACCAAGGTCCCCCATGCACGAGAGCCATGTCAGTTTCCGTCAGCCGTTGCCGCCGAATCGAGCGATAGCCGCAGCGATCCGACTCCTCGCCGACGACCAGCTAAAGGTGGTAGAGGCCGCGCGCGACTGCTTGCGTCAATACGGCGAACGTGCGAGGGCGCAGCTCAACAAGGCTGCCGAGCTAGCTGAGGCCAGCGTCCGGGTGCGTGCTCGTGAGTTGCTGCGCAATTTGGAAGTTCGCAGGTTGCTGCGTCGCCTGCTTGCGCTTGACCTTGATCACGCTGGCCGCAAGAAGCCAGAGGCGTTGCTCACTGGAACGGTGCTCTCGGCGCAGATGGTGCGCACGTTCACAATGACGGCGCCGCAGCTGTCGTGCATCCTGCGCGGCGAGGCCAAGGTTTTGCGCCGGAAGATCCGTGGCCGAAGTCTGCCAGTTTCTGCGCGCATCTTGAGTGAGCACCTCGCGGGCACGATGGGCTTGAGTGGCGGCGAATCTAGCAAGGGCGAACTCGATCACGTGTTGCTCGACCGCGTGTTGGTAAACCGGGTCGGCATTCCCGTTGCGCTGTCGCTGATCTGGTTGTTGGTGGCGCGCTGGGCTGGCCTCTCGGTCAGTGGTGTTGGGATGCCCGAGCACTTCTTGCTCCGACTGCACGGTCGCCGGCCGGTGCTGCTGGATCCGTTTCATGGTGGTCGCCAGGTAACTAAGGTCGACTGCATCCGCCACTTGAAAAGCATTGGTTACGGGCAAGTGCTGAGTCACTTGCGTGACTTGACCGAACGCGAGGTGCTGACGCACTACCTGCGCGCACTCCGCAGCGCTGCTGAAAGCAAGGGGCGCGGCGATACGCATGAGACGTTGCGCGATGCGCTGTTCCGCCTTGAAACGCTTTGATGCTGGGCTCGTCGTCACGGCGTGTGCCTTCCCTGCTGGCGTTGTCCATCGCGGTTGCCGCGAGTTCTTGCACCGGCATCTTTCAGCGGTCGTTGCCGGCAGTTTCCGCAAGCTACGACCGACTCGCAACTGGTAGCGAACTGCGCGTAGGCGCGGCCGAGCGCGACATCACGCCCGAAGTCGGTGGCTATCTCGCAGGCTTCACCATCGGCCGCACAAGTACGGGCATCGCCTCGCCGCTCAAGGTGCGTGCGATGGTCTTTGGCCTGGGTGGTCAGCGGTTCGCCATCATTGGCATTGACAACCTTGGCGTGATGCGCGAGGACGCGGACTGGATCAAGTCGGGGCTCACTGGGTTTGCCAATGGCGAGGTGTTCTTGTGCAGTAGTCACACGCACGCTGGCGCCGACCTGATCGGACTGTGGGGCTATTATTTTCTCACCTCGGGGCGCGACCGCGACTATGTGGCCAAGGTTCGCATGGCCACGCAAGAGGCGGTTGCCGAGGCTTGGGGCAAGGCTCAGCCAGCCGTGCTCGTGCGCGGTGAGGAACGCATCGCCGCGAGTGGCTTCATCAAGAACGCCAACCGAAAAGAGTGCTTTGATCGTCGCATCAACGTGCTGCACGCACGTGCCGTGGATGATGGCCGGCCGCTTGGCACGCTGCTGCACTGCGCCTGTCATCCCGAAGTGATGCCGCGCCGCAACACGGAGATTTCCGCCGACTTCGTTGGCGCATTGTGCGATGGCTGGCGGCAAGCCGGTCTCGGCCAGGCAGTGTTCGTAAATGGTGCGCTCGGCGCGATGGTCTCGCCCGGCCTGAAAGAGCGCAATCAGACTGGCGTGGAGCAGCTCGGTGGTGAGTTGTTGCGGTTGTCACGCGCAGCACTGTTGCACGCCACACCATTGCCGGTCGACTCAATCGAGGTGCACCGCCGCGATGTCTACTTGCCGCTGCGTACAATGGGGCTCAGGCTCGGCCGCCTGACGATGGCGATCCAGCGCGAAGCCTACGAGGGGCTGGCGCGTAGCTCCGTTGGCTATTTGCGCCTAGGCTCGCTGGTGATGCTCGCAATACCTGGTGAAATGGAGCCGGTGATGGCGGCGCGGATTCGGGATCGGCTGCATCTGCCATCTGCGATGCTGCTCGGCCTCTGCGATGACGAGCTTGGCTATCTGATGCGTGGCGAGGATGCCCGCGATCCTGAGTTTCGCTATGAACGCTCGATGAGTCCCTGCGTGGATGCCGGGGAAATTATCGGTGAGGCGCTGGGCGCTGGCCGCTAGATTGCGCGTTCGTCAACGAAGGTGATTGAGTAGCCCTGTCACCCAAGACATCAGCGGGTAGTAAAGCAGCGGCACGACTTTGATCGCGATCACAAACGTGAGGATGTTTGCGTAGGGCAGGTTTTGCAGTTTGTCGAAGACGTTGCGCGTTGCCGGCAGCAGTCCGCGCACGACCCCTGCGCCATCGAGTGGTGGCAGTGGTATCAGGTTGAAGACGAACAGCAGCAGGTTGAGGGCTAGAAAGACATTTGCGATCTTGCCTGCAGCGTCCGCGCTGCTGCTGTGCGCGCCGCCCAATGAAGCGATGGTGCCAAATGCGACGGCGGCGAGGAGCACGTTGGCGATTGGTCCGGCCGCCGACATCAGTGCTGCCTTGCGAGGATTGCGGTAGGCCCAGATCGCGTCGATTGGCGTGCTGGCGTAGCCCATGCAGTAGGTCCCGCCACTCAAGAACAGCGAGATTAGCGGCAGCACTACCATGCCATATGGCTCGCGCCGGATGTGTGGCAGCGGGTTGAGCGAAACCTGGCCCATGCGGTAGGCCGTCAGGTCGCCACCGAGCTTGGCGGCGAACGCGTGCGCCGCCTCATGCACCGTTGAACTGATGATGAAGGCAACCAGCCAGATCATCGCCGTCTGAAAATCGAAGTTAGAAGCCAGCGCGATCATGCGTCGTCCTCACGCTTCGTGTCGTCCTCGTCTGGTGAGGCCGCGCTCCCGGCGAGGTCGGCGACTACCTTCTTCACCTTGGTTTCTGTTGCGGCAAGTTTTTGGCGGCAGATTGCAAGCAGCGCCGCGGCGCGTTCGACCTTGTCCGAAAGCAGGTCGAGATCGAGTGTGCCAGATTCGATCTCCTGCAGGATCGCCTCCAGTTCGCTGCTGGCTTCGCTGTAGGTGAGTTCCAAGGGCTTCTTCTTCTTTTCGCTCATGATGTTGGCTCGAGGTTTATCGACTCGGCTTTGGTGTGCACGGTGCCGTCGCGCAATTGCAAGACGAGGGTCTGGTTTGGATGAATGCGCGCAGCCTCGGACAGGATGCGACCGTCGGCGCTGCGAATCAGCGCGAAGCCGCGGCCGAGCACGCGTGCTGGATCGAGCAATCGCTGTCGCGCAGACTTTTGTTCGAGTCGGTCTGCGCCTTGTTCGAGCCGCCGCTCAGCGGCACGGATCAATCGCGAGGCGGTGTTCTGCTGTTCGCTGCGGGCGCGCGCGCAGCGGACGAACGCAGCGCTGCTTAGCCCGAGTGCTGAGCGAGTAAGATTACTGCCAGCCATCGTCAGGCATCGCAGGGACTCGCGATGGACATCGCGCGCAATGGTTTGCAGTTGCGCCTTGGCCTCTTGCAGTAGCGTTCTTGCCGAACGGTTTAGGAGATGGCCGGAATGGTCGAGGTCGCGGCTCGCGCGCAGCAGGTGTGCGATCACGACTCCTTGCAGATGGGCGGCGCGTTCGCGCACTGAGGAACGCGCATCCTCGACGCAGCGCACCAAAAACTCGGCGACTGCGGTTGGGGTTTTTTCCGAGTGTGCGATCTCGTCGAGTATCGACCGATCGCGTTGATGGCCGATGCCGATCACGATTTTGATCGGGTGGCGGGCCACCGCGAAGGCGATGTCGCGGTCATCAAAACCGGCGAGGTCGGTGCGCGATCCGCCGCCGCGCAAAATGCACAGCGCATCAAACTGGTTCGCGCGCGCAGCAAACCACGCCAAGCCGTTCAGCACGTTGTCCTTTAGCAGCGCGCCCTGGACCGAAACCGGCAACAGCGTGATGTCAAAACCTGTGCGAGCATCTTGCAGATGGCGCAGGAAATCATTCCAGCCGTCAGAGTCGGGGCTTGTCAGCACGCCGATCCGCAGCGGCGGGATCACGAGACCGAGTGCGAGGTTGCGCTCCGCAAGTCCCGCATCGCGCAGTTCGCGCAGGATTTGTTCGCGCGACAATGCGAGCTTGCCGAGCGTGAAACTCGGATCAATGTCTTCGACTATCAGTTGGTAGCGACCCGTCTGCGGGTAGAGGTCGACGCGCACCAACATGCGCACCTCCAGGCCATCGCGCAGCGTGAAGTCCGTGCTGGTCTTATTGAGGCGCAGCAGCATCGCTTCTAAGGTGCGCTCGAACAGGATGGCATCGACGCGCGCCAATGGGCGTGACTCGCCTTGTGCCTTCTCGATCAGCGTGAAAAAGCGGGTGGCGCGCTGGCCCTGCTTGTCAAAGTCGACGATCTCGCCGACCACCCAGATCGATTGCGGAAACTTCCCGCGCAGCGCTTCCCGCACTCGTTCGTTCAGCGCGGACACGGATAGCGCATCGGGTGCGGCGGTCGTAGCAGCCGTCGCCTTCAGCGAGGGGCGGCCGTCGTCCTGCTGCTCGACCGGCAGTTTTTTTGTCGGCGGATTTTTTGTGGCGGCTGGCTTGCCGAGGGTGCCAGCGAGCAGGCTCATCACATCTGGCGCAAACTCAAACAAGTGGCGCTTGAACATCGCGAACACTTGGTCGATATCGGAAGCTGGCACAATCCAGGTCTTCTGCCGGGGGTCAAAGCGGCGAGCCTTTAGCAGCTTGACCTCCGTGACAAGGTCTGCACGGTAAGGAAAGCGAATCACCAGATTCGCGCCATCAGCGTCGAGTTCGACCGTGCCCGTCATCGGCGCGAATTCATACGGGATTGCGTGGTGCCAGATGCACGAAAACCATCGCGCGGGCCGCTGCCTTGACCTCTTCCAGCGTGATTGCGCGGGCCGCCGCCGTGCTTAGGTCGCTCATGATTTCAGGCGCGAGTCCACAAGGCCGCACCGCGAAAAAGGGGGTCAGATCCATCGCCACGTTGATCGAGATGCCGTGCAAGCTGATCCAGTGCTTCACGGCGACGCCGATGGACGCGACCTTGCGGCCGTTGACGAACACGCCCGTGCCGTCAACCGAGGGTTCTGCTGCTAGCCCGAATGCCGCACACAAAGCGACCCCGAACGCCTCGAAACGGCGCAGCCAATCGCGCAGGTCGTGCCGCGGCAGGCGCACGATCGGATAGACCACCAGTTGGCCATGGCCATGAAACGTGATCTTGCCGCCGCGTTCGATCGGCACGATTTCAGGCCCGAAGTCCCCGGCTTTCGTGGCGCGGCCGGCCGTGTAGACCGGGTCATGCTCGACGAACAGGATCCGGCCCGAGATCGCGCCAGCGTGCACTTGTGCATGTAGCTCGCGCATCCTTGCAAGCACCGCCGGATAGGCGGCCCGACCTAGGTCCTCGATTTCCGGCGGCATCGGCGAGAGACTAGCACCACTCACGATGGCTTCGCATTTGGTCTTACTTGCACTGCTCCAGCAGTTCGTGGTGACGCCCTACACGGCGGAGGTGGGGGAGCATGTCCAAGTGGAGGTGCGTTCGCGCGATACTCGCGAGCCCGCGAGAGGCCTGCCGATCGACGTGGTGATCGGCACGTCACCGCCGCAGCGGCTTGGTGTAACGGACGAGCACGGCATGGTCGGGTTTATCGCCGACCTGCCTGGTGATCGTTACTTTGTCACGGAGCTCGATGGCGTGCGGCTGGTTCTACCGATGCGGATCGTCTCATCCCGCCGCCGCCTTCTCTACGCCGTCACGTGCGTGCCGCTCGGGCTGGCGTTCGGGTTTGCGATCGTGCGTCGTTGGCGCCGTCGCCCGAGTGAGCCAGCCGAGTGAGCCAGCCGAGTGAGCCAGCCGAGTGAGCCAGCCGAGTGAGCCGCGTGGCTCTCAGGCCAGAACTTTGTCGACCGCCAGCTTCACTGCGCGTAGGTCCTGGTTGCCGTAGAAGCGGCTCACTTCCTTGCCGTTCTTGAAGAAGATGCAGGTTGGGACCGATTGGATCTGGAAGCCGGCGGCGGTCTCCGATGCCGCGTCGATGTCGACCTTGAAAACTGCGAGCTTGCCAACGTAGTCCGTCGCGACCTTGTCGATCGTCGGCGCCAGCGCCTTGCATGGGCCGCACCATGTGGCGGAGAAGTCGACCAGGACCGGAGTCTTGGCGAGCAGCAGGGCGTTCTTGAAGTCAGAGTCGCTGAGTTCGGTAACCTTCGACATAGTGCTTGGGGCGAGGTGGGGGCGTAGATTTACAGGACGTGGGGGAATCATTGTGGCGACGGCATGGCCGATCGCAAGGGTTGGAGGATTCGCAAATGAGCGTATGTGGCGCGGGCGTTCACCGAATGGCGCTGCGGACGGCAAAGTGCCATCCGGTTCACGAGCAGGTGCGATGCCTTGGCCAGTTGCTGCCGCAGGCATCGCGTTCGACGCATGCGGCCGCTACGAGCGAACGCCAGTTGGCTCGCTAGATCCGTGCTCACCGCACAGATTGCGATTACACAGATTGCGGTCAGATGCGGTTGAGTGCGGACAGCAGGCGGTCCGTCGGGATGCCGTTCTGCGTTGCTACCTGCTCGATCGTGTCCTGCGGATTGAAGCCGCAGTTGCGGCAGCCACCGAGGTGAAAGTCGCGCATCAGCACCATGCCGAGCGTGGGGTCCGCCGTCAGGGCCTCAAGCATCGTGGTCTTGGCGTTGAAGCGAGTGGAGTGCTGCGTGTCGTTCTTGGTTGGGTTCATGGGAGTTATTCTGCGTTGAGGATGCTGATTCGTTGAGCAACTTTGCCGGCGATCTCGATGAAGGCGCGACCGGAGGCACTGTCTGGATTTGAAAGGACGATTGGTTTGCCGTTATCGCCGCCTTCGCGCACGGCAATCTCGATAGGTACTTGGCCGAGAATCGGCGTGCCAAACTCGGCTTCGATCTTTTTGCCACCACCTGAGCCGAATAGATGATAGCGCTCAGTGCTGCCAGGCGGTGTGAACCACGCCATGTTCTCGACGAGGCCGAGGATCGGTACGTTGACGGTTTGGAACATGCGGATCGCCTTTTTCACGTCGAGCACGGAGACATCCTGCGGCGTCGTGACGATGACAGTGCCCATGATATGAGCTTGTTGTGCCAGCGAGAGCTGCGCGTCGCCGGTGCCGGGGGGCAGATCGACAACGAGGTAGTCGAGGTTTTCCCAAGCCACATCGTAGAGAAACTGGCGCACCGCAGAGTGCAGCATCGGGCCGCGCCAGATCACCGGCTGGTCATCGGCGACGAGCAGCGCCATCGACATGACCTGCAGGCCGTGCGCGGTGAGCGGCATGATTTTTTTGTTTTGGACCAACGGCTGTCCGCGCACGCCGAGCATCAGCGGCACATTGGGGCCGTAAACATCAGCGTCGAGGATGCCCACGTTCGCGCCAGTGCGAGCCAGTGCACAGGCGAGGTTGACGGCGACGGTCGACTTGCCGACGCCACCCTTGCCGGACGACACGGCAATCACATTTTTCACGCCTGGGATCAGGCCTTTCTCGCCGAGCACCGGGCGGCTCGAAGTCACGCGCGCGGTCATCTCGACAGTGACTTGAGTTACGCCGGGGACGGCCATCACAGCGCGCTCTGCCTGTGACTTCATCAGTTCTTTTACTGGACACGCTGGGGTCGTCAGTTCGATTTGGAACGTGACGTTCGCGCCGCAGATCCGCAGGTCCTTGATGAACCCGAGAGCGACAATGTCTTTTTGCAGGTCCGGATCGCGGACGGCCCGCAGGGCTTGCAGGATCTCGGCTTCAGTGGGAGCAGCGCTCGCTTTGGTAAACATCGGGGCGATAAAATTAGCCCTGAGATGAGGCCATATCAAGGAGGCCAGAAGCAAGACTGATGAAGGATTGTCTCTCTTCAGAACGTTCTTGGCGCGGACCACGTCCAAGGTCGCCCTTTACTAGATACTCTTTTGAACCACCATGTTTCGCCCAACCGTCACTTCGATGCTCCTGTGTCTTACGCTGACTGCGACCATTGTTGCGCAGGCGGAAGAGCAATCCTCCGATGCTCGTCGTGGCGGGGACGCTCGGGCTGCCAAGGAAGGCGGGGATGCCGCACGCTCGCCTTCCAAGCCTGGTGGCGTTAGCAAGCCTGGCGCTCCTGGCTTTGGTGCTTCAAAACTGACCGAGAAGGGGCAGGCCGAGTTGTCGGAGGAAGAAGAAAAAGTGGCCGCGGAAGCGTTGTTGCGCATGACGCCGGCGGAGCGCTTGGCGCGCAGCCCATCACATGGCTCACTCGGTCACTGTCGGTTCGATACCCACCTTTTGCCCGAGCGCCTGCTGCCTGGCCGGTCGGGCACCTTGATCGTCACAATGGTGTTCGAGGGTGACTCAGTAATGCCATCGCCGCCAAATCTCATCTGCCGCGCAGTTGGCGGACCGCCAGATCTATTGTTTGGCGATTACCAGCTCGAACCAGCGCCATTGGGTGGCAAGCAAGCCAAGAGCTACGCAGGTGTTCCGGTGTATGACAACTGGGCGACACTCCGCATCCCCGTGACGCTGGCCGCGCAAGTGGCGCTTGGGCAGGAGCGGCAGGGTTGCCTGGAAATGACCTTCGATCTCTATAATGCTGTCTCGGGGCAACCCGTTGGACGCTTCATCGAGAATGTCCAAGTAAAGGTAGAGGCCGGCAGCTCCCCAGACCCGGCCATCCTGATGGCGACCGTGCCGTCAGAAGCATTAAAGGCAGCCCCAGCCGGTGCTGTCCCCACGGAAAAGGAGCAAGCGCAGCAGGTTGCTGCGCCGAGCCTGCAAAGTCCTAGTAAAGCTGACGGGCGCGCAGGCAATGCGCAGTCGCTGCCGAGTGGCGGCATAGCAGATCCTGAGGATGCAGAAAGTGCGTCTTTCGGCATGCCGGTCGTGCTAGCCAATGAGCTAAACGTATGGCTCCCCGTGTCAGGCGGTTTGCTGGTCATTGCCGTCGTGGGGCTCATCATGTTGCGGCGGCGGTGAGCTGGCATTTTCCGTCAGGCGCAAGTATTTGTTGGGTAGCACAATGTAATTTGGGGTGCTCCGTATCGCATGCGAGCGATCAGCCTGCGGTGCTATGGCATTTTTCTGATAGTTTATTTGGCATAGAGTTTGATACTGATTAGTGCAGGCCTCATTGTCCGAATCAGGCCTGCTGTGCGATCCCTCCTAATTAGTCTCAGCGATCCCCCGCGCTGAATGATATGAAAAATCTTAAGACTCATATTGCGAAATATTTACCGTCATTGATCTCGTCGCAAATCAGCATTGGCCAGATAGATTTGATTTTAGCTGATACGCCGGAGCGGTTTTTCCAAGTTACAAGAGATCTTGCAGAATTTATAAGGCAACAAGGATCAAAGGTTGACGTCCTTAGTTTTCGTGCAAGCCGGATGGCTTCCGAGCATGCTGTGAACCCGACGCAAGAGCAAATTGCGCTGGACCGCACCCGTAGAAGTGCGGCTAAAGGCGTCCTGCAGATGGACGCCGAGGAAGAGCTGACGATGGCCCGGTGCTATGAGTTCCTAGTGCTGCGTGTTCAGGTCGAAATCGAGCGACTGGGTGTTGTTGGCGCGCAGGCGGCGGTGCTTTGTAAGTGTCCAGACAGAGAAATTATGGCCGCAATGGCTGCCTTTGCTGACACCAGCTATTTGTGCCAGTGTATCTTGGAGCGTCACCAGCTACGGAATCTGTATATTGAATCTGTTATGCACTGCGTGGATGCCGTTGTGTCCCGCTACAGCGGCCTTGGTGTTGACTCCCAAGACCTGAAGCAGGAGGGCATCGCTTCGCTCTTTTGTGCCATCGACGGCTTTGATTGGCGCCGCAAGCTCCGGTTCCGGACATACGCACAATTCTGGATCAGGCAGGCGGTGCTCGGAGCGCTCTATTGCAGTTCGCGCACTGTTCGCGTGCCGATTTGGGTGCAAAAATTATTGGCTCGAATCCGGCGCTTGCAGGATCAAGCAAGCGCGCACGGGATTGTGCTTTCGAATCTCGATATCGCGCTGGAGTTAGGCGTTACCACGAAGCAGATCAAAACGGTGCTCAGTAGCAAGCGCTACTCCGTGAGCCTTGACACGAGTGCCGGCACCAGGAGTGGCCGCACGATTGGGCATTTGTTGCCGGACCGGTTACAGTTGTCAGTGCCAAGTTTGGTGAATGAAAGCGACCTGCGCACTAGTTTGGCCGTCGCGATGGAAGGCTTGCCCGGTCGCGAGCGCTCAATCCTTGAGCGTCGGTTCGGATTGGGCGATAGCGGGTCTGAAACCCTGGCTGAGATTGCCGAGTCGCTCAAAATTACCCCTGAACGAGTTCGCCAAATTGAACAAGTGGCTCTGGCACGGCTAAAGCGGCCGAGTGTAATGAAGCAGCTGGGCGCCTTCATCTCGCCAATGTGAACTTTAGCGTTTCGCAATTGTGCGCCCCGGTGCTAAACGCGGCGACACGGCTTTCTGGCCTCCAGTTGCGAGCAGCATTGCACCACGGCGACGCAGTGGTGCAATGCTGCTCGCAAGCGAACTGTGCCTTGGTAGTTTGCGCTAAAAGTCTCGCGCCGCGATGAACGATTTCGGGTCGTCACAATGTGCGCGCCGCAGGAATCGATGGCCTTAGGTTGCGAGGGTGCGCAGGCCTTTCCCCTTACTTGCTAGACGGGGTCTTTCAGCGAGGGGTCTTTCAAGGTGAGTTCTCTACTCGCCAGTCGCACGCTGTCCCAGGTCTCCTCGAACAGCTTGCGATAGAGGTTTGGTCGTTGGTCGCGATTGATCGGCAGGATCCGGCGCATAGTGCGCACCATGCGCGGTTCGATCCGTGCCAGCAGAGTGTGCGAGTCGGCGGCGTTGTTGGTGAGGATCTCGCCGGTTGGGTCGACGATGCGACCGTCGCCGGTGTAGGTCAGAATGTCGCCGCCCTTCTTGAGGTTGTCCTCTTGGCCCGTGCGGTTGCAACCGATCACGAACATCTCGTTCTCGATCGCGCGTGCGCGCAGGAAAGACCGCCAGTGTTGTGAGCGCACTTCGGCCCACTGCGCAGGGACGAGCAGGATCTCCACGCCTTTGTTGAAGTAGTAGCGCGCCAGTTCGGGGAACCGCAGGTCGTAGCAAATCATCACGCCGATGCGCCCGATCGCAGTGTCGAGCACTAGCGGCGTGTCCCCAGCCAAGAAGTAGCGGGGTTCGGAGTGCGGCGAGAACAGGTGGATCTTGCGGTAAGCGCCGAGCGTCACACCGCGGTCGTAGACCCGGGCAGTGTTGTAGACGCCGCCTTCGCTGGCCTCAGCGCTGCTGCCAACGATCATCATTTGATGGCGCGTCGACAATCCGATCAGCTTCGTTTCTGCCGCTGCTGCTGCGGCCAATAATGTTTGGGTGTAGCGCTGTGCAAAGGATGTACTCCACATCTCTGGCAACACGCAAACGCGAGCCCCTTTGGCGGCGGCCTCGGCGATGCCCTTCTCTGCGGCCCTAATATTGGCGTCGACGTCACCGCGCCGCACGTCGAATTGGACGCAGGCGGTGACGAAGGAGTCGTCATCTGGATCGATTGCCATGGAGCTTCAGTTACTGCGGATGACCATACTTCCTTAAGGGGATTAGGTCACGCAATCCGCAGTACATGACAACGCGCGGACCCTTCGCCGGGAGCCGCGCGTTGTTAATTCCTACCGATCAGCCCTTGAAGAGCATGTCGTCGGTGGGGTTGCCTTGCGGCTTGCGCTGACGCGGAGCCGCGTTGGTGCGCGTCTCAACGATCAGTTGATCGCTAGGCTTGAAGATCACCGTTTCCTTGTTGGCGACTTCGATGCTTGCGCCGGTCAACGGGTGCTTGTAAGCGCGACCCTTGCGGATGCGGCGCTCAAGCGTGCCGAAACCTTTGACTGCGACCTTGCCACGTTCGCGCAATAGATCACTCATCGAATCTAATACGGCATCGAGGACGCGGGCCGCGGTGCGACGCGGAACGTTGAGTTCCTCCGCAACCTTGTCGGCGAGAATGCCCTTGTTGGCTTGACGGCCAAAGGCTTCTTCTCCGGTCGTCGCCGGGTTTTTGGTGTTGGTGAGGTGATTCATGCGGGTTGTGTTAGTGTCCGCATCCGATTTTGTTACTGGATTCATCCCTTTTCCTCTTTCTGACTTACGGAATCTTGCCTGTTTTTTTGGTGGCGAGCTATGAACCCGCCGATTCTTCAATCCCAATTCCCTATTCCCGTTAGTGTGCCGCGCGCGCTGTTTGCGTCGTTTTCTGCACTTTTGATATTAGTGCAGTAACTAGCTTTGTTAGATAGCGAGCAGCAACGCTGCCGGGATATGCCTCTGTAAAAGGAGCCCTCTTTAGAATGGCCCCTTCGACACAACCATCTTCCGGCACTACGCCAAGCCAGTTTAGGTCGAATCCTAAAAACTGTTTGGTACAGGCCAAAAGCTTGGCAAATACTTGTTCACCCTCTTCCGGGGTGCGAACGCGGTTGATGACGCAGTGGATCGGCTGTTTGTGGCCGTTCTGCACCGACACCTTGACAATGCCATATGCGTCGGCGATCGCCGCGAAGTTACTCGTCGTGACCAATATCACGTGGTCCGCTGCGCCGAGGAAGTCGATTACGTTGCTCGATACACCAGCTCCGGTATCGACGATCACAACGTCGCAGAACGGACGTAGATCCTCGACTGCACCGACTAATCGCTGGCGTTTTTCAGCGTCGATATCTGCCATTGCCTGCACGCCCGAACCACCCGCAATAAACTTCACGTGCGCTGGCCCGTGTTCGGCGATGTCCGCGAGCGTGGCGGTGCCGTCGATGTAGTCGCACAGGGTTTTTGTCGGTCGCATGCCCGCGAGGATGTGCGCGTTGGCGAGGCCAAGGTCGGCATCCAGCAACACTGTGCGAAGGCCACGGCGGCTAAATTCGCACGCAAGATTGACGGCGATTGAAGTCTTGCCGACGCCACCCTTGCCCGACGTGACCGCAAAAACGGTCGCACGCGGCGGGGCGGTCATCTTTTGTTGGTTGGGAAGTTCCGTCATCGCTGGGCTGTTGTGCGGTTGCGCCGCGCGTAGCTCTTCGGCAATCCGAATCAGCGATCTCTAGTAGATCTTTTGCGTCCTGTTGCGGGACGCGATTAGGGGCACACGCTCAACGTCCTCCTTGCTGCGGTCGATCCACAGCACTGTCGCATAACGGAACGTACGTCGCCCTTTGCTGCGCCGTCAAATGCGGAAACAGCGAGCCCTATGTCGAACCAACGGACAATTACGAGAGATCGCCGCGGCGCTATTGACCCAAGCCGCAACGGTCGCGCCGGAAGTGTGGCAATCGTGATTCCGCTGGTCGTGCTCGCAATCGCAGTCCTTGGGATCACTATTTTTTGTCGCCGTTTGCTCCAGGATGCGACCGAAGTCGGTGCGACAGGCCCTGCGGATCTGCCAATCTACGTCGCGGCCGGTTGCTTTTTGCTCTCGGCTGGCGCGGTGGTGGTGATTCAATCCACGCGCGTCGCCGAACGGGTCGCCGGTCCCGAACACCGCCTGATCCAAGGCCTGCGTCGGCTGCGCAGTGGCGACCTCTCGTTTCGTTTGAACCTACGCAAAGGTGACCTGCTCACCGGCCTTGCGCACGAGTGCAACGAACTGATCGAGTGGCTCAACCAGAATCCGCCAGTCGGCGCGCGCACTGGCTCCGACATGATTGAGGTGGCCGAAGTAAAGTCCGAGGACAGCGCGCTGGCGGAGATTGTGCCATGAGCCGATTCGGGCCTAGGCTTGAACGACTCGTGGTCTGCGGACTACTCGTTTTGTGTGCGCTGTGTTGCTTGGGCATCGCCCAGTCGACCATCGAGCTTGAGCTCGCCAATCACAAGCGCAAGTCGCAGCTCCTGATGCTCGATGGGCTCGCGCTCGCGGTGAATCGCTTGCAGGAGGGGCCGGTGGTCGAACTCGATGGCCTCTATGCGCGACGGCTTTCAGTGGTTGCGAGCAGGTTTGGCGCAACGTTGGCGTTCGAAGGCGGTGGCAGTAGTCGGCAAAAGGAAGTGCCGCGATGAGCGAAGGAGTTTTTCGCCTGCGCTTCCAGTCGCGCTGGATTTTTGCTTCGCCATTGTTGGCGGCGGCCTGTTTTGGGGCGATGGGTGCTGCGGTGGTGTTGGCGCGCGCGTTGAGTGCGCTGCGAGAAGCGCACGCGATCCGCCGTGAAATGGAGGATGCGGCGGTGCGACTGGCGGTGGAGCAGGCGGCGATTGATTACGTTGCTTCCACCGGCGCGTGCGACCACAGCCTAGTCAATGCCGGCGGCGGGATCGAAGTGAGCACCATCGCGAATAGCGAAGTTGGTAGTCACATTCTCACGCTCGCGGCTCAGGTCGGCCAACGGGAGGCATCGTTCACTTGTCCGCTCTTGCCTGGCGTCACACCGCCGGTGCTCGGGCTGGTGTTTGCGGTGGCGGATGATGCACCAACGCTGCCCAGTGGTTGGCCGCATCCGGCAGTGGTTGCGCGCGCCGATTTGCCGCGGCTAGGGAATGTGCCCGCATCGCGTTTTCAGTTTGAGCCGCTGTCTATGGCGCTGCATCGCGATGGTGGCATTGCCCTGCTGACGCTTGCGGCGGGGACCGATCGTGAGGACTTCGTATTGGGCGCCGCGGCGCCATTGCCGGGGGGGCTCGTGCATGTGCCCGGCAACCTGTGGATAGAGGCTGGCGCAGTGCCGATGCGGTTGCTGCTCTCGGACGACGTGACCTTTGTGGTTGAAGGCAATGTCT
>BJHM01000005.1:68893-114797 GCA_014192625.1 Planctomycetota bacterium
GGGCCTGATCATGGCGCAGGTAGGTGAGTTCTCATTCGTGCTCGTGCAGGTGGTGAGAGCGCAACCGGGGGGCAGTGAACTAATGCCGGAGCGCGGCGAACGTATGTGCCCGGCAACCTGTGGATAGAGGCTGGCGCAGTGCCGATGCGGTTGCTGCTCTCGGACGACGTGACCTTTGTGGTTGAAGGCAATGTCTATCTTGGCCGCTCGGTCGAGACGGTCGGTGCGGGCCGCTTGACGATTGTCAGCGAGATTGCTGGCGGCGTGCCGTTTGCCGATCGCGATGGCAATGGCCGCTTTTCGCCTGGCGATGTGGTGCGCGGGAGTCTGTTCGAGGGGCCGCTTGAGGGTGGCGGCAACGTTTACCTGGGCTTGCCGCGCGCGCCATGCACCGCGCTCTCATTAAAGCTAAGCCTTCTGGTTGGGGGCGAATTGCATCTCGCAACGGATCGCGCCAGCGTGCTGGGTTCAATCTTGCTCTGCCACGGCGGCACAGTGCTGCCGAGTAGCCGGGGCATGCTTGCGGTTCTCGGTTATTCTGATCCGCGTGGCGAACGGGTTCTGCTGCCCGGTTTCGTCGCAGTTGGCAGCCCCCGGCCAGGATGTCTGCGCAGGAGCAACAAGCAAACTCTTTACCCCGTTGCGCCCGTTCGCTAGGTTGTCTGCCCCGAAACGGTGCGGGGTCGTAGCTCAGCTGGTAGAGCGCTGCGTTCGCAATGCAGAGGTCAGGGGTTCGATCCCCCTCGATTCCACCAATCTTTGATGTCGGATGTCGCGGTGACGGCTGAGAAAGCCGCGGCTGGTTTGCTCGGTTCGCGTCGCACGTTGTTCCGTTCCCGCTGGTAAGCTGAAGTTCCCGTTTCGGCGGCCAGGTTCCAAAGGCCCAGTGTCCCGCTCCAGTGGTTCGCTACTACACCCCTGATCTAGCCAACAAGAGCCTGCCGCTGGTAGCCCGCATCGCGGCGGACATCCAGCGCGTGGCGCAGGCGATCAAGGCGGCCTTCCAACAGTTGCAAGCGCACGACGGTGACGGGCAGGTCTTGACCCATCGAATCGAGGCGATGCGGGATGAGTTTGAGGGGCTCAATGGCGAGTTGGCGCAGCTTGATGTCGAGCTGAAGGATCCCTTGACCGGGCTGTTGGATTTTAGGGCGCTGCGTGCTGGCAAGGAGGTCTACCTTTGTTGGCGGCTTGGCGAGGATGTTGTCGGGCACTGGCATCCCATGGACTCGGGGTTCGCCGGACGCGCGCCAATGTCGGATTTTTGAGCAGCGGAGCCGCGTGGCGTGCCGTTCGATGCTCCGTGCCGTATGCATTAGATTGCGGCAAAACAATGGCGCCGCAGCAGCGTTGTCAAACGTGGCGTGCCTCGCGGTGGTCTAGAACGTAGCATCGCGCGCCCTTTTCCCAGTCCACACAGTTTCCCATGGGTCGTCCGGTTCTCGTTTCTGCTGGTCGCACTGCGATCGGCAAATTCCAAGGTGGTCTCGCGTCGTTTACCGCGCCGCAGCTAGGCGGCCTCGTCGTCAAGGCGGCGCTTGCGCGCGCCAATATTCCTGCCGATCAGGTCGAGGAAGTGTTGATGGGCTGTGTGCTTCAAGCTGGTCTTGGTCAGAACCCAAGCCGCCAGTCGCTGCGCCTCGCCGGTATCCCGGACAGCGTTGCGGCAGTCACCATCAACAAGGTGTGCGGCAGTGGCCTAAAGACCGTGATGCTCGCCGCGCAGGCGATCAAGGCCGGCGACCTGAAGGTTGCGGTCGCGGGTGGGATGGAGTCGATGAGCAACGCGCCTTACTACCTGCCGACGGCGCGCACCGGCACGCGCCTTGGTCATGCAAAGGCGCTCGATGCCATCGTCTGGGACGGCCTGTGGGATCATTACAACGACTTCCACATGGGCATCACCGCCGAGCTTGTTGCCAAGAAGTATTCGATTTCGCGTCAGGAGCAGGATGCCTACGCCGCACAGAGTCATCGCCGTGCGATCGCGGCCCAGCAGGCCGGTCGTTTTGATGCCGAGATTGTTGCCGTTGAAATAAAGCAGAAGAAGGGGGACTCAACCTTCATGAAGCTCGATGAGAGTCCGCGTGCTGACAGCACAGTGGAGTCGCTTGCCAAGTTGCGTCCCGCGTTTCAGCCTGAAGGCGGCACGGTGACGGCTGGCAATGCGAGTTCGATCAACGATGGTGCAAGTGCCCTGGTCGTGTGTGATGAGGACTATGCCAAGGCGCATGGCCTAAAACCGATCGCGCGCATCCTCGGTTATGCAGCTGGCGGCCTCGCTCCGGAGTGGGTGATGATGGCGCCTGAGGTCGCAACCAAAAAGCTGTGCGCGATGCTGAAGTGCAGCCCGCAGGATTTTGATCTCGTTGAGATGAACGAAGCATTTTCGGTGCAGATGATCGCGCTGCAGCGGCAGCTTGAGATCTCGCCCGACCGCTTCAATGTGCACGGTGGCGCAGTGGCGCTGGGCCATCCGATCGGTTGTTCTGGTGCGCGCGTCCTGACCACGTTGCTACATGCGTTGCAGGCACATGGCAAGTCGCGCGGCATCGCCGGTCTTTGCCTTGGTGGCGGCAACGCCGTGGTCATGGGCGTCGAGCTCATTTGACGCCAACCAAAATACTCTGATGACAACCATCTCGAATCTTCCTAAGGCCATCGCCGTGATCGGTGCAGGCCAGATGGGCAATGGCATCGCCCAAACTTTCGCCACCTGCGGCGTTTTGACCTTCATGGTCGACGTGCAGCAGGAGTTTCTCGACAAGGGGCTCGCCAGCGTCCACAAGAGCCTCGGCAGGTTTGTCGAGAAGGGAACCCTCGCAGCAGACATCGCCGCCGCCGCGAAAGCGCGCTTGCATGCGACGACCGACATGAGCTGCCTCGGCGGGGTGGAACTCTGCGTCGAAGCCGTGACCGAGCGGATGGAGATCAAGACCAAGGTATTTCAGGACGCGGACGCGGCGCTGCCAGCAGCGGCGATCCTCGCCAGCAACACTTCGTCGATCTCGATCACCGTGCTTGCGGCAAAGACCAAGCGCGCTGACCGCGTGATCGGGATGCACTTCATGAACCCGGTGCCGTTGATGAAGCTGGTCGAAGTAATTCGCGGCAATGACACGAGCGATGCGACCGCGGCGGCGGTGGTTGGTTGGTCAAAATCGCTCGGCAAAATCCCCGTGCTCGCCAACGACTTCCCGGGCTTCGTTGCCAATCGCATCCTGATGCCGATGATCAACGAAGCGGCATTTGCATTGATGGAAGGGGTTGCCACGCGAGAGGCGATTGACGAGATCATGAAGCTGGGAATGAATCATCCGATGGGACCGCTCACGCTCGCCGACTTCATCGGTCTGGATACGTGTGTGGCGATCCTCGGAGTGCTCCACGAGGGGCTAGGCGACGACAAATATCGTGCGTGCCCGCTGATGCGGCGGCTCGTCAATGCTGGCCATGTTGGCCGCAAGTCAGGCAAGGGCTTTTACGACTATCCACAAGGCAAGTGAGATCCTTTTATGACCGCCAAGTTTGAGGCTGCACCGCAATACGTTGACTTTGAACTGTCGCCGGAGCTCAGCAAGTTTCGTGACATGGTGCGCGACTACGCGAAAACCAACCTCGGCAAGGCCGCCGAGTGGGATGCCGAAGTGCAGTTCCCAGCAGCCGCGGTCGCAGCAGCGGCCAAGCTCGGACTGCTTCGCACGACGGTGTCGAGCGAATATGGCGGTTCGCAGATGGGCAATCTCGCGAGCTGCGTGATGCTCGAAGAGATCAACGCCGTCTGTCCATCGACCGGCGTCACCATCAGCGTGCACAACTCGCTGGTAAACTCGCTGCTCGGCAAGTGGTGCAGCGACGAGCAGAAGCGCCGCTACTTCCCCAAGCTGGTCACCGGCGAGTGGCTCGGCGCATACTGCCTCAGCGAAGCGTTTTCTGGCAGCGATGCCGCGGCGTTGCGTTGTGAGGCGCAGCTTTCAGGGGATCACTATGTGTTGAACGGCGCCAAGCTGTGGATCACGACGGGCAGTGAAGCAAAGCTCTTCGTGGTGTTCGCGAGGACCAGCGCGGACCGTGTAAAGGGCATCTCGGCGTTCATCGTTGAGATGGGGCCGGGCGTCAGCGTCGGTAAGAAAGAGCGCAAGCTCGGCCTGCGCTCATCGCCGACAACCGAGATCGTTTTGGCGGGCGCCAAGGTGCCGGTGGCGAATCGGATCGGCGACGAAGGCACTGGGTTTTTGATCGCGCTCGACACGCTCGATGGCGGTCGCCTCGGCATTGCGGCACAGGCACTCGGGATCGCCCGGGCGTGCGTCGACTTGATCAAGACGCACCTCGCTCAACAGGTGGATGCCAAGGGCCGTTCGATACCCAGTCAGCCTGACCAGTGGCTGCTTGCCGACCTTGCGTCCGAACTCGATGCCTACCGCATGTTGACCTGGCGTGCTGCGACCCTGCGTGATCGTGGCATTCGTTGCACCGTGGAAGCTGCGATGGCAAAGCTATGCGCTTCGCGGCTCAGCAATCGTGCGGCACGCGCGGCGGTGTCGATTCTCGGTCAGTCCGGCGCCAGTGGCACCTCGGCCGCAGAACGGCATCTACGTGATGCTCGCATCACTGAGATTTACGAGGGTGCCACCGATATCCAACGACTTGTGATCGCACGCAGCCTATTGACCCCTTGATTCCATCAGCCACATGACACCCAACATTCCGCCTCCCGGAGTTTCGCCACAAGAACCACAGTGGCATAACCCAACCCAGTCACGATCAAGCAAGCGCAGAAGTGCCTCGTTCTTCGTTGCGATCTTCCTCGGCATCCTGCTGCTCGTCTCTGCCGCTCTCAATCTGCTGCTGCTCGTTATCAGCGTAAGCAGCATGGCAAGCGTTGGGCTTGGCGGCGACGCATCGGATGAGGGTGGTGCTGGCTACGTGGTCACGCGCACCAGTGGTGAAGCTGACGCGGAGTGCAAGGTGCTGCGGATTCCGATTCGCGGAGTGATCGCCGAGGAGGGCAACTCGGTGCTCGGTGCCGGCGGCGGCATGGTCAGTCAGGTGCGGCTCGCGCTGAAGTTTGCCAAGAATGACGAAAAGGTGCGTGGCATCCTGCTGGAAATCGACTCGCCCGGCGGTGGGGTGACCGACTCGGATGCGATTTATCAGATGCTGATGAAGTTTCGCGCGGAGCGAGCGGACGTGAAGGTGATCGCACTGTTTGGCGACATCGCCGCGTCGGGTGGCTATTACGTCGCCGCTGCAGCGGAGCGCATCATGGCGCGCCGCACGACGATCACAGGCAGCATCGGCGTGATCATGAGTAGTTGGAACTTTGCTGAAGCTGCCAAGAAGTTTGGCATCGAACAGATCGCCATCAAGTCGGACCGCACGCCGCTGAAGGACATGCTGTCGCAAACGCGTGCCATGACGGAGGCGGAAAAAGTGATGCTCACCAGCATCGTGGATGATTTCTACGACCAGTTCGTGAGCATCGTCGACGATGGGCGCCCAAATCTGGATCGCGCACAGGTGCTGGCGCTCGCCACCGGCGGCGTCTACACCGCAAAGCAGGCATTGACGAACGGGCTGATCGATGAGATCGGCGATGCAACCACGGCCGAAGCCCTGTTCCGCAAGGAACTCGGCAGCGTGCAGTTTATCGAACGCCATCGTCAGCCGTCGCTGCGCGATCTGCTGTTTGGCGTCCACGCACCTGTTGTGCCGACGTTTGCAGAGGCTGCAGCCAGGCTGTTCTCGGCGAGCACGGGCCCGCGCTTTTTGTATTACTGGGAAGGCGCGCGCTGAGCGCTGCCTACCGATCAACAACCAAGCTTCCAATGCACAACCTGGAACTCACTGACGATCAGGCCGCGATTCTCGAGACGATCAAGAAACTCGTGCAAGGCGTGGTCGCGCCCAATGTGTTGGCGCTTGACGAGCATCGCCAGTTTGCGCAAGAGGGCCTGCAAGGGCTTGCCGAGCTTGGCCTGTTTGGCATGTCGGTGCCGGAAGTTTCTTTTGGTGCTGGCATGGGCCTCGTGCCGCTGGTCGCGGGCTGTGAGGAGATTGGCGGGCAGAGCGGCTCGCTTGCGCGACTCCTTACCGCACAGGTGCAATGTGGCATTGCGCTGGCACGCGCTGGGTCTGGCCCGCTCGAGGATGTGCTCACTGGTGGCAAACGCGCGGTCTATCTGGGGCCTGAGTTTGGCATCGTGGCAGTGGGTAGCAGCCTCAGTGGTTTTTGCGAGTTGGTGCCGGGTGCAGGTGAAGCGGACTTGTTTGTGATTGCGGCGCGCGGCGATGGTGCGGGCCTTTACGTGGTGGATGCTGGCAAGACCACCCGCACTGTGTGTCAAAGTCTTGGCCTCGCAAGCACAGCGCCTGCGCGCGTGGTGCTAAGTGGCGCACAAGGTGCGCTGATGGCGAGCGGCGTGGATGCGATGGTCGCCATCGAGTCTGCCGATGTTGCGGGTTGGATTGCTGGCGCAGCGACTTGTGTTGGCATGGGTCGTGCGAGCCTGCAACTTGCGCGCAAGCATTCGAGCGAGCGCTTCGCCTTTGGGAAGCCACTGCTAGCGCAGCAGGCGGTCGCACGCAAACTCGTCGAGAGCCAGCGTGGCTTAGATGCCGCGCGTCACCTGGCCTATCACGCGGCGCGTATCCATGACGCGCAGGGGGACGCCGTACCGGTGGCGATGGCGGCTCGGATTGCAGCGACCGAGGCCGCGGTGCACGCCGCCGACGAAGCGATTCAAATCCACGGTGGCTACGGCTACACCGTCGAATACCACGTTGAGCGTCACTACCGCGATGCAAAGACCATCGAAGTGCTCGACGGTGGCAACGAGTTGCTCAAGGACCGTCTCGCCGCGCAGCAATTTGCAGGCTGACCGATTTGCAGTGAGGTGAAAAGTTCAGCGGTGCGCGCTGTGCCACTCGTGCGCCCGCTTGCCTGCAGTTTGCCACAGCCGGTGCAGGGTCGCTGGCTGCAGCAGCCGCTTTCGGGCGCGCTGGTAGGCGCGAGCGAAGGACATGACGCTGGCAATGCCGCCCGGCGAGCCTGCGCCGCGAAACGCAGCGAGCAGGCGGCCGAGATCCCGGCCTTGACCGCGCTGATCCGAGGGTCGTTTCAATTGCACGCCATCGAGGTCGACCATGCAAATTGCGCCGGTCACCGGATCGCGCACGAGGTTGTCAAACTTCAGGTCGCGGTTGCGCAGGCCATGCGCGTGCAAGCGGCCAACGGCTGTGCCGAGCGAATGCGCCGCAGCAAGCAGTGCGCTGCCATGCAGCGAGTGGTCTTGCAACTCGACGCGAAGGTTTGATTTTGCGATGCGTGCGGCAAACAGGTGCCCCATGCCGTCGAAGGTGCGCAGAGCCACTGGCGCTGCCTGCGGAATGTTGGCGAAGTGCAGCCAATACATCGCGGTGAAAAGTTTGCGCGCAGCACCCTGCTCGCGCTGCTTCACGACCAGGTTGGCTAGCAACCAGACCGCGCCACGACGGCCTGTCTTGTCTGGCGGCGGCGCTGCAGTGGCGAATGCCTCGCAGGCGCGCCGCATTTGTTCGTTGCGCTCTTCGTCACCAATCTTGTGCCAATGCCAGCGTGGCACGCCGCGGCGGCGCACGCCCATCAAGGTGTGGCGGCAGTCACGCGAACTGCGGCGCCCGAACGAAGTCAGCATGTGCAAACGAAGCGAGCATGCTGCTTGTGAAAGCTCCTTGCTGAATGCTGCCGAGAGGGGGTTGCCGGCTGCCAGATAGGCCGTGAGTAATTCGGCCGCGATCGGGTCAAGCGGCCCGCCATCGAGTTCTTGGCAGAAAAAAGCGAGGCCTTCTGCGCGCCGGTGCAGGGTGGCTTCACCGGCATGCCGCACCGAAGTGAGATCGAGCAACCATGGCATGCCTAACGCGTCGATGACGATGTTGCCTGGATGCAGGTCGCCGGGCAGGAAGCCGCGGTCGTGCGCGTGCCGCAGCATTTTCCCGACTCGCTGCAGCACAACCTTGGGCAGTGCAAACGAGCAGCGCGTGCTGTTTGGCACGCTGCGCGTGACTAGGAAACTCTGCTTGCCGGCGGCGTCGTCTTCGCAGGTGCCGTAGGCCACTGGCGTAACCACCGCCAACCCCAACGCGGCGGCGGCGAGCAGATGCTTTGACTCGCGCAGGCCGCGGTCGCCGCGCATCGCATCACGGGCCCGGTCCGACAGCGAGCCGCTGCGAAATAGTTTGATGTGCACATCGGTGCCGCCGGCGTTGCCGCTCAGGACTGTGCGCACCGTGCTCTGCTTTACCACTGCGAATCCTGCTGCGTGCGGCAGCCGCGCGAGGGCTGGTGGCAGGGATTCGGCTAACGGTCCGGCAACGGTGCCGCGACAGGCGCCGAGAACGAAGGTTTTGGATTGCGGCAACGGACCGTTGCCAGAGGTGGAGTGCTGGGGAACCATGGTGCCGCGATGTGGCGGTTACACCGATACTACCTCAGGGAGCTGGCGATCAACGCGGGCATCACGTTCATCGTGCTGTTTGCAATCGTCGTCGTGGCGCTTGTTGGGCGCGGTATTCAGCGCTCGGCGGGTGGTGGCCTCCTCGACGCTGCAGTCATCACGTTGTTCTGGGCACTCGATGCATTTCCGCATCTGCTGCCGATCTCGTTCCTGCTAGCCACCGTGATGACCTTTGCTCGCGCCAACCAGGATCGTGAGATTGTCGCGATGCGCAGTTCCGGAATCAGTCCGGTGCTGCCGATGAGCGCTGCGGTGCTGCTCGGTTTAATGCTGGCGATTCTCGGTTCGGTGGCGATGCACTACGTGCTGCCCGAAGTCCACTTTCGCAAATACCGAGTGATCGCCGAGGCGGTGCGCAACGTGGTCGTAAACATGGGACTTGGATCTGGCGGCGACCGAATCCCGATCCCCGGCACCGATGTCCTGATGACGTTTGCCACGCGCACCGGAAAAGCAGGGACAGGTGAGGACATCGTGCTCTCAGACGCCTGGGTCTACTGGCCCAACGGTCGCATGCTCGATCAGCGCATCGTGTCGCCGATTTTTCACGTTGAACGTGTCGTGATCCCGATGCCCGATAAAGAGAGCGCGGCGTTGCGCATCATTTTGCATCACATCCGCGACCCCATGGGATCGTTGGAGATCGATCAGATCACCCCGAGTTTTCCGGCGCGTGCCTTCTCGGAGCAGAGCCGTCGTGACGAGCGTGATGACGATATGGTCAGCAGTCAGTTGCTGGCGGAAGTCACGCGCGGTGTGCACCAGGCACCAGTCAGCGCGATCTACACCATCTATCGGCGCACTTGCTTCTCTTTGCTACCACTCCTGTTTGCGCCGATCGGCTTCTGCATCGCGCTCTTCACGCGGGATCGCGGTCGCGCCATGGCCTTGATGTTCTCGATGGTGCCGCTGTTGGTTTTCTATGCCGGCGACATCTTTGGCGCGCGGTTTGTGCGGGTGACGGATTGCGCCTTGTTTGGCTGGTTGCCCGCTGCGCTGCTGGTCGTGATGGGGCTGCCGTTTTGTTGGCGGGAGCTGCGGCGATGAAGATGACTTTGGATCGTTATGTCACTCGTGCTGTGTTCGGCTCGTGCGCCGCTGCGATGACGTTCTTCTTGCTGCTATCGGTGCTGCTCGATCTGCTCAATAACCTCGGCGAATACATCGAACGGTCCGAGCGAAAAGGGCAGAGCACGCTCGAACTGCTTGGCTTTCTTGCGAACTACTATGCGCGGATGATGCCGTTCAGCTTCGTTGCGCTTGCGCCCTTTGCGATCGTGATTGGCTGCATGTTGGCGGTTTCCCGGCTCATGACTCAAAACGAGGTGCAGCCGATGCTGTTCATGGGACGCAGCATGTCGCGAGTGTTGCGCCCGGCCCTGCTCGCTGGCGTGGTCACTGGCTTTGCGATGGTAGCTTGTTTTCAGTGGGTTGTGCCGTATGTGGCTAGCCAGATCACCGAGGTGCAAAGTCTGCTGGCCAGCGGCGATCGGAGCATTAAGAACGTCGTTCTCGAGGCGCGCCGCGAAAGTGGCTTTACCGCATTGCGCGTTCACCGATACGACCCTGAGCTACGGCAAATGGATGGCATCCACTTGCTCCGAGAGGGAGTTTTGCCGGGCGATGCCAGGTTGATCCGCGCCGAACGTGCGACTTGGGATGACAATCTGCTCGATTGGCGCCTTCAGCATGGCCTGCTTGAGACGAGGGACCTGGCGGACAAGCCGGTCGAGATCCTCGGTGTGCCAGAGTGGACGCCGGAGATGGTCCGGCAGCGCGGCCAGGACAGTGTCGACTGCGAACTGTTGTCTTATGGCGAACTCGTGGAGACGCGGCGCGCGCGGCCAAACCGCACGGACGTGGCAATGGTGCTGCACCGCCACATCACCTACCCGTTTGCCAATTTGATCCTCTTGCTGCTGGCGTTGCCGTTTGCGATTCACTTCGAACGCGGCACTCGCGTTGATCGCATTCTCGGCGCGATCGCCGTGTGCGTCGCGTATCTAGTCTTTGACCTCATTTGTCAAAATCTGGGGCAGGCTGGGTATCTACGCCCCGTGGTGGCAGCATGGTCGCCGACGATCCTGTTCGGGTCGCTCGGCATCGTGATGTTTGGCAGCATTCGCACGTGAGCCCTTAGCTATGAGTAATGCGCGTCGTGTTCCAGGTTGGATCGTGATCCTTATTGCGATTGTGCTGATCAGCGCGGCAGCGGTCGTGATCGTGCTCGGCCCAAGGCGCGGCTGATCAACGCCAGTTAGATGAAACCCAGCGGGGCTATTACCGAGAGCAGCCAGGTTTGGCGGCGATGGTTGGGGCAAAGTGGAGCGCTGCCCGCGGCTACGGAGCAATGTGCCGGCCGAGGGGAATCTGACCGATCGGTCTAGTGTCGTCCTTGCTGTCAATGGCCGAGGTGTTCGGAAGTGCTG
Organism: Planctomycetota bacterium; assembly: GCA_014192625.1. Taxonomy (GTDB): domain Bacteria; phylum Planctomycetota; class UBA1135; order UBA1135; family UBA2386; genus BJHM01. The sequence continues at coordinate 79,824 of BJHM01000005.1, forward strand.
CTCTGCGGAGCCCCTTCAGAACCAGCCGCAAAAGCGGCCAACACGGATTAGCGCCGATCCGTTGTTGCCACCACGTTGCCGGTCAGTATCAGCGAAGTATCCGCCAGGTGGCCGTTGGTGATGACATCAATCATTCTAACAACGCGGCCAACCCGCATTGCGTTTCCGTTCACCTGCACCTTGATCTTGCCCTCCCCACGCGGAGGAATATCGCGATCGAGAATGACTGCGCTGCAGCTGGAAGCGGGTCGCGCTTGGATGATTTTCAGTGGCGCATCGCCATCGTTGTGCAGCACGAACGTATATTCGAGGTCGGTATCAGCTGGCGCCTCGCCCCAGTCATGAATGGTGCCGCTGTCGCGTAGCTGCCCGTGGTGGGACCCAGCAAGTCCTAATTGCTCGTTTAGGGCGAGCATCGAAATGGCCTCAATTTGCGGGTGTTGCGCGGAGTCTTCCAGCACGATTCTGTGCCCTTCCCGCAGGTCCGTATCGCTGGGCTCATTGGCGGCAGCCACCAAGGCAGCAGCGCCGTCACTGGGCACTGCAGACTCCGGCCGCCCCAACCATTTTTGTGGCGGCAAATATGTCGGGTTAGAAGCGACCACCCATGTGAGGATGGTCGCGAGGCAAACGGCCGCCGCCACTAGTGCCTGGCCCATCTTAATCATCTGGCAGGACAGGACTGGTTGGCGGCGGATCATTAAGATCACCCGCCGGTGACTTGAAAAGTAGCTGTCGTGCTTAAAGCATTGCTCGATTTTGCGTAGATAGTCACGATGGCATTTCTCGCAACCTCGAGAGCGTTGTTGTTGTTGTTATTAGCGTAAGACCAGGCACCAGTCGCATTAACGATGGCAGTCCCGATCACTCTTGGGCTCAGGGAGAGCGCGGGATTATCAAGATAGATAGTTACTGTCTGGTTGTTCAGTTTCGAGGCAGTTCCGTTAGCGGACCACCTGCCCGTATTCGTTTCTCTGGCAGTAATGATCCTGATCGTGTCGGTCGGATCAACAACGGTCGTTTTGTTGACGGTGATACTCACCGTGTCAGAGTTAACCAGGTTGTTAATTACGTCCCTAGCTACCAGGCTGAACGTTAGGATCGTCGTGGCGAGCGTGACTGGTGGAACAGAGAATGTCGGGTTTGAAATGCTAGCTGATGACAGGGTCGCTGTTGGCCCGGCGGTTTGAGTCCAAGCGAATGTTAAAGTGCCTCCGCCACTCGATAGACCACCGCTCAGCTGCACGACCGTCGGAATCCCGTTTGTCAGGTCATTGACCGTCTGGTCCAAACCAGCGTTGGCCACGACTGGATCGACTACTAAAACGTCGCCGATGCTTACACCCACTTTCGCGGATCCGCCCATGTTGGAACGTACAAACACTTCCATTGGCGGGGCCGATAGGGTGCGTTGTGCGAAGATCGCACTACCAGCGGCAGTCAGGGTTCCTATCGATTGATCGCCTTGGCCAACCGATGAAACGAGGCTCACGGTGTTGTTGACTTTGTCCGAGCTGCTCGCTTTGACTATAAACTGCCCACCCGTGAAGATTGCAGTTTGGATGGTGACTAGGTCGGTGATTGGAAGGCCAACCGCCCCCGTGTTCGAGGGGGGGACGTCCGTATTGTTTCGCAATATGCAGGTCTTTGGGGCGGCTGATGGACTGATGCCCGGAATGTCGTAACGGCCGTAGTAGCTTCCCCGATGTGTTAGATCTTCAACGAGCGGGATGATGCCTGCGGTGCCTAGGTCGGCGCTAAGGGACTGAGACGCGGCGCTATTAGCCCAGATATTGACGGCGTTGTTGCCGGCGCCAAGTGAGTAATCAGCGCTATTGAGGGAGACGCCGATAACTGTTGGGATTTGGCCCTGGATCGTGAAGAGGTTATACTGCACATATGGGTGGCCTTGCGCATCTCTGCCCTGAGTGTAGCCGAGTGCGGTGGTAAACTCTTGTTGCAGCGATGATACCGCCACGCCAGCTGCGTCTGTTTCGATTGGTCCAAGGTCCGTGATGCGGAAATAAGGGTGCCCATTAACAATCGGTTTGGCACCGCTAGACTTGATGGTAGTCAGAGCTAAGGCTGCGTTTAGGAAGGACCCGTTTGGCCCGCCGTTGAACGGGGTCGGAACCCAGAATGGTCCGACATCCCCTGACATGGCGGGGTTGAAATCTGCCACGGCGCCCATGATGTCGCGAGTGAAGCCTGGACGCCTAAAGTCGCCGAATCCTGTCGGGTTGCCGGCCGCATCGACATTCACAGAAGAGGTCAATTGCTCAGTGCCATACGGGTGATCGAATTGATAAAGGTTATCGGCGCGGAGTCCTATAGTCCCTGGCGTTACAACAATGCGGACGCGTGAGAATACGATTTCTGCGAATTGTTGAAGTGGGCCGCCACCATCATAGGCGGCTTCTAAGGCTGTTACAAATGTAGCCTTGCAATTGTTGGCGCCAATCATCACGCAATTCATACCATAGTAAAAGGACTCATCTGGCCAGTTATCAGGATAAGAAACTGGCAGGGCAGGGTTCGGCGGAGCGAAAAAGCAGCTATTGGGGTCTCTGCAGATATTAAGTCGGAGGCCATTCGTATCCTCATACCACAGCGGGTAGTGCGTGATCGGGTCCCGAGGTCCGCAGCGCTGCAGCAGCTGGGGACGGGCGGGGATCTGCGCCGTCCCATTTGCGGTGGTGAGGAGAGCCAGGCTAGCACACAGTAAACTGGGTAGGCATACTGCGGTAGTAAGACTTTCGGCTAAAATACGATTCACTAGTGACATTGGGGAACTCTTGTTGATAGGGAAAAAATCAGTGACAACTCATATGGGCCATAAAGTGGCGAAAAAAAGAAGAGGAATATCTTATTGTGCGGAAAGCCATCCGCTTCTCCGCACGAGGATTTGGGCCTTGCGCATAGCAGCAGGCGGCGCTTGTCGATGCGACCTGGCCTCACGTGTCTTTGACAGGTCAGCGGCCGTAATCAAATCGACTTCGATCATTGGATGCGGCTTGATTTAGAATACATCGATCGCTGGTCTCTTGGCCTCGATCTGCGCATTCTGGCGCGCACGGTGCCTGCTGTGATCTCTGGCCGCGGCGCCAGCTAACCTCAACCCGCCCAACCGAACGCTACCCATGCTCCTTGGGCGCAATTTGTGGCTCCTGTCGATCGTAGTTTGTGGACCATGCAGTAGCTTTGCCTCGCTCGAGGCGGGTGAGTCGCACATGGTCGAGACAAAGGCGCCGATCGAACCGCGGCCGTATCGCATTCAGTCCGGCGACGGGCTGTCGATCGAGTTTGCGCACCACCCGTTGCGCCACATCGACGTTGTTGTGCGACCCGACGGCGTGATCTCCATTCCGCTCGCCGAGGAGATTCACGCGGCCGGCCACACGGTGCCCGAAGTGGATGAGATGCTGACGCAGAGCGTGGCTAAGACGCTGCGCGAACCCGAACTGACCGTGATCGTGGCGACGGTCGCAAAGGCGCAGGTGTTCATCGGCGGCGAAGTCGTGCGCGGCGGCGCGGTGCCGTTAGTGCCCGGCATGACCGCGTTCCAGGCTTTGATGGCCGCTGGCGGCATCGCGCCTAGCGGTGCGGATGACAGCGTGATCGTGGTGCGTGCTGAAGGTTCGGGCAAGCGGTCGGTACACCGCTTGGCACTCCATGGCGCCGACATGTTGGCCAACGACATCGAACTTGGTCTGTTCGACATCGTCTTTGTGCCGCGCACATCGGTTGCTGACCTAGGCCTGTTCGTAAACTCGCACATCAACGCGATCGTTCCGCGCGCGGTAAACTTCACAGCGTTTTACGACCTGCAAGGCGCGTTCTAGTGAGTGAGCGGCAACTGCGGATCGCCATCATTGGCGGTCGCGGCATCCCAGCAAACTACAGCGGCTTCGATACCCTCATCGAGGAGTTATCCGTTCGCCTCGTTGCGCAGCACGGCATGGACGTCACCGTCTATTGCCGCCGCAACTACTACCAAGAATGGCCACGTAATGATCGCGGCGTGCGCCTCGTGCACCTGCGCACGATCCGCGGCAAAGGAGTCGAGAGCATCTACCACACGTGTCGCTCCGTGCTGCACTTGTTGCCGCGCCGCTGTGACGTTGCGCTGGTGGTCGATCCGGCGAACGCGCCTTTCGCATGGCCGCTGCGCTGGCGCGGGATTCCTACGGTGTTTCACACCGACGGACTCGGTTGGATGCGTTCGAAGTGGAGTGGTTTTGAGCTACGCTACTACCGCTGGGTCGAGGGTTTTTGTGCGCGTTCGGCGACTGCGCTCGTGACCGACGCGAAGGCGATGCAGCGCTACTACCTCGATACTTGGCAGCGCGATAGCACGTTTCTCGCATACGGCGCGGAGAGCGGCGGCGGTGTGTCGGACGAAGGGCTCACGCGCTTTGCGCTGCGGCCGCGCGACTACTACCTCGCGGTCGCGCGTCTCGAACCTGAGAACAACACCGACTTGCTCGTGCGCGATTATGTGCAGTCGGGCCTGGCGCGTCCGTTGATTGTCGTCGGCGGTGCGCGTTATGCGATGGACTACCACAAGCGGCTTTTTGCGATGGGCAACGAGCGCGTGCGCTTCGTCGGCGGGGTCTATGAGGCCGAGGTTTTGAACGGCCTCTACCGCGGTTGCCGTGCATATCTTCACGGTCACGAAGTTGGTGGCACGAACCCAGGGTTGTTGCGCGCAATGGCGCATGGCGCTCCGTGTCTCGCCCTGGATTGCGACTTCAATCGCGAAGTGATCGGCGCGGGTGGCCGCTTTTTCGGCAAGCAACCTGGAGTCGCTGCAGCAATGTTGCGCGCGATCGACGGGGACGACGCCGCGCTGCTAGAAGTTGGCGCTGCGGCCAAGGCCCGCGCGCTGTCGGAGTATTGCTGGGACGACGTGGCGGCGGGCTATGCATCGTTGTTTCGCCGCGTTGCGAGTGGCGGACGGATGCCTTGAGGTGCTGGCCGGACGACGCGAACTTGGCGCAGTAGCGCGGTAGGCGCCGTCCGTTGCTCGCGGCCATTGCTGCTTTGCATCACCTGCAACTTGGCAGTGCAGAACTCGCGCGGCCGACTTTGGTCGGAACCAAAACCGTCGGAATCGATCTGCAACATCACCTTGCATTCATTCCACCTGCGGTGGCTGGCGCGCCTCGCGAACCGCGGTTGTGGGCGAGCTTTTTTAGCGACGCAGTGAGCGACGCAGTGAGCGACGCAGTGAGCGACGCGAATGCCTTTGGCCCAGCAAGCAAGGTCCATTGCTACGCGATAGGTTTTTTAGCGCGCTGCTTTTGGAGCAAGGGGCGCAGTAAGTGGCGCAGTGAGCGACGCAGTGAGTGAGAGCGACGCAGTGAGTGTGAGCGACGCAGTGAGTGAGAGCGACGCAGTGAGTGAGAGCGACGCAGTGAGTGACGCAATCTTTTCAGATAAGGTCAGCTGCTCGCTTGTGCTTTCAGTTTCGCCAGCAGATCGAGCGCCTGGCGTGGCGTGAGGCCGTCAACGTCGAGTTGGCGCAGCGCCATGACGATGGGATCTACAGGCGGTGCAAATAGGTTCTTTTGCTGCGGCCCTCTGGGTTTCACTTGCTTGGTCGCCAATAGTTTGGCGCGCACCTCACTGCCCTCGTCGCCCAGTTCGTGCAAGACCGCCTTTGCGCGCTCAAGCACTGGCTTTGGGATGCCGGCAAGCCTTGCCACGTGTAGTCCGTAGCTGCGATCGGTACCGCCGCCTTCTATGCGGTGCAAGAATACGATCTCGTCGCCCCACTCGCGCACCGCAACGCGCTGATTGACCACGCCGCGATCGTCACCGGCGAGGTCGACGAGTTGATGGTAGTGCGTGGCAAACAGCGCGCGGCAGCAGATGCGGTCGTGCAGGTCTTCGGCGATTGCCCACGCGAGCGACAAGCCGTCATAGGTGCTAGTGCCGCGGCCAACTTCGTCGAGGATAACCAGGCTGCTAGCGGTGGCGTTGTTGAGGATGTTGGCGGTCTCTGTCATCTCGACCATGAAGGTAGACGCACCGCGGCTTATGTCGTCGCTCGACCCGACCCGCGTGAAGATGCGATCGACGAGCCCGATGCGTGCGGCCTTCGCCGGCACGTAGCTACCGATTTGCGCGAGCAGCACGATCAGCGCGTTCTGGCGGATGTAGGTGGACTTGCCTGCCATGTTGGGGCCGGTTATCAACGACAGTCGGCGGCGCATAGGTTCGAGGTCGGTGTCGTTTGGCACGAACGTGCCAACGGCATGCGTGGCCTCGATCACCGGATGCCTGCCGTCTTCGATGCGCAACGTAAGGGAGTCATCTACCTCGGGCCGGCAGTAGTTGCGTTCGCCTGCAACCTGCGCCAGCCCGCCGTAGCAGTCGAGTTCGGCGACCAACTGTGCCGTGCTCTGCAAGCGTGCTGTATGCGCGGTGATCTCTTTGCGCAGCGCGCAAAACAGATCGTATTCGAGTGCCTTGCTGTTTTCTTCGGCCCGCAGGATCTTCGTCTCAAAAGTGCGCAGCTCGTCGGTGATGTAACGCTCCGCGTTCTTCGTTGTTTGCTTGCGGACGAACTCAGGTGGCAGAGCCACTTCCTTGTGCGTGTGCGTGACCTCGATGTAGTAGCCGAAAACGCGGTTGAACCCGATCTTCAGACTGTGGATGCCGGTGCGCTCGCACAGTTGCTGTTGGTAGCGCGAAAGCCACTCGGTGCTGTCGCGCGCGAGTAGGCGCAACTCGTCAAGCTCTGCATGGAACCCTGCGCGGATCAGCCCGCCATCCTTGAGCCCGAGCGGTGGCTCATCGACGAGGCAATTCGCGATCATGGCCGCTATGTCTGGCAGTGGGTCGAGCTTTAGGCCGACTTCGCGCAACGTCGTCGAGCGGCATTCGCGCAAGCGCAGTTGGATTTCGGGTAGCGGCAAAAGGCTCTGGCTCAGTGCCAGCAGATCGCGTCCGTGTGCGCGGCCAAACGCAGCGCGCGCAGTCAGGCGCTCAAGGTCTAGCACGCTCGCAAGGCCCTCGGTCAGCGATTGGCGCAGCACCCGGTCGTCGAACAACTCAGCCACCGCAGCTTGGCGCCTATGAATGGTCGCTACTTCGGTGAGCGGCGCCAACAGCCAGCCGCGCAGCATTCGGCCGCCCATCGGTGTTTTGGTGCGGTCGATGACCTGCAGCAATGGCTTGCCGTCGTTGCCGGCGCGCATCGTTTCGACCAGTTCGAGACTCTGGCGCGTGGCACGGTCGAGCCGCATGTGGCGGCCTTCCTGCCAGACCTCGATGGTGCGGATATGCGGCAACGCGGTCAGTTGCGTTTCTTGCAAGTAGCCGATCAATGCCCCGGCAGCGCCGATAGCTAGTGGCATGTCGTCGAGGCCAAAGCCGGCAAGCGTGCCGATGCGAAAGAATGTGGTGAGCGTGCGGGTCGCTGAGTCCACGCCAAACTCATAGCCGGCGCGAAACGTGAGCGGCACGGCGAGGCCTTGGAGAAAGGGGCGGTCGTTGCCGCGCAAATCCTCGGCGAGCAGCAACTCGGCGGCCTCGATGCGCTCGAGTTCATCGCTAAGGCGCATCGCATCGCACTCATGCACGCGGAATGAGCCGGTCGAAAGTTCGATCCATGCGATGCCCGCGCGGCCGCGCTGCACGGCGGCGGCAACAAGGTGGTTGGGCCGCCGCTCGTCGAGCAGGTTGTCCTCGGTCAGGGTGCCAGGCGTGACGACGCGGACGACCTGCCGCTCGATCACGCCCTTGGCCTCCTTGGGATCTTGCATCTGTTCGCAGATCGCGACGCGGTGGCCAGACCGCACGAGTTTTTGCAGGTAGCCGTCGAGTGCGCGATACGGCACGCCCGCCATCGGGATCGCGTTCTCCCCCTTGCTGCGGCTCGTGAGTGCAATCCCAAGCGCCTTGCTAGCGATCTTCGCGTCCTCGAAGAACAGTTCGTAGAAGTCGCCCATGCGGAAGCACAGCAGCGCATCTTGGTGCTGCTGCTTTGCCGCTAGGTATTGCGCCATCGCAGGCGTGCTGGCGGTCAGATCGGTCATGCGTGGCCAACTCCGCGCGGCGCTTGCGACATCAGCGTCAAAGCTTCGTTGATGAGTATCTGCGCCGCGCGGTCGGCCTCTTGCGTCGTGGTTTCGCGCGAGCATGAAAGCCGAACGACCTCCCGGCTTTGGCGTTTGTCCATGCCGATCGCCGCGAGCACATGGTTGTCGGGCTTTGGTGCCGGGCGCTGTTCGGCCGGGTCGATTTCGATTGCGTCGTGGCACGCGGCGCCAGTCGAGAATGCGAGCCCGCGTGCATCGCAGCGCATCTGCAACGTCTCGCCGATGATGCCTGGCAAGAACAGTGACAGCACGTGCGGCAGTCGGCGCTCGGGATGGCCGAGTCGGCGCGCCTGAGGCAGTGCATCGAAGATTGCATCCGTCATGCGGCCACACAGGTCTCGCATGTGCGCCGCGCCAGATGCCTGGTGGGTGAGTGCCGCCTCGGCGGCGATCATCAGGCCCACTGCGCCGGCGACATTCTCGGTACCGCCGCGCATCCGATCTTCCTGGCCACCGGCGAGCTGTAGCGGCTGGATGCGTGCCTTGCTTGACAGGGCTAAAAATCCTGCGCCGCGCGGCCCGTGAAACTTGTGGCCGGAGACAGCCACCGAGTCGACATCCATCGTGTCGAGGTCGAATGGCAGCTTGCCGTAGGTCTGCACGAGGTCGACGTGAATGTGGGCCTCCGGTGACGCGCGGCGAACCAGCGACGCGAGTTCTGCGAGTTCGCAAAGCGTGCCGAGTTCGTTGTGGCCGTGCAGCAGCGAGACCACCCGGACATCAGGCCCGAGCGCGCCGAAGAACTGTTCGGGATTGAGATCGCCGTGCTCGGTGACGGGCAGGCGTGAGACGTGATGTCGGTGGCGCGCGAGCAACGTGGTGGTCTCCAACACCGCCGCGTGATCACTTTGTGCCATCAGAACTCGGCCGGGCATGCGTGCCACTGCCGCGCCGATCACGCCGAGGTAGTCTGCTTCACTGCCGCCCGAAGTGAAGATGATCTGCGCCGCGCCGAGCGTGCCGCGCAAAAACTCGCGCGCGTCGTCGAGCACTTTTTTTGCCGGTGGGCCGAAGGAGTGCTTGCTGCTCGGATTACCAAACAGGTCAAACTGCACGCGGGCCATCGCCTCGACGACTGCCGGCAGCGGCCGTGTAGTTGCTGCGTTGTCGAGGTAGATCATCTGCTGGGCGGACATTGGGCGGGGGATCATGGCGCGGGGCTGGCATGTGGGCCACAGCGGATCACTGGGTGGGATGCCCGCGTGCGGCGCTGCGCTTTGGGCGATATACACCACCTGCGTTCATGGGGTAGGCCAAACCGGCAGTTGTCGAGGGTAACTCGCCGTTCTCCGTGCGCGCAGGCAGCGCTACAGAGCTCCCATGGCCGGTTTTGCGATCAGCGATTGGGCCCAGTGGTTTGCCACCGGTCGGCCCATTTTCGCGTTGCGGTAAAAAAGTGCATGACTGCTGCTTGCTTGCCGAAGGGGGTTCTGTTGAGGCGCAGGAAGGCCTTTGCCGATACCGCATGCATGTGGATTTGGATTGCAGTCCCATGGTGCGTGCTCGCCGTCATGGTGGCGGTGCTGCACCATCGATTCCGGCGCAGCGGTCGTCGGGCACAGGCGCGCGCCTTCCTCACCGCATTGGAGCGCGAGCTACAGCGCCATCCCGGCGTCCGGTTTGTCGGCGCGCTGCCAAACAACCTGTCGTGCTTGTTGCTGGTTGATGGTCAGGAGACGCCGGTCGCATTGCAGGATCTCTGCTACCGCGCGCAAGCGTTCCCGAGCAGTTTCAGCAAGCTGGTGGATCGCTTGGTGGAAGAGATCCGCGAAGTCGGTCTTGATCGCATTGGCGACCATGAGTGGGGCAGCGTGGCTGCTGCGATCCTGCCGCAGATCAAGACGATTGCATGGGTGGAGTTGCAGGGACGTTTTGGGGATGCCGCACTCGTGCACCGAGCGCTGGTCGGCGACTTGGCGATCGTCTACGTGATCGACGATCCGCATGCGATGGTGTTCGTTTGCCGCGCTCACGTGCGAAAGTGGCGGCGCAGTGAAGAGGATGTGCATCAGCTCGCCATGTGCAATCTGCGTCGCCATGCCGGTGCGGTGTCCATCGCTGCTGCACAAGGCGCGCCAGTGCTGTTGCAGACTGGCGATGGTTATGACGCTGCCCGCGTATTGACGCTCGATCGCGAAGACGGCCTGTTGGTTGCCATGCCCGATCGCGATGTGCTGTGGTTGGCGCGCGAGTCTTTGATTGATCTCGGCGAAGTTGCGCGCGCCGCAAAAGCGATGACGCGAGTGGCGCCACATCCGATCTCTGCGCAGATCTATCGGATCAGGGGCGGCCGCCTCGAGGCGCTGTCAAACTAGTCTCCAGCTGCATCGGCCCAGGCACCGTGATTTTTAGCGGCTGCCACGAATCACCAGTCCAAGGTGCTAGTTCGTATTCGCCTTCACCAAGGGTCAAGGTCAGCGCGCCATTCGCATCGGGCGTTGGCCGTGCACCCATCGACAGAGGTCGCCACAAGTTGTCCCCGAGGCGGCGCAGGCGTAGGTCCGGTGCAAGGATGGATTCCCCTTTGCCCAGCTGCACGGTGACCTGCTGCACTGTTGCGGCCAATACGATTGGCGAATCTTTGGCGTGGTCCTTCGCGATGGCTAGCCTGCAGAAATAGCCTCTGCGCGCCGTCGCTTCATTGGTAGCCAACGCGATGTGCAGTGATGTTTGGGAGAAGACTTCGGCGGTTACTTCGAGAGTCCCGTTGTTGCTTCGCGTGAGGCCAGCAAGCGGCAACCATTCGAGCGTGCGGTCGAGTTCGGCATCAAGGATCGCAATGCCGGTGCTGGCGATGAGGTTGTCTGGCAAACCTTGAATCAGGATCGAAAGATGCTGCTTTTTGTTGCGGGCTTGCTGGAACAGTCGCGCGCTGGCGGGGGCGAACGTGGGACGGTGTAGCAGCCTCGCTGGCTCGGCCAAAATCGGTGCCGGCGTCATCGTCACAGGTGCCGTAGCTTGGTCCGGTTCTTGGCGCAGCGAGATGGCGAGCGCGTAGCCGCCGACCAGCGCGGACGCAGCGATCAGACACGCTAGGAGCAGTTGCAGTAGAAAACGAATGGTGGCCTCCACGAAGCAGTTTAGCTCCTTGCGGACAGTCAGGCCACGGATAGGTGCAGCGGGATCAGTTGCCGCCGCCAGTATTGCCATTAGCACCGCCGCCAGCACCGCCGCCAGCACCACCGGCACCGCGTGCCCCGCCGCCAGCGCCAGCTCCGCCGGCACCACCAGCACCGCCGCCAGCACCACCGGCACCGCGCGCACCGCCGCCAGCGCCAGCTCCGCCGGCACCACCAGCACCGCGCGCACCGCCGCCAGCACCACCGGCACCGCGTGCCCCGCCGCCAGCGCCGCGTGGCCCGGCTGCTGGCGCGGTTGCGCCATTGGGATTGCTAGCAGCACCGTTCGCACCGCGACCACCGCGACCGCCGCCAGCACCGCGTGCGCCACCGCCTTGGTTGGTTACATCGCCAGGTGGCGAAGTCTTGCCGGCTGGCATCGTGAGCGTGATCTTCTGGCCGATTGCGGCAAACGTCTGCGCACTTGTAGTCTCGCGGCCGGCCAATCGCAAAACCGCGAGGTAGTTGCCAGGGGGCAGCATGTCGATCGCGAACTTGCCGACCGCAACGCGCGCATTGAATGACGTTCCGTCGCGCGCGAGCTGGTTGATGTTCTCGGGCACTTCAGTAAGGCCAGGCAGCAGCATCATGCCACCTTGCAGCGCTTCGACCTTGCTGCCGTCATCAACGGTGACCGTGCCTTCGAGCGAGCAGGTCATCAGGCTCACCGTGACATCAGAAGTAGTGCCAGTGATGACCACCACGGCTTCGTTATGCAGCACGCCGGCGCGGCGGCCGCTGCTGATCGTTAGCAAGTAGTTGCCAGCAGGGATCTCGGTGATGGTGAAGTGACTGGAGCTGGAGACCGCCGCGGTGAAGTCGTTGCCACCGCCACCGCCACCGCCACGCCCGCCTCGACCACCGCGCCCATTGGTCTGCGCCGCAGGGTCGCCGTTGTCTTGGCGCCGCAAGGTCACCTGAAAGCCAGCGGCTGGAATCCCGTTGTGCGTGACCGAGCCACGCACTGTGCCAACCTCTGGGATTGTAAGGTCGATGTCGAGGGTAGCAGTTTCGCTGGCGCGAACGGTGACGTCCGCCACGGTGCCATTGCCATTGCCGGAGAACTGCTGCCACATCGACCGCATCCCGCTGCCTACGAATGCGCGGACCGTGTAGCCGCCTGGCTGCAGGTCGATGATTTGGTATGTGCCGTCGGGCTTCACAGTGCCGAATGGGTTGCCGCCGCCTGGGCCACCGCGGCCTCGTCCACCCTGACCACCCTGACCACCCTGACCACCCTGACCGCCGTTATCACCCTGACCACCCTGACCACCCTGACCGCCGTTATTCACGGGCATTGCCATGACGCGCGCTTCCGCGAGTTGTGCCGGCGTGGCACCGCGGATCTTGCCGACGATTTGCGCTAGTGATCCGAGTGCGAGGCGCACGCTGTCGAGGTCGGCAGTGAGCGCGAACGGTTCGGTGCGCGCATCCTCAAAACCCTCCTTGCTTGCCGTCACTCGGTAGCGGCCTTGAAGCGTGTGGGCAAACTCGAACCTGCCCCTTGCATCCGTGGTGGCCTCGATCGTGCTGCCGGTAAACATTCCGATCATCTGTTGGATCATGGAGCTCCCACCACCGCGCCCGCCGCGGCCGTTGGCGGACGCATCTGCGGACTGACGAGTGTTGTCCTCGGCGACGCGCAATTCGACGCGCGCTTCGGCAATTGCACTGCCATCTTGCTTGGTGATGACGCCACTTACCTTCACGCCGCTTTGCAGCAACACGGTGAGTTCGGGTGCTAGTGCGCCGCTGCGGACTTGGACTTCTTCGCTGCGGAAGCGCGCATGATCCGGTGCTTCGATCATGACCAAATAGACGCCTTCTTCTAGGCCCGACTCGACGAACCGCCCGTCTGGATGCGGGGTAGGTTTTTGGTTGTCAGCGGTGTTGCTTTGGTTGGACCCCGTTGCATCCGTGCCACGCCAAAGGCCACCGCCTGTGTTGCCGCGCATGGCGGCGAATTGCGTGCGCATCGAACCCATCTGGCTACGCGCACTCTGCATTGCAGCTTCGTCGAGTGTCCCAGCGCGGAATCGTTCGACGAGATCACCCATGTTTAACGACGGCTCGCCGGGCAGTGGCAAGGCGCGGATGCGCGTTGAGTGCACGTAGAAGCGGCTCACTGGGATGCTGGTTTTTGCATCGCTGGCGATGCCGTTGATCTTGAGCCCGTCCTGCAAGGTGATGAACAGTTGCGAGCCGAGCTTGGCGTCGATGTCGTTTTGCTGGTAGCGCAAGAAGCCGACCTTGCTGACGGTGAGTTCGAGCGGCGTGCCTGGCAGATGGTCGAGCGCGAAGCGGCCAGCCTTGTCGGTCTTCGTGCTCCGATCGTTGCCGTTGTTTCCACCCTGACCAAATGGACCACCCTGACCGCCCGGACCGCCCTGACCGCGGCCGCCGCCCTGACCACCCTGACCACCCTGACCACCCTGACCACCCTGACCACCCTGACCACCCTGACCACCCTGACCGCCCTCACCGCGGCCGCCGCCCTGGTTGTTGCCACCGTTCTGTGCATCGCGCCTGCTTTGCACGGCGACATCGGCATCGGCCACCGGTAGGCCGCCAATGTCGCTGACGATGCCGGAAAGCTCGTAGCCAGGGCCGAGGTGGATGTCCGCAACGTCGACCCGGGTGATTTCTTCAGCAGCAATCACCTCGGACTCGCCATTGAGGTGGCGTGGCGCGCTCGCGGCAACGCGCCATTGGCTAGCGGGAACGTGTTCAAATCGGTAGAAGCCGCTGTTGTCCACGCTGCGCGCTGGCAAGAGCAACTCGCGGTCGCGCTGCATCCGCATCGGGTTATTGTTGTTCGGCTGCAGGCGCACTTCGGCAGTTGCAATGCCATTGCCGTCGAGGTCGGTCACGCGGCCGAACAACTCGCCACCGTCGTCGACGATCAGATCGCCGAGGTCATTTTCTGCCTTCACTTCGCCGATGTTGCGTTCAAAGCTCTTCGGCGCGTGCAGCTTGGGCGAAACCAGCAGCGAGATGCGCAGATCGCGGAAGGTCTGGCCAGCGAATGCAAAACGTCCATCGGCGTCGGTCTGCACTGGTTCTGGCACGCGACGACTAGGTCCGCCGCGACCGCCGCGCGCGAAGTCGAGCCACACCTTGGCATCGCGGACTGGCGCACTTCTTCGGTCGACGATGCGGCCGCGCAGCACGATTGCGGTGCGTTCGTCGATGCTGTTGCCCGCCGCATTGACGGGCAGCGATGCGCGTTCGTTGACATCTTGTCCGGTCGCAGGATCGACCTCGGAGTCGGCTTGCGCAACTTCCACCTCGTCGGCCTGATGCCAAGTCATTGGCTTATTGCTGTTGCTGCTGCCAAAGAGCGAGGGGCCGAGCAATAGGGCAAGGGCGCCAATCAGGCAGGCGACGACTACGGCAACTGTTGTGCGTTGGAGCATTATGGTGGTTGCGAAACGGTCGGGCAGTTTACGTTTACTGCCCGAATTGCCCACCAGCGGACCTGTCGTATCCTGTAACGCTTCTGCAAGCATCTCGCGGTGCACCGCAGACCTGTTCTCAGGGTGCCAGTAGCAAGGACCTCACCTGCGTGGCGCCGAGTAACTGCAGGCCACTGTCGGAAAAGGCGCACGCAGCGATCAGACGTGTGCCGGCAGGCAGGCCAGGGTTGTTGAGTTGGAGTTGGTTGTGGCCAAGTGCATCGAGGGCAGCAAACGAAGTTATGCCGATGAAGAGACTGTTGTCCCACGGGATGCTTTGCTCGAAGCCTTGAACCGTAAGGGTGAAAGCGTTGAGGTTTTGCGCGAGTGCGAGTCCAAAGATCGCTATGCCGTTTGGCGTTGCCTGTTGCACTTGCAGCGTGAAGGGGCCGCGCGGGATTACGCTGAAGTTGCCAGCAGTGAGCCCTGCACTGCGTGGCTGGATCTTGCGCAACTGGCTCACTTGCAGAAAGTCCGTCTCATGCAAACGCAGTTCGCCAGAACTAGTCGTTGAATACGGCTCAAACTCGCCGCTGCTGCCGATGAATTGCAGCGTGCCGCAGCTGACGTTCGAGACCGTGTAGTCGATGAAGTTGGTGGTCCATGGAGACTGGTGGAGCTGATTGATTTCGCCGACCGTTCCGTTGAGCCAGTCGATGAAGAACAGATCGTCGTCGGTGTCGAGGGCGAGATCGCCAACCGCGTCGAGGCCGGTGACCATGACCTGCGCGTTTGCGAGCGACAACGATCCCGCGCCGAGTTGCGCGAGCGTGATTTGCAGCGCGCTCCAGCGCAGGATCTGGACGCTGCCTGAAGGCGGCGGGAAGCTCTGGGGCGCGGTGGCGTAGATCAGGTCGCCATGGGCATCGATGGCGAGTGCACCGGAGGCGCCCCCCACGCTGCCCAACGCAGTCGTCACACCCGTAGTCAGATCGAGCCAGATGAGATCGTTGTCGCTGGCGCCAAAGCCGCCCGTCTTGGCGGAGATGACGACGGTGGTCGGCGACAACTCAGCGGCGTCATATGGCAGGACTAGGTTGTTGAGTAGGATCGGCAGCGCGCCCACCGAAGTGGCCAGCAAGTAGACATCGCCGAAGCTGCTGTCAGCAAACAGCAGCGCGCCGTTTCTGAGGGGCACGAGGAACGCGCCAAAGTGTGGGACGGAGAAGTGGAGCAGGGAGCGCGGCGCAAGGCCGGTCTCCTGCAGGGTCACATCGGTGCCGTCAAACCACGCAATCGCATTGGTTAGCACGGCAGGGTAGCCGGCGCTGTTGGGCAGGGAATGAAGGCTTGAGCTGTAACCATCCGGAACGGACTGAGCAAAGAGACTGCCAGCTAGTGCCAGAAACGCAGAACACCTAGACAATAGATTCACGGGGGCACTCCAAGGGCGCCGTCAGTTCTTGCGACTGCCGGCAGCAGGAAAAACGCGGGGTCCATGTTGGACCGCGCATTTGGATGCTGGAACCGTTGCCCGGTCGTCGCTTGCATTTCGTGCGAGGGGCAGTGGCAGGGGCGGCAATGTGGTCGATCTTCGCGCCGCTGTGCCGCTGCTGCCCTGAGGCTCTAAATCGCAGTTGCGCACGCGCAGCTAAAAAAGATATTGCAGCCACTTCCAGTGTCATGCGCACGGAGATGGGGCGACGGTCGGGCAGTGATCCCAGGCCTGTGAAAGATATTCTGGCTTCCGGATTGTCCTACTAACTCACCTTCCCAACCTTGCCAACGAGGCAGGGTCAGTGGTCTTGAGCGTTCGTCCTCGGTTACAGCTGCGGGACAGCGTCGGATTTGCACCGACTTTCCTGCAAAGGCGCGACGAAGTTATCCCAAAGTGTTTGTAAATCAATATGCCACTTATTTAGCTGCCGCAGGAAATGTTGGCACGGCTGACTGACTAAGTGGCTTTTTTTGCAGCCTATATTTCCCTACCTTGCTTCATTTCTCCAACCACTAAGGAACCTTATGAGTGCTATGCCACCGCTGCCGCAAAGTAGTTCAACTCCACCGGTGCAGAGCCAGCGTGTGCTCGCAGGCGTGATGGGGCTGTTGGTCGGCGGGCTCGGTATTCATCGGTTCGTACTCGGGGATACCCAGGGCGGCTTATTGCGGATTCTGATCAGTTTCATCACTTGCGGCATTGGTAGCCTGATCGGGTTCGTGGAAGGCATTATTTACCTGACGAAGTCCGACGAAGAGTTTGTGCGGGTCTATCAAGTCGAGAAGAAGGGCTGGTTCTAGGCAAGGCCAGCCTTTGCCCGTCGGCAGGACAAAGGCGGTGCTCGGGACGAAAAACCTGAGCTGCTAGCAATCCCCTTGGCCGCATTACTGCCCGTCAGATGGGTTGCTGTGCGTCGGTGCTTTGGCCCCATCTTGCCACTGTCGTGGAAACATCAAGCCATCCGCAGCGTTGACCCTGACCATGGCAGTTCGTTATGGTTCGCCCCCTTTGCTCGGCGGCGATCAGGTCTAGAACGCCCAAAGATCCAGTGCGCAAAGTAGTCCCTATCACGGATGGCATCGTCCTCGGCGGCGACGGTTTCGTCGTCTTTGCAGGTCCGTGTGCAGTGGAGACTCGCGAGCAGTTGTTCGCCAGTGCGGATGCGGTCGCCGCGGCTGGCGCAGGTATCTTGCGCGGAGGTGCTTACAAACCCCGCACGTCGCATCGCTCGTTTCAGGGGCTTGGCCCAGAGGGGCTCAGCCTGTTGTCTGAGGCCTCGGCTCGAACTGGCTTGCCGGTGGTGACTGAGGTGATGGACCCGCGCGATGTCGATCGCGTTGCCGAAAGTTCGGCGATTCTGCAGATCGGCAGTCGCAACATGCAGAACTTCGCCCTGTTGCGTGAAGTGGGTCGCCGGGGCCTGCCAGTGTTGCTGAAGCGTGGCGCGGCAGCCACCTTGGACGAACTGGTTGCGGCGGCGGGCTACATCCAAGCCGAGGGCAACGACCGAGTCATTTTATGTGAGCGTGGGATCCGCGGATTTGACCCAACTACCCGCTATGTGCTCGACCTTGCCGCTGTGCCAGTGCTGCGTGAGCGCACCGACTTGCCGATCATCGTCGACCCTAGTCACGGCACGGGCCGCAGTGTGCTGGTTGGACCAATGGCCAAGGCCGCAGCAGCCGCTGGCGCGGATGGCCTGATGATCGAAGTTCACGCCAATCCTGAGCAGGCCCTATGCGACGGAATGCAGGCTTTGCGACCCCAAGAGTTTGCCCAGTTGATGAGCGAACTTCGTCGCCTCGTTCCCCTACTCGGGCGACGCATGCTCAGGCCCCAATCCGTGAGTGAGTCAAAGCACCTAGGGACCGCTGATGAGTTTATTGCTCCATGACTAACCGCCTTCGTAAGCCATACATCGCCGGCAACTGGAAGATGAATCTCGACCGGTCCAAGTGCCTCGCCCTAGTAAAGGTCATCAAGGGCCGCCTGCGCGACGGCAACGACCGCGAGGTCGGCGTCTTTGTGCCGTCCCTCTACCTCGCTGATGTGTCCGCGGTGGCGCAGGGTTCGCCGCTCGGCATCGGCAGCCAGAATATGTGGTTTGAGGATAGTGGCGCGTTCACTGGCGAGCTCGCGGCGCGCATGCTGCGCGAGGTCGGTGCCGATCGAGTTTTGGTCGGCCACAGTGAGCGCCGCCAACTGTTTCAAGAGCCGGATTCTTGGATGAGCAAGAAGCTGCGCAACTCGCTCGATCACGATTTGCTGCCGATTTACTGCATCGGCGAAACCCTCGATGAGCGCAAGGCCAACCGCACGGACCGCACCATCAAGCGGCAGTTGGAGTCCGGTTTCGAAACGCTGCGCGCAGAGGAAACGCACCGCATCACGATTGCCTACGAGCCGATCTGGGCAATAGGCACCGGCGAAACCGCGACTGCCGAGCAGGTTGCCGCGGTGCACAAGATGATCCGCCGCTGGCTCGTGCAGCGGTTCGGCGAACCAGCGGCCAACATGGTCCGCATTCTGTATGGCGGCAGCGTCAAGCCTGACAATGCCAAACAACTTATGGCCATCGACGAAGTCGACGGCCTCTTGGTCGGCGGCGCTAGCCTGCAGGCCGAAACCTTCCTTCCCATCATCGAGTTTGACGCCAGATGAACATTCTTCACTACGCCTGTTGGCTGCTATTTTTCGTTTCGTCCGTCCTGCTGATTATCGTCGTCCTGTTGCAGGAGTCGAAGGGCGGCGGCCTGTCCGAAGCGTTTGGCGGCGTCGGTGCCGAGACCTTCGGCGTAAAGAGCGGCGGCATCAACAAGGTGACCTTCGGGCTCGCGTTGCTGTTCTGCGTGTCAGCGTTGGTCATCAATGCTACTTGGACCTGAGGGAGTCAGGTCAATGCTACTTGGACCTGAGGGAGTCAGTTCCACGCCGCTTGGACCTGAGGGATTCAGTTCCACGCCGCATGGACCTGAGGGATTCAGTTCCACGCCGCATGGACCTGAGCCGCTCCGTGTTGGCGTGCTGCTAAGCAGGCTTGCCCTGTGAGCGGCCTGCAGACCGTGAGCATGACCGGACTAGGGTCTGCCTCAGGCTTGACTGAGGTTGGTGCGCTGCGGATCGAACTGCGGAGCGTCAATGGCCGTGGCCTCACGGTGAAGCAGCGGTTGTGCCCCGAGGCGCTCTGCTTTGAGGTGGCGTTCGATGAAGTGGTGCGCGCCAACTTGACGCGCGGCACTGTGACCATGATCGTCGAACGTACTGATGGCGGTTCGGGCTACGACCGTAGCTCGCTGCGCCGGTTGCTTGCCGACTTGCGCGGCCTCGCTGTGGATCTCGGACTGCGCGATGACTTGTCGCTGCGCGATCTCCTCTCGATGGC
The DNA here is from genome assembly GCA_014192625.1 of Planctomycetota bacterium. GTDB lineage: Bacteria > Planctomycetota > UBA1135 > UBA1135 > UBA2386 > BJHM01. Next base: position 99,326 of record BJHM01000005.1, read on the forward strand.
CAGTGCCTCGGCGCGCGCAGAGTCAGGCTCGCGGCCACTGCCGCCGGAGGTTGCTGCGTTGTTGCAGCGCGCGGTCAGCGATCTGCGTCGGCATCGCCACACCGATGGCACTGCCACGGTCGCAGCGATTCTCACGCAGATCAATGAGCTGGATCGGCTGTCCGGCATAGCAGCTGCGCGTGCGCCGGAAGTAGTCCGCGCGCATGGTGAAAAGCTACAGAAGCGCGTCAACGAACAGCTCGCCGCGCACGGGTTGCAGTTGGAGCCAGGTGAGATCCTGCGCGAACTGGCGTTGTTTGCCGATCGCGCGGATACCGCCGAAGAGTTGCAACGGCTCGCCGCGCACATCGTGGCAACGCGCACGCTGCTCGTGCAAGGTGGCGAGCTTGGCCGCAAGCTCGAGTTCTTGTTGCAGGAGTTGCTGCGCGAAACCAACACACTTGGTTCCAAGTCACCAGACGTTGCGATGGCGCATACCGTTGTTGCGATGAAGTCCTGCATCGACAAGCTCAAGGAGCAGGCGGCCAATCTCGAATGACCGCGCAAGGCAAGCTCGTGGTGATCTCGGGGCCTTCGGGTGCTGGCAAGACCTCGGTCTGCAAGGCGCTGAAGCAGCAGGCTGGAGTCGAGTTCTCGGTGTCCGCAACTACGCGGGCCATGCGTCCCGGCGAGATTGCCGGTGTCGACTATCACTTCCTCGCATACTCCGATTTTGAGGCGCGCGCCAAGCGGGGCGAGTTCTTGGAGTGGGCTAGCTACAACGGCAACCTCTACGGCACGCCGCGTTGGCCAATGGATGCAGCGATTGCTAGGGGCCGCACTTTCTTGCTGGAGATCGAGGTGAAGGGCACGAAACAATTGCGTGAGCAGCGCGTGCCTGGCCTCTACTTGTTTATTGCCCCGCCAAACCTCGCGGCATTGCGCGAGCGGCTCGAACGTCGCGGTGCAAACACTCCGGCCGACATTGCTGCGCGTGTTCGCATCGCCGAGGAAGAGATTGTGGCGGCGGGCAGCGATCAAGCTCTATACGACCACATCTTGGTCAACGAGGATCTTGCGGCCACGATCCGGCGCGTCGAAGAGTTGATTCGCTCGTGATGCTGCACTGCATGGCGCTGCTGCGCTGAGATGCGCGCCTTCCGCATCACTGGCAACGACCTGACGTCGGCGCTCGACCTGCTGCATGTGCATGCGGAATTGCTTGGGGTTGTCGAGGAGGATTGTGCGATCACCGTCTGGCTCGAAACGGATCTGCCGATGCTCGACCGCCATCTAGTGAAGATCGAAGAGTTGCCGTTTGAGATCGCCAATGCCACGGCGACTGGCCTCGAGAACGACCGCGCCATTTTGGTCGCTTGCGATCTTCTGGTGCGGCCGCCATGGGTAGCCTCGGAGCCTGCTTTTCACGGCATCGAACTCGTGGTGCCGCGCGGCATGGCCTTTGGCAGCGGCGAGCACGCAAGCACGCAGGCCGCGTTGCTAGTGTTGCACTCCGTGTGGCGGCCAGTTGCGAGTTTGATCGATGTTGGGACGGGGTCTGGGATCCTCGCGTGCTACGCGGCAGTTCGCGGTTGCGCACAAATCGGCGCATGTGACATCGAGCTAGCGGCAGTGCAGGCAGCGCGCGAACTTTTACCGCATGCGGAAGTCGCGCTCGGCGGGCCAGAGTCGTTGTCGTTTGTTGCGGACCTGGTAGTCGCCAACATGACCGGCACCGAACTCGGCGCAGCGTTGCCCGCGATCTTCTCGCGATGGAATCGTCGCGCGCCCTTGGTGCTGTCCGGAATGCGTCCGCACGAGGTCATCGGTATCGAGTCGCGTGTGGTCGGCGAAGTGGTGGCGCGCGAACGCATCGGCGACTTCTGTGCGTTTGCAGTGCAGTCCGTCAGCTTTTGACTTGCAGATAAACGTCGAAGCGCACGCGCTCGCCATTGACGGTGAATGACGGGAGCTCACGCAGCGGTTGCAAGTGCGGATGCCGTTTCACTACCACGCGATCGTTGGCAACGGCAAATGCTGCGTGCAACAAAAGCGAAGTGTCGCCGTCCTCGGCAAGCAGGCGGCAGACTTGCATCTCCTTCTTCACTTGGCTCTGGCTCGAGAACTCGAACATCGGATCGAGGTAGACGATGTCTGGCCGGTCGGCGGGCGAAATAGCCGCCATCAGAGCGATCGCATCGCCGCAATGGACCGTGATCTGGTGCGCGAGACCACTGCGCTCCGCGACATCGAAGAGCAGTGCTGCAAGGGCAGCGTTCTGCTCGCATGCGGTGACTTCGCAACCCAGGCGGGCGAGCAGCAGGCAATCGCGGCCAAGGCCTGCGGTCGCATCTAAAACGCGTGGTGGTGTGGCGCGGCGATGCAATCCGATCGCGCGCGGCAGTGGTTGATCAGGTCGTGCGGTTCGCAAACGTCGCGCTAGGTCGCCGCGTGATGGATCAAGTGTGATCGAGATCGGGCCTTCGCGCATTGGCGAGCGCAATGCCAATGCGCCGGAGAGCGTGCGCGTGAGTTGCCATTGATCGTCGCGCGGCTGCGCTTTTTGGGCGATCCCAAAGCGCTCGCATAGCGGACCATCAGAAGCCAAATACGGCGGCGTGAAGATCAGCGTTTTAGAAACTCCGGCGGTTGGCATGTAAATGCCATCCATGAGAACTCGATGGCACCGGCGGTTCCATAAAGCGGTCTCAAATTGGCTTGCGCTCCAGCGACCTGCTTCGACCAATCCTATTATGAGTGCTAGACTTACGCATGCGGAGATTGACGTCATCTATTCGCCGTCTTCTTCACCCTTCATAACCTATCACTCACACTTTTAGACCCCATGCGACGCTTGCACCTCAAGTTGTTTTTTCTTCGTACCCGCCTGAAGCGAGAAGCCCAAGGCATTACTGCGCGGACGCTCGGCGTACGGCCGGCGACGATGTCGCACCTTGAACAGGGGCGTTCGATGCCAACACTCGCAATGCTGCTAGACCTCTGCAGGCACTACGACGTGACGCCGACGTATTTGCTCGACGACGAACGTTCGATCGAGCCTTTGGCCCGCGATCGTTGGAGCGAACGCGCCAATCTGCTTGGGCGTGGTAGCTGGCTTGAAGTGGCGGAAGGCAGCTTTGTCACGACCAATGACGGCGTGAAGCTGTGCCCAGTCGTTGCTGGTGGACGCTTCTACGACGCAAGCGTACAGGCGCAGCGCATGACTTGTGGCAGCAGCCAAGCTGCGCGCGAGCTCGATGACTCGGTCAACGCCGCAACTCGTGGTAAGGACTACGAACTCGAGTCGATGCTGAGCCGCGAGTTGTTGGGTCAGCGCAAGCCGCGCAGCAAGCCGAAGAAGGCCGCCTCGGTGCGTAGCCCTAGTGTGCCGCATGGTCTCACTGCCGAAGCCTGATCTCGCCTCGGTCGAAGATCAGAAATGAAAGTCACTGGCCTCGATGAGGCCAGTGCCTATTCGGCTCCAACGATTTCGCAGTTCGAGCAGATAGATGCCTATGCACCAGGTCATGCCGCCCATCGGTAATTGCCAGAGCAGAGCATGACCGCCTTCAATCGCAGTGGCCAGCAGGGTCACTGCGCCGGTTGCGAAAGCCAGCATGAGCGGTCCCCTGAGCCACAATAGCGGCCGCAATTCGGCGCGATCAAGTTGTAGAAGAGAGGCCGTGAGGAAGCAGATTTGTGCGAGCGCTGTCGCCAGTGCCGCGCCGGTGCTCCCAAAGGTTTTCGTGAGAGTCAGCAATCCGATCGTGTGGACCATGGCCGGTAGCCAGAGTGCCCTTCGGTAGGCCTCGTCGCGGCCGGTGGCGAGCAACGCCTGGTGAACTTGCCAGGCGATGTGCTGGGCCGTGATGGCGACGAGCAGCCAGCGCGTCGCGTCGGCTGCATTTGCGAACTCACTGCCAAACAATGCGCACAGCTGATCGGCGGCAATCCATCCGCCAGCCAGCAACGGCAGCATTACGAGTGTTGTGGCGCGCATCGCCACGCGCGTTGCACGCGCCGATCTGCCGCGTGTGGCCGCGTGTATTTGATGCGCGAAAAAGAGCCGCGTGAGTTGCACGGTGGGCATGCCAGCAGCTCCGGCAATGCGGGAGCCGATCGTGTAGAGGCCCGCTACAGAGTCCCCGGCTAACAACCCAACGATGCAAACGTCGGCTGCTACCGGCAACTCGCTAAATACCTGTGCCGGTGCGAGCCGCCGACTTTTGCGCAGCAGTTCGCGGGCTTTAGGCGCGGTGCCATGTGCTGGCATTTTGCGGATTGTAAAGGCAGAACCGAGTGCATAGAGAACGCGACAACCAAGCTGAATGCCAGCAAGCATCACCGGCTCGCAGCCGCCAGCTTGTAGCCAGATCAACACCGTAAGCAGGAACAACAACGCCGCGCTCGTTTCGATGACAACTTCGGATCGGGTGCGAGCCGCAACGTCACCGATTTGCTTCAGGTCGAAGGCGTTTGGGATGCACGCAGTCGCAGACACGATCCAGAACCACGGTGTGTCGCTCGCCGCGAAGGCGAGCGCGATGGCGATCGTCCACAAATAGCAGCAGCGGAGCAGCCGGGCCTTTACCGCAGATCTCAGCCATAGCCCTGCGCTGTTCTTGCTTTGCGCGAGGCCCCGTGCGACTTCGTTGCGCAGTCCGGCTGAGGCAAGCACGGAGAGCAAGCCGGCGAGGGCAAGCCCTTGCGCGGTCTTGCCAGTAAACTCTGCACCCAGCGATCGGGTGATCATCAGCAAGGCGATTAGCTGTGCGGCCCGCTGTGCGAATAGTCCAAGGCCCAGCGTGGTGAGGGTGCGGTGGACGGAAGTCATCAGCGGTGCTTTCCGTCGAGGACCATTGGTCGCAGTCGTTCTGCGGCACCTAGCAATCGCCGTGGCGTTGAGTTTATCGCGTGCGCACAAAGTCGATTTTTCAATGCGACTCCGTGTGTGCGCTGCCGCGTCCGATCATTGGTGAGCACAAAAGTGCTCATCAGAGTGCGCGGTTTTCTTGTGGTGCCACACATCACGGCGTGACCTCTGCGGCCAGAGGCCATGCGGGGCCCGGTCGGTAACGCAGTCGGGCGCGATTTACATTTTGTTCGCCGAGGCTGCTTTCCAGTGCGAGCACGAGTCCAGAGATGCCGTTGTGATCGGGTTGCTCGGGGGAGCACCAAACGTGGCCATTGCGGAGCAGCCATGTAAGGCAGCGTTGCCGCAGCGTGGGCTGGTTGTTTTGTAGTGCGGCCGCGAGATCGCTGGCGAGCGATTCCAGCCGGCCGTGCGTGGCGATACCCGGAATGCCGAACACGGCTACGCCAAGGTGCACGACCGGAGTGCCTGCGAGCAGTCCGGTGCAGGCAGTGGGATCGTTGATGGTGACGATTGCTGCCGCCGTCGCTGCAGCAACATGCCGAGCCTCGGTGCATTCGATGCGGATACCGACCATGCGCCGCAACTGCGCCATTTCACTCCTGCGAAGTCCGCCTTGCGGCAGCACGGCCACCACACTGCGCAGCGGCGGAGTAGTTTGTACTGCTTCGAGGACGGCACCAACCAGGGCCACGTTGCCCGGTGCTGTTTTGCAATCGATGCGCAGTCGATCGTCGTCGTCGCGTTGCAGTAGGACGGCGACGAACGGATCGGCCGGCAGGTTGGAGTTGCGGTTTTGTGCGGGTGCTGGCTGCTGTGCTCGTTGCCATGCGGTGAAGGCCGCGAGAACGCTTTGACCATTGCCTGCGAACAGCCCGGCAACTGCATCGCGCAGTCGATTGCGAAAGGTTGGCGGTTGCACCATGCGGCGGGCTAGTGCCGCTGGCTGGTTGTGGCCGAGCACCGCGGTGAGTGCGGCATCGAGGAACGGTTCGTCGATTGCCACTGCGCGGTACTGGTGAGCACTGCGGAGCGCTGCCAATGAGTTGCCGTCTAGGCCTTCGTTGTCGAGAAATAGCGTATGCGGCAGTAGGCCTGCGCCGGTCCAGACGGCCTTGACCAAGGCCTGTCGCGCGAGGTAGTGAACCAGTTGATTCGAGCCGCTACGGATTTGGTGTAGAAGGATGAGGCTGGGCCGTTCTTCGAGCAGAAACCGATTGATCCCAGGGATCAGTTGGGCAAGTCGGGCCTCTGCAGAGGCTAGCCGGCGGCCGGTCGGTGATTGGTTGCCGCGCAGGCAGTCATCCTCGGCGTAGGCGCGCAGCGGGGCATCCGAATGGACGGCGGTTTCGCGCCGGACCAATACCACTGGCAGTCCTTGCGCGGCCCAGAACGTGGCCGTGATCGAGTCCAGACAAAGCATGGTTACGCGGTGACCACGAGCGCGCAGTTCGCGCGTAGTTCGTTCGAGCAGTTGGAAGTGCTCAATGCCTGGTGCGGAAACGGCGATATGTCCCATGCCTTCGGACGTATCTCATCGGCGTCCGGCAGCATCGCGCTTGAAGAGGAATCGCTGCGTTAGCTATGGCGCTTCGAGCGTGCAGTGGCAAATTGGCTTGCGAGCGGATCGCCCCTCTGCGCAACACATTGCCAAGCAAGGTGAGGGCGCATGCAAGGGGAGCCGCGCGGCCTGCATAGGTTGGCTGCGGTTGCTTGCCACCCAAGGCCGTGCATTCAAGTCGCCATTCCCGCTATTTGGCTGCCCCCATCGATTCAGCGCATCGGCGAGCGAACGCGCATCCGGCGGTTGGCAGTGGCCGGCAGTGCGCGCATCGGCGAGCGAACACGCATCCGGCGGTTGGCAGTGGCCGGCAGTGCGCGCATCGGCGAGCGAACGCGCATCCGGCAGTTGGCAGTGGCCGGCAGTGCGCGTGTCGGCGAGCGAACGCGCATCCGGCGGTTGGCAGTGGCCGGCAGTGCGCGCATCGGCGAGCGAACGCGCATCCGGCAGTTGGCAGTGGCCGGCAGTGCCCGGCAGTGCGCGTGTCCTTGTGCGGGCCGTGTCCTGTCCTGCCAGCTGAGATCGCTTGCGCCGGCCTGTCGCCAGCGCAAGCGCGCGGCGACTACTTCTTGCCGCCGTCCTTCTTGCCAGCTTCCTTCGCCGGAGCGGCGGCAGCGGGCGTGGCACCTGCAGCAGGTGCGGCACCTTCGGCCGGCGCGGCTTCCACGACTGGCGCAGCAGCTTGCACGACCAGTCTGGCGACGTGACAGACCACGAGGTCTGTTGCGACCGAGAGCGTGACACCCTCCGGCAGCGGGACGTCCTTGGCGGTCATCAGCTCTTCGAGGTCGAGGTGGCCGATTGCCAGCGGGAGATCCTCTGGGATCGCGGTCGGCAAGCAGCGAATCATGATCTTGCCGTGATCCTTGATGAGCACGCCGCCCTTGGCGAGGCCCTTGGGGTGGCCGGTGAAGTTGATCTCAACTTCGACTTCGATGGGCTTCGTCAGATCAATGCGCTTGAAGTCCGCGTGCGTGAGGCGGTCGTTCAGCTTGTTGACCTGGATTTCTTGCAGGTAAGCCGACTGCGGCACGCCACCGATCTCCAGTTGGTAGACGCGATGGTGGTGCTTCATGTGCTGGTCCAGCTCCCACTCGGAGATCTTGATGGACTCGGCATCCTTGCCATCGCCGTATACGACGGCGGGCATCCAGCCTTGCTCACGCATTTCGCGGAGTTGGTTGCGTCCGAGTGCTGAGCGGGATTCTGCCTTTAAACGTGCGACTTGCATGAGCTACCTTGATTGATGATTCGGTCTTGGATGCGCGATTGGGAATGCGATTACTTTTGCGAGGCAAAGCCTAGTTTTCGAACAGCCTGCTGACACTCTCACTGCGGTGGATGCGGTCGATTGCGCGTGCGAGCAGTTGTGCGATCGAAACGACTTCGAGCTTGTCGATTTTGGCCGCAGGCATCGGAATGGTGTCGGCGAACAGGATTTTTTCGACGTCGGCGCTGTTCAGCTTTTCGACGGCCTTGCCGGAGAGCACCGCATGCGTGGCGACGATGAAGACTTTGTTGGCGCCCTTCTGCTTTACGATGCGCGCTGCGTCGACAATCGAGCCGCCCGTGCTGACCATGTCATCGACCAGCACCACGTCGCGGTCCTTGACCTCGCCGATCACGTGTTCGATCTGGGTGACCTCGCCGCTGATACGGCGCTTGTCGATGATTGCCAAGTCGCAGTTGAGATCCTTGGCGTAGGCGCGGGCGAGTTTGACACCACCGACGTCAGGCGAGACCACGATCGGCGAGCTGGCACCGAGCTGGCGCACTCGTTCGATCATCACTTGCCGCGCATAGAGATGGTCGACGGGGATGTCGAAGAACCCTTGGATCTGTGCCGCGTGCAGGTCGATGGCGACGACGCGGTTGTAGCCCGCAGCCACCAGCAGATTGGCGACCAGCTTGGCGTTGATCGGCACGCGCCCTTCGTCTTTGCGATCCTTGCGCGCGTAGCCGTAGTAGGGGATCACCGCGGTGATGCGGTCCGCGCTGGCGCGGCGAAGGCAGTCCGCGTACGACAGCAACTCAAATAGGTTTTCGTGCACCGGCGGGCAGGTTGGCTGCACGACGAATACGTCGGCGCCACGCACATCGCATTCGATCTTGAGATTGATCTCGCCGTCGGGGAATCGCTGTAGCGATGCCGCACCCAATGGTTGCCCCATGTGCGCGCAGATGTCGTGCGCCAGCTTTGGATGGGCAGTGCCAGTGAAAACCCGGAGGCGTTCGCCGCGCGAGATCATGAGTGCTCCTTGATCGAGCGAAGATCGCGGGTCTTTTTGAGCCGTGCCGGCACGCCGACCCAAACTTCGCGGTCGCCGATGAGGGTGTTGGGTTTCACCACCGCGCCCGCGCCGGTCATGGAGTCCGCACCAAGCTGACTAGGGGCAACGATCACCGTGCCGCTGCCGATGAACACGCGGTCGCCGATGCGTGTCTCGTGCTTGTTTACGCCGTCGTAGTTGGCGGTGATCGTGCCGGCGCCGATGTTGGCGTTCTTGCCGATCACGGTGTCGCCTAGGTAGGTCAAGTGCTTGGCCTTCGAGCCCGCGCCGACCAGTGTCTTCTTGGCTTCGACGAAGTTGCCGATCTCAGCGCCGTCCTCAAGCACGGTGCCAGCGCGCAGGTGCGCGAACGGGCCGACCTCACAGTGCTTGCCAATCGTGCAGCCCACACCGATCACAGTGCACGGCAAGATGCGCGTGTCCGCGCCGATCTTCACACCGTGGTCGATGAACGTGGTCGAAGGGTCTGTTATTATTACGCCGTTATGCAGGTGCTCCATCAAGATGCGCTCTTGCATCACTAGCCGTGCCACCGCGAGGTCTGCCAGTGAGTTGACGCCGAGGATCTCGTCGTCGGCCTCGGCTTCAATCGTTGCAACGTCGCGACCCTCGGCCACGAACTGCGCGATCACGTCGGTCAGGTAGTACTCGCCCTGCGCGTTGTTGGGCTTCAGGGTTTGCAGCGCTGGGCCCAGCGCTCTGGCATCGAAGCAGTAGAAGCCGGCGTTAATCTCATCGATCAACAGCTGGTCTTTAGAACAATCCTTCGCCTCGCGGATGCCAAGCAAGCGGCCCGCTTCATCACGCAGAATGCGGCCAAGGCCATCCGTATCACTGGGGTAGGCAGTCAGCATGGCGCAGGGCGCAGTGCCGCGGGCGAGGCGCAGTGCCGACAGCGTCGCAGTCGTCATCAGCGGGCAATCGCCGTAAATGACGAGTACATCACCGTCGAAGTCGCCGAGCGCGTGCATTGCGGCCTTTACCGCGTGCCCCGTGCCCATTGGTTTGCCCTGGTCCACAAACGTCACCGACGTGCGATTGGCGAGCGCCCGCTGCACCTTGTCCGCTTGGTGATGGACCAAAACGATCGTGCGGTCGGGCAGCAGCGCGTCCGTTACGTCGAGTGCCGAACCCGCGAGCGTGCGGCCGCACAAGGGGAGCAACACTTTGGGGATGCTCACCTTGGTCCGTTTGCCCAAGCCTGCGGCTAGGCATACGACGGCCAGTGATCGGGGCATGGAAGGGGCGGGGGAGGAAAGACTTCTCGTTATCGGGGCGGAGATTGTGCGGAACCCTCCACATTCGGTCAAGGGTCCCTTGGGGCTATGGGACCTGGTCGCAGCAAACGTCGCAGGTTTTTGCCATCTCGGCGGCATCGAAGCGAGGCCCGGATTTGGTCCCAATGCGCCGGCCAAAACGAACGGTTGGCGGCGATTTTCCGAGACTCCTGTGCGGCCTATTCGCCAGCGCTGGCGGCCTTCACCAGCAAGTCTTTTGGTCGCCTACTTCGCGTGGCGGCAACCAGATTGAAAGACCAGGTGCACCACCGCCTGCGCTACCTGGCGAAGTCACTTACGATAGCGGCGCGGCAGGTTTTTTACGCTTGTGTAGAGCACGGGCCCCCCATGCAGAGGGCCGTGCAACCAGCGGCAGACTGACCAGCGGCTGGCTAGTTGCCGACTACCAAATCCATCGCATTGGTCAACCCAATGGATGCGCCGAGTAGCAGGCCCTGCAGTTTGATGGGCATTCCAACGAGCGAGTTGTCGTTGGGGACCGTGTAGTTCCAGACCGTTGCAATCGGATTGGACAAGAGCGGAAACTCAAGGATCTGCGGCGACGCAAGATCGATCAGGATTGTGAAGCCGTTGAACGGCAGCGTAGCCGCGCCAATAAAACCATAGACCGAGGCGAAGGACATGCCGGTGCCAAACAGGATCGCTTGCACGGATGCCGACGAGCCAATGCGCGGCGCGCTCGCAACCAAGTTGGTGTTGAAGTTGCCGGCACCCGGGCGCGTGACGGCGGACGCGAGCGGGCCATTGATTGCGCGAATGCGCTTCAAGGTGCCGCCAGTGGTCGCATAGGTCGCCGGGTGTTGCAGAATGTAGAGTCCGCCATCCGGACCGACATCAAAGCTGACGAGCGCCGTGACGCCTTGTGCCCAGTTGGTCGCAGTTGGCTGACCCGGCACGGCCGGAAGCTGCGTCCAAGTGGAGCCAGTTTTCTGTACTGCGCGGATTTGGCCCGCGAAGTAGTCGCCATAAAATGCCACGCCTTCATAGCTGGGGCCAAAGTCTGCCGAGCCGCCGTGATTGCGATAGCGCGGGCCACCGATCACTGAGAGCCAGCCCTGCGTTTGCGGGATGTCGACAATGGGACCAACCAGATTGCTCGGCTGTGTGCCGACGCACGTGGTGTATGCGAAGTTGCCTTCGCGCCACGGCCAGCCGTAGTTGACGAGCGTGGGGGCGCCGACCGTGTAATTGTACTCGTCGTATTCTTCGTGCGCGTTCTGGCCGACGTCGCCGATGTAGAGGTTGCTGGTCGAAGGATCGATCGTAAACCGAAACGGATTGCGCAGGCCGTTGCACAAAACCAGTTGGCTAAAATCTGTGGCGCTACTGAGCGGGTTGTTGGCCGGATTCAGTGTCGCGAATGACGGTGCGACCGAGCTTGGGGCGGGGCCGAGCGCGTTGACGTTGAGTCGCAGCACTACGCCGACTTGACTCGTCAACGTTTGTGCCGGGCAGCCCGAAGCATCGTCACCGCATGACTGGTACAGCATTCCGTCTGGGCCAAACCGCGTGGCGCCACCGTTGTGGTTGAACGCGTTGTCCGGAGTCGATGCGAGAACCACGCACCGGCTCGCGGTAGCAAACGTCACGGCCGTGCTGGTCGCCACCGCGAGGGCGCCCGTGCAGGTAAACCGGTCGAGATGCATGAAGGCATCCCCCGAGCTTGAATACCAAACGTAGATGTAGCCGTTGGCGGCAAATTGCGGATGCGCAGCAATGCTAAGCAGCGCTCGCTCGCTACCGACTTCGACGTTGGCCACGGTGCCAATGGTTGCCGTCGATCCGTTGGCAAAGATCGTCACGCCGCCCGACCGATTGGCGATCAGGATGCGGCCGTCGGGCAAGAAGCAAAAGTCGTTTGGCGCGGTGAGACCGGTTGACACGATGGTGTCTACTAGGAAGCCGGTTGGGACACTCTGCGCAAGCGCGGTTGACACGAGCGCGAAACACGAAAGTGAGAGTAGAAACTGGGTTTTAGACCGCATGGGATATCTGCGAAAAAGGGCGACTGTGTACCGCGGTTTGGCGGTGTGGGGCATCTCTGCGGCCAACAGTCTAGCGCTGTGCTGGCTGGATTGGCAACCTGAGCAAGCGAGTGCTTTCGGCCAACAGCCACGCCGCGTCCGTGAAGGGTTCTGCGCTGATATCCTGCCAGCGCACCATGCCATCGCTGTCGATCAGCAAAACGGCGTGCAATGGCATCTGTTCGAAGTCGTCGAAGGCACGGCAGGCGCGAAACATAGCGAGGCTTTTATTCGCACCGAGCTGAAGCGAGAGGCGTTGTTCTATTGGCAAGGACTCTTGCAGTTGCAGCACGTTTTCCATCGACTCGCTGCCGATTGCGACTACGTCGATGCCTTGCTTTTCGAATGCGTCGGCCATCGGTGCGAAGGTGCGCAACTGTTCGACGCAGTGCACACAGCCAGATCCAAGGTAGAAAATCAGCAGCGTATTTTTGCCCTGGCGATTTGCGATCGTGAACTGTGACCCGGAAGTGAGTGGCACTTCGATCGCGGGTGCTGGTTGCGGTCGCCAGCAAAAAGGACCTAGCGAGTCGAGTGGCGGGCGAACTCCAACGTCGTCGCCGGTGGGTTGTGCCAGCCGCCAATCCGCAGGTGCATCGTAGGCTGCGGCAACTGGTGCCATGCGTGCGAGCAGCGGCGCAGAGAGGTCGGCAAAGCCGGCGAGCTTGCGCAACTCTTGAAAGCGCGTGCGCGCCGTTTCGGTATTGCCTGCGGTATGGAGCGCGTAGACCAGTCGCGTGAGGCCGGGCACGCGCGGCTTCTCGCCGAGTGCATCGGTCAGCAGTTTGATCGCTGGGTCGTGCTCCCCGAGTTGCAGGTGTGCTAGTGCGCGAGGCCAGGGCGGCGTGCCGGGAGCCTGTTCGAACTCAGCTAGCGCAGCCTTGCTGTCGCCGCGCTGCAATGCTGCTTCGCCACGCAGTTGGTGCAGCAGTTTGATGCTCCGCAAAATCATGTCGTTGGCGCTCTTCGTTGCATCGAGCACCGCGGTCTCGCGATCGCCGCTACTCGCTTTTCTGGCATCGGCCGCGTCTTCCGCCGCATCGACCGAAACGGCGCGGTCGTGTCGCAGCCGGTCGCGCAACGCTTCGGCCTCAGTCAGCGTATGACCGCCGGCGATTACGTCATTGCTGCGAAAGCACGCGGTGCCGAGTGCCATGAGCCGGCGGATTTGTTCGCCAGTGTCTGCGGTCGGCTCGACATGGCCGTCAGTGCAAACGCGCAACAGGTCGGGCCAGCATTCGTAGCTCTCCAGCGTTTCCAGCAGTCGTATTCGGCCATATCCAGCGATGTCGTCGCTGGCCTCGACCTTGTTCAGCTTTGGATGCCGCGGCAATTCGATCATGTTCTCGGCGAGTGCTACCGAGTCGTTCACGCGTCCGACCGCGGACAGGCTCCGGCATAGCCATTCTTGGTTGTGGCCGTAGTTGTGGATCTCGTATGGCATAACTCGATCGCGTTGCAAAAATGCGTGATCGACGCGCGCTGCCGCCTCCTGCTGCCACGCCGCGTCGGACCAGCGACCGAGGCGGTCAAAGATGTGCCCGGCCATGTGCCACTGGTGGGCGATCCCGCTGGCCGTGCTGCCGAGAACCGCCGCCGAGCCGAGTGCGCGCTCGGCCTTCTCGTGATCCCACAGGTGGATGCGAAAGTGGTGTGCTGGATGCAGCGGCGCCTTGGCAAACAGTTGCTGCAGCAATGCGTCCACCGCGCCGTGGCTGGTGATTTCAAGTCCCGAACCAGCGTTGCGCCAGATCTGCACGATCAAGAACGCCTTCGCTTCGACGTTGTCAGGATCGGTTGCGACGATGGCTTCGAGTTCGCGCACTAGGTCCCGCGCGAGTTTTTTTTCGTCGCGGTTTTTGCTGCGTTCGGCAATGGTTTTGTAAGCGGCGGCGATGCGGGGCTTGTCGCCGCTCTGCAGTTCTGTGCGGTCGCCATCGCTGACCTGGTGGAAATGCGCAAAAGCGTCGACCCATGCCCGTTCGCGGTCAGGGATACCGGCCTCTCGCTGCACGGCTTGCGCGGCAAATCCGGCGGCGCGCAGATTGTGTTCGACGTTGGCAATGCTCATGCCGGTGTATGCCAGCGCGCAGTCCGGGTGCAGCAGTGCTACCTGGCGAAAACTGCGTTCGGCTTCGAGATACCAGAAGCCGTGCTGCTGGCAGATTCCCTGATCGAAGAACCGCTGTGCCTCCTCGGATAGCCCCTGCACTGGGAAGTGCACCTGCGGCGAGAGGCCTTGCATCAGGTAGGCCGCCTGCCGTGGTCCCTCGTCAAACTCCGCGCCATGGCGCGAGTGACCAAAGGTGTCCGCAGGCGAGGGCTCGTCCTGAGCAGTCAGCAGATTCAGAGTGAACATGAGGGCGACAGCGGTGCGCATGCAGGTAGAGGAGGATACCAGTCGCGTTGCGCTTACGAAGTAGCTCGATACACTTTGCAGCAGAAGCGTGGCCCTAGTTCATTGCTTGCCCCCGGTCGAAGACGCAAACGCCCGCGTATTGATCCTCGGCAGTATGCCGGGCACCGAATCGCTGCGGCAAAAGCAGTATTACGCGCATCCCCGGAACGCGTTCTGGCCGATTATCGGCGGGCTGCTGGGGATTTCGCCCGCGGCGGATTACGAGACGAAGACCGCGGCCTTGCAAAGCTGCGGCGTGGCTTTGTGGGATGTGTTACAGGTCTGTGAGCGCAATGGCAGCCTCGACAGTGCCATTGTCGCGCGGACCGCTGTAGCTAACGACTTTGCGGCGTTTTTCGCTGCTCATTCGCGCATCGGTTACATCTTCTGCAATGGCGCTGCTGCGTTGGCTGGTTACCGGCGCCATGTAATGCCTCATCTTTGTGGCACCGCCGCGTCTTTGCCGCTGGTGCCGCTGCCGTCGACGAGCCCGGCGCACGCAACAATCACGAGAAGCCAGAAGATAGCCCTGTGGCGCAGTGTCGCTAAGGCTTTGGCGGTCGAGTAACGCTTTCGTCCATGCCGCCACGTGGCTTTGCAGCACGCCTTAGAAGGCCGGTTTCGAGGCTAGGGCAATGGGCGGCAGGTCGCTAAGCCCTTGCCAATAGAGAGCCATTGCCACTCTCGAGAAAATGAGCTTGGCCTTTTGCCAGATGGCAACTAACAGGCAGTCTGAAGTGAGCATTATTGGTTCGCGCGCGAAAGTCCACTTATCAAGGCACAAACGCGCTACATAGTGCAGAAGATCGGTGGTTTTAGGCTCCTTTCTCGTAACTTGGCAGCCTTCGGCAAGGTGGAAGTATGGATGTTGCCAACTGAGTGCGCCGCTACGTAAATGCGCTTCGTCAGGGGAGCATGAAGCGCGAAGTCTAATGGTCGCTCTTGGTGGTGTTTGTGCCGGTTCCTTGGGCGAAAAGTTCGGCGCGCGCGCCTTAGTTGGCTTTAGTCCTGCAAGGTGGAAGTATGGATGTTGCCAACTAAGTGCGCC
>BJHM01000005.1:115241-175648 GCA_014192625.1 Planctomycetota bacterium
GCCGCGCAAATGCGCTTCGTCAGTGGAACATAAAGCGCGAAGTCTAATGGTCGCCCTCGGTGGTGTTTGTGCCTGGGCCTTAGGCGAAAATTTCGGGGCGTGCCTTAGTTGGCTTTCGTCTTGTTTTGAGGCGGGCGTTTCCAAGGTCGGTTTACTTTATAACGAAAGAAGAATGACGGGTTGAAATGCAGGCCGTTCGCGTTGCGCAAAAGTGCCGGTGCAGCCTGCTTGAATGGTGCTGCGTTCCATGCCCGAATAGCCTGACATTGCCTTCTTTAGCAGGCCGCAAACGCTGCCAAAGCAGGTTTTCCTGCGTTCCCGGCTGGCAGCTGACTGCCGTCTGCAATCGCCGGTGATGCCGCCCTGCAAGTGGTTTGCCGGTGCTGTTTCTCGAGTCGCGCTGGCTACCAACATCGATGCTAAGTTGCCGCGCGTTGCAAGCGGAGCTGCGCGCGCTAGCTTCTGGCCACATGAAGCTACGGATCCTTGCTATCGGTAAGTTGAAGGATGAAGGCCTTGAAGCCCTCGTCGCCGAATGGCAGAAGCGGTCGCGAAAGTTCTTGCCGATCGAACTCGTGCACCTGCGCGATCTCGCAGCCCTTCGCGTGAAGGCCGGTAAGCCGCGCATTGTGCTCGACGAGCGTGGCATGGGGGTCCGCAGTGAGCAACTAGCGGTCTGGCTGCGGCAGTTTCGCGATCGGGGCGTGCGGCAAATCGACTTCCTGGTCGGGGATGCGCACGGCTTTGTGGACGATGACCGCAAGCAGGCGGACAAGGTATTGGCGCTGTCGCAACTGACCTTGCCGCACCGACTCGCACAGGTGATTTTGGTCGAGCAACTGTATCGTGCCGGCACGATTCTATTCGGTCACCCGTATCATCACGACGCGCGCGGGGAGTAAGTTTTTGGCCGTTAGGTTTGTGGTGCACCGCTACCGGTTAGTTATTGGGCTAAATTAAGTCAGCAAGTGTTACGGATGCTCTTTCTTCACTGATCTGTTGATGCAGATCCTTTCCGTGCGCTCGCGTTAAGCCTTCCCCTTATAATCCTTATATTTATGCTCTTTTCAAAATCTCTTATTCTCGCCGCGTTGGTTATGGGTGCCGTTCATGCTCAAGGCGTCAGTGCTTCAGCCACCAACTTTGGTGCCGGCTGTGGTGCGACTCCTCTTACTCTGGATACCGTGGTGGGCGTGAAGCCAATCCTTGGCGCCGCGCAGTTTGTCGATATCAAGAGTATCCCGTTCGGCCTCGCTTTCATGGCCTACGGTGGCAGCAATACGTTTGTCGGAGGCACCCCATTGCCGCTCAACCTGAGCAACTACGGGATGCCTGGCTGCTTCTTGTATCACGATCTACTCGACTTCGCGCTGCCGATGGTGCCGGTTGCGTTTGGCCAGGCTCGTTACAAGTTTGATCTGCCTTACTCGTCAGCTTTCTTGGGCACCCACGTCTTCTTGCAAGCATGGGCCCTGCAACCTGGCGTCAATGCCGCTGGCATGATCGGCAGTAACGGTATGGACCTCTCGCTGGGCAACCAGTGAACTTGAATCGGTGCCCCGCTTTCTGTGGGGGCATTGAGTTGTAAATATAGGCTGGGGAGAACTGGTGCTTGGAATGGTGCCGGCTCCCTGGGTAGCGTTTCGTGGTTCCAAAAGCAGGATCCTCATGCTACCTCAGCGCGTTTTGAATGGTCACTCCAAGGTACCTCAGCGGGTCTACCTAGTCGGCGCCCACGCAACGGGCAAGACCACGCTCGCGCGTTGGATACGCGACCGGTACGGCATACCAATGATTGCCGAAGTAGCGCGTGGCGTGCTTGCCGAGATGGAGGCGAACCTCACTTCGCTCCGCACGGATATGGACTTGGTCAATCGCTACCAGGCGGAGGTGTTTGCTAGGCAAATCGAGGCCGAGCAGAAGGTTGCTGGTGTATTCGTCAGTGATCGCGCCTTCTGCAACTTGGCCTACGCAGCGCACCACTCGACGATCCTGGCCGACGTGTTCCGCGATCCCCGGCTAAGTGAGTATATGGAGTGGGTCCGCGGTGGGATTGTGTTCTTCTTGCGCCCGCACCGTGAATTGGTCATCTCCGACGGGGTGCGAGCGGGTCTCGAATGGGAAGAAGTTGTGCGGATCGATGGCATGGTCAAGCTGATGCTGGAGATCTTTGACGTGCCGTATATCCCGGTTGAATCGCTGTCGATGCAAGAACGTGTGCGCTTGGCCGAGCGGGTCCTCGATCTCGCAGGTCTGGTGCCGCAACCCCCGGTGGCGAGTCCCGACGCTAAGTCGCAAATACCAACAGTGATACCCAGTCGCTCTGGCGTAAGCAGCCTTGCTACGGGTAACGGCGCGGTGAATGGCCAGACCGAAGCCGGGCAGCACTAATAAGCGATTGGGAGTCGCCACGGACGCCGGTTCGTGGCAGGCTTCGTGTATGTGCAGCGCGATGCGATCAGCGGCGATGTTCGCAGTAGTTGGGGTTTCAAACCTGCTGTATGCAGCACCTCAATTGCTCAACCCGACACCGGCACCGTTGACGCCGCGCCCAACGATGCGAGGCATGATCGCAGTCGGCAACTTGACCGGGCATGGTTATCCCGATGTTGCTTA
This sequence comes from Planctomycetota bacterium, assembly GCA_014192625.1. Taxonomy (GTDB): domain Bacteria; phylum Planctomycetota; class UBA1135; order UBA1135; family UBA2386; genus BJHM01. The sequence goes on from BJHM01000005.1 coordinate 117,858, forward strand.
CCAGATGGGCAATCAGGTTCGCATCGCCGCCGCGCCCGCGATCCTTTTGGCAGATGATGCGATCGCGAGCAACGCCACGGTATATGACCTCGCCTGCCATCACCGAGTTGGCGCGCATGGTCTAGACGGCCTGCTGATGGCGACTTCGGCCGGCGTAAATCGTTGGGAGCAGCCAAACCTTTTGAGCCGCCTCGACTCGCGCGTGTTCGCTCGGGTTACCACCGGCGATCTCGATGGGGATGGCCGCGAAGATTTCCTCGGGTTCAATCTGTCGGGCACGCAAGTGATGGTGCGCAGCTTTGGCGCCACGATTTTGCCGCCAAGCCTGCTGCTCAGCGGCGAAACGATTTCTTCGATCACGGCGATGGATTGGAATGGCGACGGTATCGACGAGATTGCCGTTGGCACAGATGTGCGCGTGTTCGTCTTTGACTCGATCAGTCAGGCCACCCAGTTCTCTTTCCCGTTTGCCAATCGGGGAGCGACATTCATGGCGCGGGTGAAAAACGGCCGGCGCAACTTCTTCGCGTGGTGCGCCAAGCCGTCTTCGGCAGCACCTTTCATGTTGCATGTGGCTGGCGCTTCGGGGCTCGAACAAATGCAACTGCCCAACATGGCTGTTGTCGGCATGACTGCCGCGGACGCAAATGGCGACGCATATACCGACTTGGCCTTCACCACGAGTGATTCGCCCAATATTCTAGCGCTGGTAAATCAACGTTTCACCTCGGCCACGGCTACCACCTTCACGCTCGCAGTGGGCGCTGCGCGGCGCATCGTGTTTGGATCGCCATGGACGGTTGGCACGGTCAACGTCGCAGATGCATGGGTGGGCGACCTTGATAATGATGGCACGACGGACGCGGTGATGCCCCAAGTGAGCGCGGGCAAGCTCGGCGTGTACCTCAATCGCCTGATGCCGTTGGTGTCGCGGGTATCGCGGCCGCAACCGATAAACTTGTTCTGTACCGACAACGGCACCTCCCTCGATTTCAGACTGACCCTCTTGCCGGTCACCACAATCGATGATGCGACGGAAGTGGAACTCTTGCTTTACGCAGTCAGGTTCATGTCTGACGAATCTGGTCTCCGGCCGGAGATGCTGCCAACCGGCCTTGGACGATTTCGTGCCAGCGTGGTGAATGGCGTGAGTCCGGCAAATCTGACCTTCAGCTTGCCCCGACCAAGCAACCCGTTGGGAGAGCTGTGCGTGTGCGGCGTGCTGCGGTTCGTGCTGTCCGACAGTCAGTCCGGTGATGTTGTTACCGCGTATGCGCCGCGATTTATTGGGATAGCAACCGGCAACTACGTCTACCACCTCGATCGATTTCCCGGCAGTCCTACGTTGCACATGTTGCAGTTTGGTGGCGGAATCACATCTGGATACGTGGACCCGCCGGCATTGCCGCCAAAGGCTAGGGTGATGTCTTTGCCGCTGCCGCTGTTCTGATCCGGCGTGCAATAACCCGCCGCGCAATCAACCGCGAAGCGAGCAGCGCTACTGCGCCGACGGCGAGCCAAGTCATCGAACCTTGCGTGGCTGAGGTTTTGAATGGCACAGAGCGATCGCCCAACCCAGTCAATCGCAGCATTGCCCACTGTTGCGGCTGGCTGCGGCCATGCTGATACAAGTCGATGCGTGCGCGACGGAGCGCTTCAGCGGCAGACATTGGTTCGATCAACTGCTTTAGCAAGGCACGCAAGCAGGCGAGGGCATCGTCGGCACGTAGATCCCACTCGCTGGCAATCACGATGTCGGCTCCCGCTTGCAAGATGCTGCCGCAGAGGTCGGTGCCGCCGTCGTCGCCGCGCCGCAATGGTGAGCGCGAAGCGCCGCACACACCGAGAAAAGTCATTCGGCCAAATTGCAGCGTTTTGCAGTGCGGAGCGAAGACCGCGCCCGACGCGCCGCTGCCGGCTTGTGCGAGCAGGAAGCCATTGGGGGCATCGGCGTCGGTGTCGTAGATTCCATGCGCCAGCACGGCGAGCATTTGGGGCCGAGGCAGGCGAATCGCGAGATCTGCGACGCTGGCGTTTTGGGTGATGAGCACCTGTGCAGCGGCCACCGCCTCAGTCGTGTCCGCAAGCTCCGCCGCCGTTATTTGTACCGGCTTTTGCTGCCAGCGTTCTCGGTCGGCTGGTGCGAGTTGGGATCCGATTAGCAGCTGGCATTGTTGCGCAGTGGCGAGACTTGGTCGACGAACGAGGTGGATTCCGATCTGCAGCGACGGGAGATCGCGGATCGCAACTGCGAGCCCGAGCCATGGCAGTTGCGCGTCTGCAAATGGTAAGAGTTCAAATGGCAGGCCGCCGAGCAGTTCGCGCCCCAAAACGATCAGGCTTGCGCCGATGCGCAGTCGTTCGCGCAGTGGCGCGGGCAGCGCGAACTCGGCGAGTGGTACTGCCAGTTCGTGCAGGGTGACTTCATTCTCGTTGGCGATGAGTGCCTGGCGAATACGGCGAACGTGAGCGCGCAGATTCGCGTCAGACGGCAGGGGATAGAGGTTGACCGTAGCGCAATCGATCAGCAGCAGATGACTACCGAGCGAGGCGGGCAGGTATGCGGCGATCACGGAGCCATCGCGCGCGAGCAAGGTGCCGACCTTCGCGGGGTCGTCTTCGCGTAGCTCAAGCGCGCGCGCAGTTGCGCCGGCGCGATCGCATTCGAGCAGCCGAGTGAGGCATGCAGTACCGGCCCGATCGCCGAGCCTTTGCTGAAGCGAAGTAAACAGCAGGCTCAGCAGGTTGCGTCGCGAACGTAGTTGTAAAAACGCGATGGGCCCGTGCTTTGTGCTGAGTCGTTGCCATTCAGCAAGTAACCGAGTCCAGGTTGCTTCGAGTGCGCGTCCGATCGTAAGCAGTTCGGCAGCATCGGCACCGGATGCTGGCGCGAGCGCAACGGCAGCAACCGCGATCAGCTCGTCGCTGCCTAGTGTCTCGACCGCGCGTTGATTGGCCAACTCGTTTGCCACGGTGCGTGCGGCGACGAGATTGTTTTGTGCGAGCAACAGCTCTACCAATTCTCGACCGATGGCGGGCCGGTTGGCGGCGAGCAGTTGTTTATCCTGCCAGAGTTCGTTCAGGCCAAAGATCGCCGCGGTCGGGCCCTCGGTGCGCGCGAGAGCTTGGCGGCTGGCAAATCGAGCCCGTTGCAGCGCACTATGCCCGCGCGCACCTTGTGCTGACGCGATTGCCGTCAGTTGCTCGGCGGCTTTCGCTGCGGTCGCGAAGTCTTCGGTGGCGAGTGCGTATTCCACCTCTAGTCGCGCGCTCATCAGCAGATCGTATGGATCATCGTTCGATGCAACGCGCGCCTCGGACATCGCGTGCGCGGCATCGTCGAACAGGCCGATGCGGATGCCGAGATCGGCGCGCAGCTGTGCGGTGCGACGACGGTCATTGGCAGTGGCAGCGGCCTGCGCTGCAGCTGCGAGCTCGGTGTAAGCTGCCTCGTAGTCGTTCTGCGCAAGGCGCACGAAGAAGCACCGTGTAGCAACGTGGAACGACAGACTAGGAGCTAGTTCGGCGGCGCGGGCGAAGTGCTGCGCTGCAGTGTCGAGATTGCTGCGGCGAAAACATGCCTCGGCCAGTGCGCAAAACAATCGCGCATGCGTATCAGGCGAGATCCCCTCGAGCTGAGTCACTCGCACAAGCGCTGGTACTAAAGTTGAGTCGCCGCCGGTCTCCTTGGTCGCTTGTTCGGCGCAGGCATCGAGTAGTCCGTCCAGCGCTGCTAGCTTGCGATTTGCGACCTCGGTGCCTTCGGCGCACGCGGCGATCTCCGACCAGCAGGCCGCACCGACCGACAATCTTTGTGCCAGCTTTGCCATGGCAAGTGGATCACTGCCTGCCTGCGCGATCGAAAAAAGTGCGGTGCCCAATACCGCCAGCGTCGTGAGTAGGCCTGCGCGCAACATGGTCTAGCGGTCTTTTATCCAATCAAGTCGGCCCGCGCCAAAGACCGTCTGGTCGCGATCTGTTGCCTCGACAAGCAGCGACGCGCGTTCCCCCCAAGCAGTCACTTCGGCTGCGTTGGGCGACCAAGCATGATCCGGCCAGCGCACTTCGTAGCGCAGCTTGGTTCCGTTTAAGATTGACACTGCGATGTGATAGCTGCCGCCGGCCGGCAATCCCGGCGTAAACTCGAAGACGTTGGGACTGGTCATTTGGATGCCTAGAGCACCACCAAGGACCTCTGAGTTTTGCTTGGCCGGCAGCCACGCCCAAACGAGGTTGCCCACGATTAGCAATGCGGCAGCTGCGGCGATCGCGCCAAGCCAAGTGCCAAACCGACCACGCGAGTTACGTTTTGGCAGGCTTTGCCGCAGTGCGGTGACGGTGGCTGCCTCCAAAGCAGGGGCTGGCTGTCGGATGTCCGCTTGCAGTTGCGCGTCAAAAGTGTCGAGGTTTTGTTGCACGCCGAGCAGCGAGCGCAACTCCGCAGCGAATGCGGGATCGTTGCACGCTGCCAGCACTAGCGGATCGTCTGCGCGTAGCGTGCCCGAAAGCACATCCATCAGCAGGGCCTCATGCTCAGGCAAAAAGTTTGTGTCAGCGTTACTCATGCGGACTCCTTGCGGTTGCCGAGGCAACTGCGCAGCGCCAGTAGCGCGCGGTAGTAGCGGCTCTTCACGAAGCTAATTTGTTGTTGTGAGCTTGCTGCGATTTCATGGAGCGTCAGACCGTCGAAGTGCTTGGCCTGCACGATGGCATGGTCATCTTTATCGAGGCGGTTGAGGCAGTCGTGCATCGCGCTGGTGACCCCGTCAATGTCCTGTTCGGGCAACGTGTAGGGCTCAGTCGAAAGCTCGGTTACCTTCGCTGTGAGCCGTTGCTGGCTGCGAATCGAGTTGTGTAGCGCGTGCACGCAGAACGCTGCCGCCCAGCCTTCCAGCGGCGCTTGGCCAGCGTAGTCGCCGAGCTTGCGCCACACGAGCAGCGCCACTTCCTGCGCTAGGTCTTCGAGGGTATGTGTTGGCAGTCGAAGGCCGCTGCGAATGTTCCGCGCATTGAGGATCCGGCCGATGCAGCGCAATCGTTGCACCAGCACTTCTTGCGCTTGCGCGCTGCCGCCCAGTGCTTTTCGGCTCAGGGCTAGATCATCAGAGAATGGCGCGGTCATGTGAGGCGAGCGTGGCCCGAGCGAGAATCGCCGAGGTGGGAGCCGGGGGTGGACCTGTGGACCAAGATAGTCCCCATGCTGGCAGAGTAAAACAGCACACCAGCACCGACTCTTTTTGGGCGCACGCTGGGGAGGGTCGTCGGGGGGCATTGCAGTTGCGAAAATCTGCCAATGGCGCATCAAAACGTGGTTTTTTTGCAACCGCCGCAGTTGCGCCAGACACCCTAGGTCGCCCTGAGCGGATCTCCGCTTGCGCCAAAAGCACGTATTATCCATTTGCAACCAGCCGAATTCGTCGCACACCCAAAGGCTGGCATGAAGCAAGGGGTCGTAAGTGCTGTCTTAGGTTTGTATTCTTAGCCCAAAGCCCATTCTTCGAGAGGATTCCATGAGCAGCAGGTCCCTGTTGGTGTTCCCCTTTCTGTTGGCAGTTGCGATCGCGCAAAGGCCATACGGTGATCCCACTCCCGGCGCAGCAGGATTTAAACCGCGCCTGCATGCCGGTAGTTCATGGATCGGCAATATGAACTTTGGTTTTGACATCGCCGCTGCCAGCGGCGGCGTGCCAGCGTTCCTGCAGATATCACTAGCACCAACCAATCAATCAGTGATTGGTTTCCATTTGCTGGTCGATTTAAATGTTAGCTTGGGATCGATTTTCACAGTGACCAATGGCTTTCAACCAGGCGATGGCACGGCGCACATTGGGGTGCCTCTGGGAATCCCTGCGAGCCCAAACTTCATTGGCGCGGCGTTCTATGCGCAAGCGATAATGCTGGACTCCGGTTCAGTTGGCGGCGTGCTTTCAGCCTCGCAGGGTTGGCGCTTTGAGTTGGGTCTGCCGCCGTTGATTTTCGTTGGCACGTCGATCCTCAACAATGATCCATACCAGCTGGTCGAACCAACTTTGAATTCCGTTGTCGCAACGGGTTCGCCCCCGGAAGTCAACAACGTCACCAAGGCGGTGTTTATGAACGGCGGTAAGCGGCTGTTCACGGCATCGAGCATTCGCGGTGCGATTGGCATGGCAGACTTGACGGTATCACAACCAGTCTGGAACACGATCTGGCAGGGAGTCGCCACTTCTACCTATGGCATTGCGGCCGACCATGAACGTAAGTGGGTATGGACGATAACAGACCCAGGCAGTGGCGCGCGCGAGCTGGTGGCGATTGATGTCGATCAGGGACGGCCTACATTTGGCTTGCCGGTCGCTGCGACGTATGGGGTTGCGTTTGGCTACTTTGAGAAATTTTCCCTCGCGCCAAACTGCCGGCGTGCCGCCCTAATTACGTTCTTGCCGCAAACCCTCACGATTGTTGATACCGAGAGTGGCTCCCCAACGTTTTGCCAGAATTTGATCTCAGCGTTACCAATCCCGACAGATCAGCCTGGCGGCACGATGCTGTTCAATGACATCGAGATCACGCCTGACAGTCGTTATGTAATGATGGTCGGGCAGTTTCCTGGCGCAGCACCTACAGAAGTTGCCGTCTACGACATGCTCACCAACACTTGGGTGGATCACAACCCAAACCAAGTTGGCGCGCAGAACATTGGACCGTATAGTTTACCAGTGGTGAATATGGGCAGTGCCGCCACTACCATCGAGATGAGTAGAAGCGGCACGTTCGCCATCATCTCAGGAATGGGCGGATGTGGTTGGGTGGGGCGGCTTGACCTCGATCCCAATGACGCGACTTACTTTGCCTGGCAGCAATGGAATCCCGGCGTCAGTTTGCAGAACTCATGGACGGCAGCTCTTTCCCCGGATGATTTGGAGGTGGCGGTTAGCACCTGGCAAAAGACCGGCTGCACAGCGATGGGCGGCCCAGTGCTGCGCCGCTTCGATAGTGCGCAAGGTATCTTGCTGGGCTCGATTCCGATCCCTTACAACTCAAACCCCTCGACGTTGCAAAACCTCTACTCCGTTGTCTATAACTGAGTCGCTGAGTAAGTGAGTAACTGAGTGCGGGTGTAGCATAGCCCCGCACTGCGCGGCCGCTCTGCAAAGACGCGCTAATGAGCTAATTGGGGTCAACACTGCGCGGCGAATAAGCAGAAGTGCCGCCATCATTGAGGCCGCGCCGCCGTATTGAGGCCGCGCCGCCGTATTGAGGCCGCGCCGCCGGGGCCTGCAACCCCCTTGCAAACTGCCCCTAATGCGTCACTGCGCGCATTGATTTGGGCCTTGCGCCACGGCTTTTTGCTTAGGCGAAAAGCCGTGGCGCCTGCGCGGGGATTGGCATGAATGCTCCGCAAGAACCCTTTGTCCGCGCCTGCCAGAGCGAATTTTTAGCCCGGACCGCCAGATCTTAGTCAGCACAAAGTGTTGTGCCAATGAGGCTTAGAGAGCAGCGCGGCAAATGGCGCAAACCTACTTGTCATCTTGTCTGTCGCTTCATTTTCGCTGACTACCCTCCTTCAGTCTGAAGAGCGAATTAACTCAACAACTTTGACTAGAAGACCAATGAAAAGCAACGCACTTAACAGCTTAAAGTACTTGGCACCAGTACTTTGTATTGCCGCAGCAGGCATTTCGCAGACGCCGGTTCTGGTCAGCGCAAATATCGCCACCTCTACCACCTGGACGGCCAACAACGTTTATCGTTTGGAAAATCAGATCTACGTCCTGCCGGGCGCCACTCTGACGATTGCAGCCGGCACTCTTATCGCCAGCACTGCCAACGTTGGCGGCAGCCTCGCGGTGTGCAAAGGCGCGCAGATCTACGTGAACGGCACTCAGTCAGATCCGGTCATCATGACCTCGACCAGTGACGTTGCGACCTGGGTCGGTGGCAACCCTCACACCGGCACCTGGCGCGCAGCCTGCAACGAGTGGGGCAACCTGACCATCATGGGCGCGGCCTACGTGTCGGAGAACGCAATCCTTACCAACACCCCAGCCCCAAATGCCAGCAACGTGGCAACGATGGAAGGCCTGGTAGCTGGCTTCCCTGGCGATACCCGGGTGATCTACGGCGGCGGCAATGATGACGATGACAGTGGTTCGATTCGTTACCTCTCGCTGCGTTATGGTGGCAAGGTTCTTGGCCTTGGCAATGAATTGAATGGCCTGTCGATGGGCGGCGTCGGTCGCAATACTGACATCGATTACGTCGAGATCATGAACAATGTCGACGACGGCATTGAGATCTGGGGTGGCACGGTCAACCTCAAGCATTTCAGCATCTGGAATGTTGGCGACGACAGCTTTGACGTGGATCAGGGCTGGCGCGGCAAGGCCCAGTTTGGCCTTATCGTCCAAGGCTACAGCGTTGGTGCTGCCCAGGGCTCAGGCGTTGGTGATAACTGCTTCGAGGTCGATGGCGCCGAGCAGAGCGACTACCAGCCGGTCACCTCGACGACCATTTACAACTGCACGGTCATCGGCCAGCCCACGGGCGTAAACGGCGGCGATCACGCGACGGCATGGCGCGATGGTGCGCGAGTCCAATACCGCAACTGCATCTTCATGGACATCGGCGACAAGCTGGTCGCATTTGATAACATCGACGGTGACGGTGGCTCGGGCTATGGCTTCAACGGCACGACCAGCTGGGCCAACTGCTGGACCACGCCTTACTCAAGCTATTCGACAGTCAATGCGCCTGCCAACCCGGCGGACTTTTATCGGGTGCAAAGCTCGGGCAGCCTTTGCGAGATCAAAGACTCGGTAGTATTCAACAACACTAGCTCGGTGGCTTACACGGAAGCGAACCTGCGCGGCGTCTTTGCTGCCAGCAATAACAACGTTAGCTCTGTCCTGAGTCCAATCACGTCGATTACCCGTGGCCCAGCTGCGGTGGTGTTCGGCTCGCTGGTAATGGCTCCAGTCCTCACGCTGGACCCACGTCCGGCGGCCGACGCGCTGACGAGTGCGGGTTTTGCACCAAACGATGGCTTCTTCGAGTCGGCGCACTACCGCGGCGCATTCGCCCCCGGCTGTAACTGGCTCGCTGGCTGGACCGCCTCGCAGGCCTTCGGTTTTACGCCAAACGATGGATGGGCAGATCTCGGCCAGTCGTTGTCGGGCATCACGGGCGCGCCGGTCTGCTCGGGCACGGGCACGTTCGCTCAAGGCAGCAATAACGTGGTCAGCCTGACCAATGGCGCGCCGTTCGCGCTGTCGGTCCTCTGTCTTGGTTTCTCGGAGGTCAACTTCCCGGTTCTCGGTGGCACGTTGATCCCAAACATCAACACGTTCGGCACGGTGGTGACATTCACAGATGCAAGCGGCAGGGCCGCACTAAACCTCGGCCCAATCCCACGCGGGTTTATAACTGGAACGCCGTTCTTCTTTCAATACCTGGTGTTTGATGTCGCGGCCCCGCAAGGACTCTCGTTCTCTAACGGAGCCAGCAAGCGCAGCAGCTGATAGAGCGGGTATCCATTGTGCTGAATGGGCGACCTTAGATAGGTCGCCCATTTAGCGTTTGGTGACGGAACTTAGAGCAGCCAAAATCGATGCTGGTCTTGAATCAAATGAGCATTACACACCAATCTTCAGCGCTGGCGATTCTGGCAAGCTTGGCGCTGCTCTATTCTTGCTCGTCGGACAAAGTCAAATCGTCTTCGGACCTGAGCGCAAATCAGGTGCCGACCAAAGTGGCGGCGGCAAAGTCAGAGGCGGCACTGGTTGATATCAAGGTCGATCCAGGTGTGGTGGTCGTTTTAGAAGTCGCACAAGCAGCGGCATCGGCGCTGCCATCTGTGCCGCATATAAAGACGAAGTCACGCCTTCAGGAAGTCGTGGCTCTCACCTACATAGAGGCAGGGCTGCCACTGTCTGCACTAAAAGGCATTCAGCAGATTGGCAACTGGCGGCGAGGCACTGCTTTGGCGAAGCTGGCGCAGGCGTGTGCCAAACAGGGTTCAGGCACCGCCGCGGCTGGTTTTGTCCAGCAGGCGCGGTTGATACTCGAAAGCAGCGATGTTCAGCAGGAGCAGGGCTGGCGGCGGGACAGCCTCTGCATTGCGATTGCGGAAGCGCAGCGTGAGCTTGGTTTGCCGGATGCGGCCACTGACACGGTTGCTAGTGTTACAGATGCTGAGTCCGGCAAGGTGGAGTCGCTAAAAGCGAAGCTTTTGCGCGTTGAAGATTTTGATTCGCAGCTCAAGCTTGCTGACGAAGCGATTGCGACCGACACCTTCGATCAAGTCAGCAGCGCGCTCAATGTCTGTGTTCAGTTATTGGATCGCTGCTACGCTGATGCTGCCCGGCGCGAGCAGCTGTTAAGCAGAATCCGCAGTTCGCGCAGCAAGCTGGGGCGGGTCCCGGCGATCGACTTGATGATCCAAATCGGTGATGTGGCAGTGTCGCACGGCGATCCTGCGTTGGCGGCAACGATGCTGGACGAGGGATTTACAATGGCCACGCAGGCAAAGTGGACGCCTGAGGACCAAGTTGCTGTGCAGGCTCGGTTGGCAAAGGCATTCGCACGATCTGGCGACAAAGACCGAGGTCGCACAGAGGCGGACGCAGCGCTGTCCCTGTTTGACAAGTCGCGTGAGAGCATAGTCGATATTTATCGGGCAACGGCACTCCGCCCCATAGCGGAGGCCTATTTGGCAATCGACGATCGCAAAACCGCCGCAGTTTTATATGGCCGCGCACTTGAAGACGGCAACATAAACCCTAACGGCCGCCCACGTGCTGAGGATCTAGTAGCCACTTGCTGTTCCATGGTGCAGCAAGGGTTCATTCCAGATGAGTCGTTGCGTATTCGAGCGCAGCAAATCGGTCGCGGTTTGGGCAATCCATGGTGAGATGGGAGCGGAAGCCTTGGCTCGCCGCCGGTGTATTGATGCACCTGTGCTACTTCGTAAATGCACAACAGCAACAACCTGGCTCCATTCGCGGCAGCGTCGTGGACAAGGATGTGGATGCGCCGCTCGCTGGCGCATTGGCGACCATCGTGGAAACTGGTCAGAAGGCGAAGACGGCAGACCAGGGTAATTTCGTATTCCCCCAGGTGGCGCCGGGCCGTTACACGGTGATTATCACGCATGATGGCTACCTGCGCCAAGTGAAGGCCGGGATCGTGGTCAACTCTGGCAAGCTGATCGAGATCAACGCTGAACTAAGCGGCGATTACATGGATCTCGAAGAGTTCCTCGTGCAAGACATCGTTGGCTTTGGCAATGGTAGTGAAGCCGCGTTGTTGCAGTTGCGAATGGAAAGTGCCGCGCTGATGGACTCGGTCGGCGCAGACCTGATAAGCAAGGCTGGTGCGAGCGATGCTGCGGCCGCATTGCGATTGGTATCAGGGGCCTCAGTTGCAGATGGCAAGTCTGCGGTCATCCGCGGCCTGCCCGACCGCTACGTCAGTTCGCAGATGAACGGCGTGCGGCTGCCGTCAGCGGACGATGACAAGCGCGCGGTAGAGCTGGACCAGTTTCCGGCCTCGGTGATCGAGAGTATTCAGGTCAGCAAGACCTTCACGCCAGACCAGCAAGGCGATGCCTCGGGCGGCGCAGTCAACGTGAAGCTGAAAGGCGTCCCAAACGAGCCGTTCTACTTTCAACTGAAGTCGCAAATAGGTGCAAACTCGCAAGTCTACGGCCGCAATGACTTCATGACTTACAAAGGCGGCGGCCTAAACTTCTGGGGCAGCGATGATACCCGGGTCATTCAGACCGCAAATCTCGGTACGAACTGGTCTGGCGCAGTTGGAACGGACACCGGCGAAGCGCCGATTGACAGTAAGTGGTCCATGGCGATCGGCGGCCGGACCGAACTTTCCAACGGTCTGAAGGTCGGTGGTTCAGTCAGCGTCTTCTATGAGCGTGACAGTAACTTTTTTGACAACGGGATAGATGATTCATACTGGGTGACCCAGCCTGGTGAGCCGCTTACGCCACATACATCGCAGGGCACGCCGCAGCAAGGCGACTTCAAGACATCGTTGTTCGATGTCACGCAAGGCAAGCAAACGGTTCAGTGGGGCGGGCTCAGCACCTTTGGTGTGGAAAGTGAGCACCATTCGATCACGTTGGCATACTTGTATTCACGCACTGCGGAAGACGTGGCGACACTGGCCGAGGATACTCGTGGCAAGGCGTATTATTATCCTGGCTATAACCCGAACGATCCGTTCACGCCGGGTCACGCAGATGCAAGCGGCGCGCCTTACTTACGGCTCGAAACGCTCGATTACACCGAGCGCACTGCAGACACCCTGCAGCTTGCTGGCAAGCACAAGCTTGCGGACGGCATGTTTGGCGGCAGTCAGGTGCCGGAGCTGGATTGGACGGTCTCGCAGAGCAGCGCATCAGAGGATCAACCTGACAAGCGGCAGTTCGGCGAGCAGTGGATCCCTGGCTTTAGCGCGGGCTCGTTGGTCGTTCCGGCTGTGCATTTGCCATACAAGCCCGCTGCCAATTTTACGATTGGTAACCTGCAGCGCATTTTCCAAGAAATCTCGGAAGAGAGCTTTCAATACGCGGTCGACTTGAAGGTCCCGTTCGAATCTGTGACGGAAAAGAAGGGCTATTGTAAGATCGGTATCTTCGAGGATCGGGTGAACCGGAGCTTCAACCAAGACACTTTCAGCAACTTCAACGATAACAGCACTTATAACGGGCCGTTCGATCAGCATTGGAGCAGTGTTTTTCCGAGCCAGAATCACCCGATCACTGCCTCCAACTTTGACGTTGATTACACCGGCGATCAAAAAATATCGGCGGCGTATGCGATGGTTGACATGCCGGTCGCAGAGTCGGTAACCTTGATTGGTGGTTTCCGGTTCGAAAACACGGTGATCAACATCATCAATGAGCCGGAAAGCGGTGCTACGTGGTTTCCCCCTGGCTCGTTGGCGCCAACGCAGCTCAATCAAGGAGACGCGGACGTGCACTTTGCTGAGGGGCGGATTTTACCTTCGCTGGGAGTCATCTACAAACCTGTGGAGCATTTGACGCTGCGTGCCGCCTACAGCGAGACCCTGGCGCGCCAGACTTTCAAAGAGCTGACGCCGATCCTGCAGCAAGAATACCTTGGCGGGCCGATTTTCATCGGCAACAAGGATTTGTTGATGAGCGACCTCCGCAATTACGACCTGCGAGCGGATTACACGCCATTCGAAGGCTCGTTGTTTGCTGTCTCGTGGTTTGCCAAGGACATTGATAAGCCGATTGAATACGTCCAGCAACTTGCGACCTTCGACTTTACCACGGCGGTCAACTACCCAACAGGTCAGCTATCAGGGTTTGAGTTTGAGGCGCGTCAAGGCCTTGGGGTTTTGTGGGATCCGCTCGATGGTCTCTCGTTTGGCGCAAACGCGACGTTGTTGAAGTCGCAAGTGGATTTGCCTGAAAGCGAGCAGGCGGGCTTCAACTTGCCAAACATCAATGCGCCAATGGCCACCCGCGACATGACCAACGCGCCGGCGCATATTTACAACGCCTACCTGAGCTACGAGGTTGCTGAATGGGGCACGCAGATCGCTGCCTTTTACACGGTTCAGGGTGACACGCTGGTTGCCGGTGCCGGCCAATCGGTCGGCAACTACGTGCCCAACGTTTATGCGACTCAATTTGACACACTCAACGTGAGTGTTTCGCAAAGCCTAGGCAAATACTTCAAGTTGCAGCTGCAAGGCAAGAACCTCACCAACCCGGCGATCCGCCAAGTCTATCGCTCTGACTACACGCCGGGCGATGTCACCAAAACTTCTTACACCGATGGCATTGATTATTCGATTGGGCTGACCTTCGAGGTCCATTTCTGATCGTTAGATACCGAAAACCAGATAACAGCATGTTCAATCATCAGCAATCCATAAAAAGCACCACTGTAGCGCGCCGCCAACGTTGGCTGCCGCGCTCCTTCTGCGGCTTTGTGTTAGCGGTGCTCGTGTGCGGGCAAACCTTGCTCACGGCGCAGGCGGCCGCTGTCGCAGCCGACAAGAGTCCCAGCCTGGAAGAGACGCGCCTGACAATGGGCAAGTGGATCGAGACCCAGCAGATTATCGCGAAGGAGCGAAAAGACTGGCAGCAGGGCAAAGAGATTCTGCTCGGCCGCTTGGAGTTGGTGAAGAAGGAGGTTGCTACCCTCGCTGATAAAATCAAGTTGGCCAGCGCCAGTGTCGCAGAAGCCGGCAAGAAGCGCGGTGAATTACAGGCCGAACAAGACCAAATGAAGGCGGCTGGCGCGCGGCTTACAGAAATCATTTGCGGCCTCGAATCCGAAGTCCGCAAAATGTCTAAGTCGATCCCTGAACCAATCAGGGCCAGGTTACAGCCGTTATATCTTAGGGTTCCTGATGATCCGGCTAAGACTCGCGCCAGCACGGCGGAGCGCTTTCAGAATGTTCTCGGCATCCTGAACGAACTGAATAAGGCCAACAACGAGATCTCGGTCAGCTACGAGGTGCGAACGTTGGCGGATGGCAAGCCGGCGGAGGTTCGGGTTATGTATCTGGGCCTTGCTCAGGCTTACTACGTAAGTGCGAATGGTGAGGCGGGTATTGGTCGCCCCACATTGGAAGGTTGGGTTTGGACGCCGTCTAGAGCGGTGTCTTCGGATGTGTTGATGGCTCTCGAAATCCTCCAAGGCAAGCAGTCACCTGCGTTCGTGCCACTGCCAGTGAAGATCCAATGAACTCGATACTCAATTGTTTGTGCAGTGGTCTGTTGCTTTCGGCTTTTGTCATTGGCCAAAACCCCGTTGTTGCAGACCCAAAAAGTCAGCTCGCGCATTCGGCCGAGTTGGAGCTCCAGAAAGGCATTCAAGAACTCAATGGGCTCCGCGACCAGATTGCTGGTGAGAAACTGCCTGTGGCGCAGGAACTGACTGGTGCTGAGGAAAGCGTTGCCCAGCAGCGCCGCCAATACGATGAGGTTGCCCGGCTCGTCGACTCAGGCAACCTCGAGATCGCCTCTGTCAAGGCCGAGATGAAGTTGCGGCAGGAGGAGTTGTCTTACATCGGCAACCTGCTTGATGAATACGCTCGCAGCTATGACACTAAGGTCAACGTCAGTGAAATGCAGGTCTGCGGCAAGCTGTTCGAGCGCGCCAAACAGGCGAGTGAGAACACTGCCTTGTCACTGATGGATAAGTTTGGCCAGCAGACTGATTTCTTGGATATGTCGGTAAAGCGGCTTTTCCTTGCGATTGGCGGGATGAAGTTTCCTGGGCTGGGCGTCGACATGCAGGGCTCTGTGGTGGAGGGTGAGTTCGCCATCCTTGGTCCGTTCGCCTTGTTCTGTTCCAAGGCTGGCGCAGCGGGCCTCGTGGTGCCGCAAGCAGGCTCCGACAAACCACTGATTAGGCCGCTCGAAGGTCCCATTCAGGACGGCCTCGCACAGCTTGTCCAGCAGGGTGAGGGCACGCTGCCGGTCGATCCGTCACGCGGTGGCGCCCTCAAAGCGCTGGTGCAGAAGGTCAACCTGATACATATCTTTGAAAAGGGCGGGCCGATCATGTGGCCGCTGCTTGCCGCCTCGATCCTGGCGCTTGGCACAGTTCTCGAGCGGCTGATCTTCCTGGCTAACGAGAAACGTAAACGCAACCACAAGAAGCTCGACGAGCTGTTTTCAGCGATCGAACGTGGCGATACCGAAGGCGCTGCGCGGGTTAGCAGCAGCACTAAGGACTTTGTCGTTCAGGTGCTCGGTTATGCGCTATTACATCGTGAGCAGTCGATGACCAACGCGCTGCTGTATGCGCAATCGCGAGAGCTGAAGCGGTTTAGGCGCGGCATCCCGATCCTCGACACTGTGATTACTTTAGCCCCGCTGCTCGGCCTGCTCGGCACCGTCACCGGCATGATGGGTTCGTTTTCCATCATCGGTGGCGACCTTAGTTCGCCAGGCGCGATCACGGGTGGTATCGCCGAAGCGCTCATTGCGACCGCGTTCGGCCTTGGTATCGCAATCACTTCGCTGCTGCCGTTCAACTATCTGAACACACGTTTGGAAGAAGCTGAGAGCGAGATCGATTCTGCCGCCAACCGGCTCGAAGTGCTGGTCTTGGGTATGCCGAATCACAGTCTGGATGGTGCTGCGCCTGCAGGACAGCCAGCCCTGCAGGGAGGGGTCTGACCATGCACGGTGGCCGCAGAAAGGGCAAACGCAAGAGCGCCCGCATCGAGATCATCCCGCTGATCGACATCATCTTCTTCTTGCTCGCGACGTTCATCATGGTGTCGTTGTCGATGACTAAGAATCAAGGCGTGCAAGTTGCTCTACCGACGGCTAGCAGTGCGAAATCGCTTGGCGATCAGTCGGAGTTGGACAAGGCTGTAACGTTGAGCGTCAGTGACAAAGGCGATATCTTCTATAACAAGGAGAAGGTCACGATCGCGCAGCTCGGCATGAAGTTGCAGACGTTCAAGGCGACCGCCAAGGATCCGCGTGTCATCATCAACAGTGACGCCAACGTCAACTGGAAGAACGTCGTCGCAGTGCTCGATGTGGTGCGAGGTATCGGGATTGCCAAGGTCGGCATCAACACGGACAAAAAGTAAGATGGGCCCTTTCCTCGGAGTCCTGTTAGCTGTTGTAGTGCACTTGGCCTTCCTGCTGTTTGGCGGGTTGATCTTTGGCATCGACAATGACAAGCAGCCAGCGCCGCCGGACGTTCTGCTGGTTAGCGATGAGGTGAAGCAGGATAAGGAACAGGAGAAAGTGGTTGATCCGCAGGTGAATGTTGATCCGGAAGAGGCTCCTGATGCTGCCGAGGCACTAAGCAACCTAGAGCCCCCGCCGCAGCAAAATGATGCCCCCGCGCTCGATGCCGCGAGCCTCGGTGCAATCGAGGCCGCGCTCAATGGGGCCGGCGGTCCGTCAGGCGAGTTTGGTGGTCAGCTGAGCTTTGCGTCCGGTGGTCGCATTGGTGGCACCGGCAAGGGCGGTCCTGCTGGCGACATGGCGGACAACGCATTTAGCCTCGCTGAGATCGATCAGCAACCGCGACCGGTGTTTCAGTCGGCACCGCAGTTCCCTGCGGAGATGCGCGGCAAAAAAATCGAAGGTGTCGTAGTCGTCACCTTCTTAGTCGATGCGACTGGCAAAGTCGGCGGCATACGTATTGAGAAGTCGAGTCACCCGGCGTTTGAGAAACCAGCGATCAACGCCGTTCGCCAGTGGAAGTTTGAGCCCGCCGTCAAGGGCGGCCAGCGAGTGAGCTGCAAGCTGCGTCAGCAGCTTCGCTTTCAACCCAACTAACGATCATGAACCAGCGCCTGCTCAGTTATATCCTCGGACTTTTGCTTGGCGCATTCGCGCATTCGCAACAGTCTCCCGAAATCGAAGCCCTCTGGCGGGACCCAGGTTTTCAGAAACAGTTTGTTGCCGGTTACGGCATCAACGCGGACGTCGAGCCCAGGGTTACTGCCGCGGAAGTGTCGATCCTCGAG
Organism: Planctomycetota bacterium; assembly: GCA_014192625.1. Classification (GTDB taxonomy): domain Bacteria; phylum Planctomycetota; class UBA1135; order UBA1135; family UBA2386; genus BJHM01. The sequence goes on from BJHM01000005.1 coordinate 135,342, forward strand.
AAAATCCGTCCGTTGATGGCGGAAAAACTGGCCGAGGCCGAGCTTTTGTTGATTGGGCTGATGAAGCCTGACTGCTCTGCAATTCTCGACTTCACGCTGGGTGGGATGCAGTTTCAGCAAGACCGCATGGTCGAAGCTCTGGCGAGTTATCAAAAGGCGGTGGCCAAGTTTCCGAGTTTTCGCCGTGCATGGCGCAATCTTGGTCTCATTCACACGCGCAATGGTGCTTTTGATGAGTCCATCAAATCGTTCACGCGGATGATCGAGCTTGGCGGTGGCGATGCTTATGCCTATGGACTGCTCGGCTTCGCTTATTCTGCAAAACAGGATTTTCAGCCAGCCGAGGCGGCATATCGAAATGCCCTGTTATTGCAGCCGGAAAATACCGAATGGCGGCTTGGCCTGACGCGCTGCGTTTTCAAGCAGGAGAAGTTTGAGGATGCCGCGGCGTTGCTCGACGCATTGCTCGCTCGTTATCCGGATAAGGCAGATTTTTGGTTGCTGCAGGCGCACACGTTCCTCGGCATGAAGCGGCCGCTTAGAGCTGCAGAAAATCTCGAACTGCTGGACCGGCTGGGTAAGTCGACGGTTGATAGCCTGAATACACTCGGTGATATTTACGTGAACGAGGGGCTCATGGATCTCGCTTTGCGAGCGTATGAGCGGAGCATTGTGCTTGACCCAAAGCAGCCAATCGCTCGTCCGCTCCGTTCGGCGGAAATCCTGTCGGCGCGGTCTGCGGTGCCTCAGGCGCGCAAGCTCACGGCGCTTCTGCGTGAGGCAGCAGGTGATCGCCTCGAGCCAAACGACCAGCGCAAACTGCTGAAGGTGGAAGCTCGCTTGAGCATGGCCGAGGGCAACAGCAGTAAAGCGACGGTTGCCATGCTGGAGGAAATTGTGAAGCTCGATCCGCTCGACGGTGAAGCGCTCATGCTGCTCGGCCAGCACTATTCACGGGAGAATGAGCCGGACCGCGCAATTTTTTACTATGAGCGAGCCGAAGGTATTGAAGCGTTTGAAGCCAATGCCAAGGTGCGCCATGCGCAGGTGCTCGTCCGTCTAAATCGCTATGCCGAGGCGGTGCCGCTGTTGCGTCGCGCTCAAGAACAGAAGCCGCGCGAGGATGTCGCGCGCTACTTAGAGCAGATTGATCGCGTTGCGAAGTCGAAGAAGTAACACGATTACGCGGCGTCATCGCGGCAGAGGTTGTTTCTTTGTGGCCCGATTGGCGCGGGCTCGGTGCTTTTTGATGCGCGTGCAAGGTCGGCGGCGCTTACTGCTTTTGGCTAGCTGCTCTGCTGCGGTGCCGTTGCTTCCTTAGAGTCCGCGCGGCAGCTGGCAGCCTGTCGAAAAGGCCGATTGCGGCAACGCGCTCGATTGGCTTTTGCGTAGAGCGATTGAAATCGGTGCTCGGCGAGCCGGCTCTGTCGCCCACTACACCAATCTGCATTTGCGCGCAGTGCCGCACAGGGCAAGGCTCGGCCCGTGTTTTGATTCGCGCAATAGTGGCTCCGTCGCGCAGTGTTCGCAGGTGAACCCCGTGGTGCGGAACGACCGGAACAACCGGAACAACCGGAACGACCCTCCCCATTGCGGCGTTCGCTAGCCAACCGGCGGGCCGCAAAATCAGGACTGGGTATGCGCGCAGTTTTTTCGTTGGCGCTGGGCTGCAGGCTGCGCCACGGGATCGTTCGCCTTTGCTTTTGGGCGTTGGCTTTTGCCGAGGTCCAAAGCGAGCACCCCCTTGCCAAGTGCTAGTTTGGTCCCTACTGTCTCCGCCCCTGACAAGGCCATGGGTTGGCACCGCATAGTTCTCGGCATCGGTAACCCCGGTGCCGAATATGACGGGACTCGGCATAACGCTGGGTTCTTGGTGCTGGATCTCTTGGCCAAACGTCTGGGACTGAGTTTTGAACGGATCGAGCGGCGCGCGGACGATGGTTCGCGCACCTTCTCGGGCAAGGTCAAAGCCAGGATCTGCGAGGGTCGTCGGAAGGGACGTGAGTTCCTGCTGGTGAAGCCGCAGAGCTACGTAAATCTCTCGGGTGATGTTGCGGCGCCGCTCTTGCGGCACGCGCAGCTCAGTCCGGAATCGCTCTTTGTAGTTGTTGATGACCTGAACCTACCGCTGGGCCGGATGCGTATCCGGCCGTCGGGGTCAGCTGGGGGCCATAACGGCCTCAAGTCCATTCAAGACAAGCTTGGATCGGATGGCTTTCTCCGTCTCCGTCTCGGTATCGGACCGCCCGCCGCAAACAGCGACGGGTCCGAAGGACCAAGGCCGGCCGACTGGCCCGACTTTGTCCTGGCTCCCTTCCTCCCGGAGGAACGTGAGGTTCTCGGTCGAGTTCTGGGTCTTGCTGCTGACTGCGTGCAAGCGTGGTTGGATGGCGAAGACCTGCAAACCCTGATGGGAACCTACAACGGCACCATTGCTGGCGCCTCCGAGGATCCGCCGTCGCCAAAGCGACGCGGCCCCGACGAGCCGTCCAGTTCGCCGCGGTAAGTGACCATCGTAACCGATCGGGCCGCAGTGGCCCGGGAGACTGTCTTGGATCGTTTCAGAACCTACGAATGTATGTGCCTCCTGGATAACCGGGAGGTTCGCAAGGGCTGGGAACCGTTGAAAGCAACGGTTGCTGGCATGTTCACGAAGCACGGCGCAGAGATCGTCAGCAGCAAGCGCTGGGACGAGCGGCGTCTGACTTACGTCATCAATGGTCAGCAGCGTGGCACCTACCTGCTGATCTATTTCAAGGCCAACACGCAGGGCATCACTGGCCTCCGCCGTGACCTACAGTTTAGCGAAAGCGTGCTGCGTAGCCTCGTGCTGGCTTGCGAAGAGGTCCCGCCGACGGCGTTCGAGCCGGAAGCGGCGTTCGACGTCAACACGATCCCAACTGAGGACGTGCAGGCAGTGCCGGAAGAAGTAATGGAAACCGAGATGGAAGATCCCGTAGTCGCTGACAAGGTCGAGGAGGCCAAGGAAGCATGAGCAGCTTTGGCAATAGTGGTGGCGGTAGAAGTGGCGGCGGCTACGGCGGCGGCGGCGGCTACGGCGGCGGCGGCGGCGGCGGCGGCGGTGGCGGTGGCTACGGCGGCGGCGGCGGCGGCGGCTACGGCGGCGGCGGCGGCGGCGGCGGCTACGGCGGCGGCGGCGGCGGCGGCGGTGGCGGTGGCTACGGCGGCGGCGGCGGCGCTACGGCGGCGGCGGCGGCGGCGGCGGTGGCGGTGGCTACGGCGGCGGCGGCGGCGGCGGCGGCGGCGGTCCCGGCGGCAGTGGTGCGCGTCGTTCCGGCGGTAAGTTCGGTCGTTTCGGTCCCAAGCGGCCCGAGGTGCTCCCGACTGAGCCGCTCGACTACAAGAACACTCCCTACTTGTCTAAGTTCTTAACGCCAAACGGCAAGATCCAGTCGCGCAAGCGCACCGGCTTTGGCGGCCAAAATCAGCGCGCTCTAGCGCAGGCCATCAAGCACGCTCGCGCCCTTGGCCTGCTGCCGTTCGTGGGGAGGTCGTAAACACAATGGAACTACTCCTCCGTCAAAACGTAGAACACCTTGGTCGCGTCGGCGACGTGGTGAAGGTGAAGTCGGGCTACGCCCGCAATTTCCTTCTGCCGATGGGGTTCGCAGTGCCGGTCACGAAGGCCAACATGGCCGTGATCGAGCGCGCGCGCGCCGTGGTTTTTGCAGAAGAGCAGGCGCGTTTGGCGACCCTCAAGGAATTGGCCCAGAAGTTCACCGACACCTCGATCACGATCGAGAGTCGCGCGAACGAGGAAGGCCACTTGTTTGGTTCCGTCAGTCAGGCGCAGATTGTTTCGGCGCTGCGTGAGAAGGGCTTCGCCATCGAAGAAAAACAAGTTCGCCTCGAGCAGCCGCTCAAGGAGATCGGTGTTTTCGACGTGGTGCTGCATCTGCATCAGGGTGTCGACGCAACCATCAAGGTCTGGGTCGTTCAGCAGAAGCCGCAATAGCGGCAAGGTGACTGTGGCGCCGCTGCCCGTCTTGGGTGGTGGCGCATTCCACGTCGAGTAATCGCGATGAACGAAGCTATCCGTGTCGCCATGGTCAGCCTCGGCTGTGCCCGCAACCTTGTCGACTCCGAGGTTTTGCTCGGCCATGCGGTCGAAGAAGGGCTGCAGGTGGTGCGCGATCCCGAGGACGCGGACGTTGTCGTCGTCAACACCTGCGGGTTTATCGACAGCGCCAAGCAAGAGTCGATCGACACGATCCTGTCTGTTGCTCGCCTCAAGAAAGAGGGCAACCTGAAAGGCGTGATCGCAGTCGGCTGCCTGGCACAGCGGTATGGCGAGGAACTCAAGCAGTCGATCCCTGAACTCGATGCCGTGTTTGGCATCAGTGACTACTCGGGTGTGCCCGCAGTCGTTCGCAAGATCGTGAATGGCACCACGCGGCGCTTCGTCGCGACGGTCGATGGCGGCAAGCCAAAAAGTGCGCGCACCGACCAGAAGCGGATGCTGCTCACGCCGAAGAGTTTCGCCTACCTGCGGATCAGCGAAGGCTGTGATCACAAGTGCACGTTCTGCGCGATCCCTTCGATGCGCGGCCGCAACCGCAGCAAGCCGATGGACGTGCTGGTCGAGGAGGCGCAGATTCTGTCTGCCGCTGGCGTGAAAGAACTCGTGGTGGTCGCTGAGGACAGCACCGCTTATGGCCTTGATTTCGCGCGCAAGCGGTTACTGCACGAATTGCTTGCGAAGGTTGCAGACACGGAAGGCATCGAGTGGGTGCGCTTGATGTATGCGTATCCGCACACGGTTGGTAACGACCTCACCACGGTGCTGCGCGAGCACCCGAAGATCGTGAAGTATCTCGACATCCCGGTGCAGCACATTAGCTCGCCGATGCTGCGTGCGATGAAGCGCGGGGTCGACAAGGATCAGGTTGCGGGCATCCTGTGGCGGCTGCGCGAAGAAGTGCCAGGCATCGTGGTGCGCAGCACGTTCATCACCGGTTTCCCCGGCGAGACGGAAAAAGACTTCGCGGAGTTGCTGCAGTTCGTCGAGGAGTATCGCTTCGAGCGGTTGGGCGTGTTCGCGTATTCACGCGAGGACGGAACGCCTGCGCACGACCTGGCGGATCAGGTGCCGAGTGAAGTTGCTGAAGAACGCCGCATGGCGATCATGAAGGCGCAAAAGAAAGTCATGGCGCGCTTCCAGAAGCAGTTCGTCGGCAAAACGCTGCGGGTGCTCGTCGATGGCACCGACGCGGCGACGAAGCTGGTTGTCGGGCGCACTTTTGCCGATGCGCCCGAAGTGGACTGCCGCGTCTTTCTGCCCACTGGCAGTGGTCAACCCGGCGAGTTCGTCGACGCGAGGATCACCGAAGCCCACGACTATGAGCTGCGCGGCGAGTGCGTAGTTCGGGCCTGAGAGCCGTGAACGTTCCAAACGCGATCACCCTGAGCCGGTTGCTGATTACTGCCGGGACCTTCGTCTGCCTTGAGTCGATCGCCGATCCTGCGCACCCTGACAGCGCCATCGTCTGGGGCGCACTCGGGTTGTTCTTGGTCGCTGCGTTCACCGACTTCATCGATGGTTATCTGGCGCGCAAATGGAACCTCGTGACGGCGTTTGGCCGGGTCGCCGATCCGTTCGCAGACAAGGTGCTGACGGCGGGATGCTTTGTCATTCTGTTGAAGTTTCCCGGTGCTACTGAGGTGCTGACGACGTGGTATGTCGTGGTCGTGATCGCGCGCGAGTTTTTGGTGACGGCGATTCGGGGGCTTGTCGAATCGACCGGCCGGCCCTTCCCAGCGGACCGGCTTGGCAAGTGGAAGATGGTTGCGCAGTGTTGGACCATCGGCGCATTGTTGACGCTGGTCGCAGGCAGCCAGCAACTACATTGGGCCGCAGTGGGTGGCTACTGGGTGAGTTTTGCGCTCACGGTCGTCTCCGGCATCAATTACGTATGGAAGGCGCGCGACATCCTGTTCGCGAAGTGAGAACAAGAGCATGAGCTTTGCCGATCGCCTGCGCTTTCTACTGATCACGAGCGGTGGTTTGGGACTGTCGCCGTTTGCGCCAGGCACGGTCGGCACGCTGGGCGGCGTTGCGCTCGCGGTCCTGATCCAATGCATCGCCAAGGACAACACGCAGCTGTTTTGGTGGATCATCGCCTCTGTGCTGTTTGTGTGGGGCTGTCTGCAGTCGGACTTCGTCAAGCGCACTTGGCCAAAGGAAGACCCCGGTGAGTTCGTGCTCGACGAAGTGGTTGGCTACCTCGTCACCGTCGGCGTTTATGCCGCGCTGCAGCACAAACTGCCGGATGCGATGGGGCACACCGCCGCGTTTTTTGCGTTCCGTGTGTTTGATGTGTGGAAGTTGCAGCCCGCCCGCAAGCTTGAAGATCTGCCTGGCGCGTATGGCATCATGGCCGACGACCAGATGGCGGGCGTTTACGCCGGCGTGTCGATCTGGCTAGCCCTGCCATTGTTTGGCTGGTGATCACCGTGGCGCAACCAACAAAGGAACGTGCAAAGTCCGGCAGCAAGTCGCCAACCGTCGTGGGTGCAAAGCAGGCGGCCTTGGCCACTGGCAACACGCTCGCGCTGCGCTTTGGCCTGATCTTTGGTCTGCTCGCAATGGCCGTGGGTGCGATCACCACGTTGATCGTGATCGCCAAGATCGCGCCCGGTGTTGCCGAAAAGAACATCGAAGCTGTGCAGCAAGGCCGCATCTTTGGCTTCTCGCTCACGTTGTTCGTCACCATTGTCAGCGCGATCTTTGGCTTCGTGCTTGGCGGCAAACTTTCGTCGCGCATCCGCGAGCTTGGGCAGGCGGTGCAGAAGATCGGTCGCGGTGGCGGCGAGGTTCGCATTCGCGTGGCAGGCAAGGATGAAGTTGCTGGCTTGGGCCGATCGCTGCAATACCTCGCTAGCGATCTGACGGCGTTGATGGCCGAGATCGCGCGCCAGGAAGTGCAAGGCGGTGGTGCGTTGGCGACGATGGACCAGCAGGTGCGCCAACTGCGCGACCGTACGTTGCCGCCGCAGCTTCCCGCAGTAGCTGGTTACGAAGTCGATGGTGCACTCAGTGTGGGTGAGCGCGGCGGCCTTGATTACTTCGATGTGGTCACGGCCGAAGGCAACACGGTCTGCTATCTCATCACCGGCGAGGGCAGCAACACGATGTCAGTGATCGCTGCGCGAATGGCGCGCGACGAAGTGCACCGTGCTCTCGCGCAGGGGGCGATGCCGCGCAAGGCCCTCAATCAGGCGAACAAAACACTCAAGCAGAACTTGCCCGCCGGTGCCTGCGCCAAGGCGACATTGCTGCAGCTGTCCGAGGACGGCGCGAAGCTTTATCAAGCTGGCGCGCGCACTCCGTTGTGGATCTGTCAGCGCGGCGAAGTTTTGGAGCTTGCTGCCGAGGGGCTGGCACTCGGCCTCGATGACGGTCCGGTGTTTGAGAAGTCGCTGCGGCCGCAGGAGGTTGCGATTAGCCCGGGTGTTCGACTGGTGATCGTCAATGACGCGGGCATCCGGATGGCCAAGTTGCTGGAGTTGGTAGGCCAGCATTCGTCGCGCCATACGGCCATGTTTATGAACATGGTGCTCGGCAACCTCGAGCAGGACGCGGGTGAGGGCGGGCTGCGCGAAGATGTCGTGTTGATCACCGCCAAGCGCGCCGGGCAGGTGTGATGAGCGATCCCGTCGAGCCGTCCTTTCAGCGTCGGATCGAACAGATTTATTTTGCCCGCGATTCTGCACGCGGCAAGCAAGGCTCGCTGCTGTGGTTTGTCGAGGAGGTTGGCGAACTGGTGCGTGCGATCCGGCGCGGCGAGCAGCAAAACCTGCAGGAAGAGTTCGCCGATGTCTATGCGTGGCTTGCCACGCTGGCATCGCTGCACGGCCTTGACCTTGAAGAGATGGGCCGCAAGAAATACGAGCACGGTTGCCCGCGGTGTCGCGCATTGCCTTGCGCGTGTCCGCAGCACAAGCCGTTGGCCTGAGCCGCTCTGCGGGCGCTTCTCCGGCTCAGATGCCGAGCACTTTCTTCTGTAGTTCGAGCACCTGCGCGCAGCCTTTTTGTCCCAGTGAAAGCATCAATTGGAACTGCTCTGGCGTGAACGGCTTGGTCTCGGCGGCACCGCTAATCTCGATCAGCCGGCCATCGCTAGCGCAAGCGATGTTGATGTCGACGGCTGCGGCGCTGTCCTCTTGATAGTCGAGATCAGTGATGACCTGGTCTTGCAAAAGGCCAACCGAAACCGCACTCACCAGTCCACGCAGCGGCCATGCCCGCAGCATCCGTTTTTCTTCCATCCACAAAAGTGCATCATAGAGCGCCACGGCCGCACCATTGATCGCCGTCGTGCGCGTGCCGCCGTCGGCAGTAAGCACGTCGCAGTCGACCCACAGGGTTAGTTCGGGCAGCACCGTGATGTCGAGCGCACAGCGCAGGGCGCGGCCAATCATCCGTTGGATCTCTTGCGTGCGGCCATCCATCGGTTTGCCGGTGCGGCCTTCACGCGGTTTACGCGGGATGCCGGACGCAGGCAGCATCGAGTATTCCGCGGTGAGCCAGCCGCCGGGTTGTTTGTTGTACATCCACGGCGGCACTTGCTCCTGCACGCAGACCGTGCAGAGCAAGCGCGTACGGCCAAACTCGGCGAGCACCGAACCGGGCGATTGGTCGGTGTATGAGCGGGTAAACTTGATAGGCCGGAGTTGGTCCGGCGGACGGTCATTCTTGCGCGCCATAGAAGTCTCTTTGCTGCCAAAGCGAGTTGGGCGAAAGATGATAGCGATTGGCCTGTCGCTGGGCCACGGTTGCCCTGATCAGATGGCGAGCACGGTGCCGAGTGCTCGCCGCAGATCTTGCAAGCCGAACGGTTTTTTGATGCGGTGTGCGCGTGCAATCAGCGCGTTGCTGCTGCCCACTTCGTCGCTGTCGGAAAGCATGAAGACCTTGAGGTCGGGGCACAAATGCAGCGCGATCGATGCGTCGCGCGAGTCGAGTCGCGATGGGCGGTCGACGATCAGCAGCTCGAAGCGATCCGGGGTCGCTTGCAGCAGTGAACGCATTGCGGCGCCATCGGAGCAGGCAAACACCGCGCGGCCGAGCGTCTTTAGCTCGGCCGCCAACAGCGAACGCACCGCCGGGTCGCCCTCGAGCACCAGCACCCCGCCATAGCTGTGACGCAGATCGGCGGCACCGCTAACCGCGCGTTGCCCATGGTCAACGTCATTGGCCTTTGCCGCAAAGCGGAGCCTCTCTGGAGTTGGTTCATCCGTCGCGGGGATCTGAATGCGAGCGGACGCGCTGTGGCCACGATCGTGTTCAAAATGCAGGCTGCCGCCGAAGCTGCGGATCAGGTTGTTGGCAGATTGTTCGGCGATGGTGAAGGGCAGCGAGGCGCTGCCGGCCTGCGGTTCCCGAATCGGATCCTCGTCGTATTCAACCGTCAGTTCGAGTTTGGCGAATGGCGTCTCGGTATCAAAACTGGACTCGGCAGCCAGCGAGAGTCGCAGTCCGCCGGGTTCCATTTCTAGTAGCGCGTGGCAGACCATCAACAGTGCTCTGAGCAATGCTTCTTGGCCGCATTTGAGTTGCGGGAATGAGGGCGGCAGCACCCATGAGATCTCGAGACCGAGCCGCGAATATTCCAATTCTTGTCGCAGGATCAATAGCAAATCGTTGATCGCAGTTGGCCCCGCGGAGTGCGTCGGTGCGCTCGCAAACGCCGAGACTTTGTCATGAAACTGGCGCAGTCGTCTTATTGAGAGCCACAGGTTGGTCGCGGCAGCAGCGCGCGCATCGGCCTGAGTTGTGGACTCCATCATTCGGTAAGCGCCGCCTTCGATGCCGGGAACGATCTCGGCCAGCTCTTGCGCGAGGGCTTCTGCAAAAGTCTCTGGCGAAACCAGTGCAGGCAGCGGCCCGATCGCCGGAGCATGGTCGTCGACGCGGGCTAAAGCTACCGGCAGATCGGAGGCGGCGGCAGCTGCAGATGCTGAGGTCGCGCGGGCGCTGCGCGCGAATAGCACGGCAATCGCAAAAACCGCTGCGACACCACATGCAAACGGGATCAAATCTGCCACGAGGAGCTTTTTTCGAGACGGACGGAATCGGGCAAACTAGCGAACGACGGCGCGCCTGTCGATCCTCGAGCACCAGCTTGCCGTGTAGGTCCGTGAACGGAGCAGCGGAAGTAGATTTTGGGGTCTGTGTGGCAGTGGGCAAAGTAGCTCCGTAAGGCAGGCTGCCGGTTTGCGTGCAGCAGCGTTGGCGCAGCCTTGCGTTGCAAAACCAAAGTCGATCCAACTGCGCGCTCGCTTGCGTTGCGCGCGTCCCGCAAGAGTCGCTTTGTGGCTGCGACGAAGGGGGATGATGTGCTGGTGAACGACGCGCGCCCCGTCGAGGAGCAGAACGCATCACGCGCCCCGTCGAGGAGCAGAACGCATCACGCGCCCCGTCGAGTAGCAGAACGATGCGCGCAGCGCGCGGGACCTGCGGAATGCGCAACGACCTGCAGGCCGATTTTTCGGTTGCAGGTCGGGGGGCATAACGACCGCGATTACTTCTTCGCGTCTTTGCTTGGCGCGATCGCGATGACTGCCTTCAGCTCCAACTTGCCTTCAGTATTGGCGGTCGTGTCAAGCTCGGTTTCCTCACCGTCGCGGCCTGCCATTGTGCGAACGGTCTTGCGGTCGACCTTCAGGTCGCCAGCCATCTCGACTTCGGTGATCTGCCTGGTCGTCAGATTGACGTGGACCTTGCCTTTAAAGGTGAGGTTGGCATCCACGTTGTCCGTGCCAGCCGCAGCCGCAGGCGCAGCGGCATCACCACCAGCGCCTGCGCCACCCTGCCCACGGCCCTGCCCACGACCTTGTCCACCGCCACCGCCAAACGCAGCCTGCGGGCGCAGGCCTAGCTCTGTCGCTTTGCCCTTGCCGATCATGCTGGCGGTGATGTCGAGGATCGCCATCTGCTCGCCATTTTTCTCTTCAACCGATGCGAGCTTGCCCGTCGCTTTCACGGTGAGCTTGCCAGCCGCGATGAGTTGCGTGGCCGCTGCGCCGACGCCGCCCATGCGTGCCATGCCGCCGCGCGCGCCCTGGCCACCTTGACCGCGGCCACCGCCGGTGGTCCCGCCAGCATCAGTGCCAGCGCCGCCGGCTGGGTCTGCGCCTTGACCGCGACCAGCGCGTGCGCCCTGACCACGTGCCGTAGCATCGGGACGCGCCGCCGCGACGGGATGCACGAGGCTTGCGATTGCAAAGCCGAAGGCCTTGCTGAGATCAAACTCTTCGCCGACAGCGACCGCATTGGTCGGCAGCAGTAAGGCCACTGCGAGGCGGCCAGGAATGTCGCGCGCAATATTGTCGTCCACTGGCTTACTCGCAGCGCCTTCACCTTCGATCAGGCTTTGTTTGCCGCCGTCGACCTTGAGCGTGACCTTCTTGCCCTGCAGCGCGCCCTCGATCTTGGACTCGACTGGTACGCCATCTTGGCCAGCGCGCGACTCGGTCGCGATGAGCTTCTGGTAGCTGCGCCAGTTGCCAACGGCTGGACCTTGCTCAAACACGACCTCAAGTTGTGAGGAAGAGTCGCCACCGCCACCGCCACCGCCACCGCCACCGCCACGCCCACCACCGCCGGTCATTTCTTCGCCATTGCGCAGCATTTTGCGCGTCTCCTTGGCTTGGATCTTCGTTTGGACAGAGATGCGCAACGTCTGGTCATCACCAGAGGACGCCTTCACATCGACCTTTTGCGCGAAGAGCGGCGCAGTGATCAATAAGGACAACAGCAGCACGGATGAGTGGGACATGATTTCGGTTCTCCACAAACAGGGGACTGAGCTTTGCTGCGCACATTGCGCGGCGCGATCGGAACGTATGATTTAGGATCCGTCCAGCCGGTCTTTTGCGTAAGACAAATGTCAGACACGTTTCCGCGGTGAAGATCGAAAGCCAGCATTATGAAAGTTGGATTTTACGCGCCCCTCAATGCCCCCGACGCGCCGATTCCAAGCGGCGATCGGTTGATTGCGCGCATGCTCATAAAAGCACTTGCGCTGCAAGGTCACGAAGTCCGCATTCAGAGCCGACTACGCAGCTTAGACATGGCCGGGGATGACGTTCGGCAACGGCGGCTCGAGCGGATTGGGGCGCGTGTTGCGCGGCGTTTGGTGCGGGATTGCCAGCGGCCGAACGCGTGGCGGCCAGACGTATGGCTTTCATATCACCTCTACCACAAGGCGCCGGACTGGATCGGGCCTGCGGTTGCCGCCGCGCTCGGTATTCCCTATGTGGTGGTTGAGGCCTCATATGCGCGCAAGCACGAACAAGGGCTATGGGCGCGAAGTTTGGCTGCGGTCGCTGCCGCGCTCGCTCAGGCGGACCTCGTGATTGGTCTCAAGCCTGACGATGCGCGCGCGGTTGCGCCTCGCCTGCGCAGTGACACGACTTACTTGTCGCTCAAACCGTTCCTTGACGTAGCGCCGTTTGCCAATGCCTACGCTGCGCGCGACCGGCATCGCGCGGAGTTTGCGGCGTCGCATCGACTAGACCTGTCAAAGCCGTGGCTGATCGCAGTCGGCATGATGCGCGATGGCAGCAAGCTCAAGTCGTATGGCGCATTGTTCGCCGCACTTTCACGCATCACGGACGCACGTTGGCAGCTGCTGATTGCCGGTGACGGACCTGCAGAGAATGAGGTGCTCGCCGGAATGCGCAGCCTCGGGCCGCGCGCCAGTTGGCTTGGTCGCGTCGAAGGTGCAGCATTGGCTCGGCTCTATGCCGCTGGCGACCTGTTTGTCTGGCCCGCGATCAAGGAACCGATCGGCATGGTTTTCATCGAGGCGCAAGCTGCCGGCCTGCCGATTGTCGCTGGCGATCGGCCCGGGGTCAGGAGCGTGGTGGCGGAAGGCGAATCTGCAGTGCTTGTGCCGGAAGGCGATTTGGCGGCGTTGGCGGCGGCGGTAAAAGCGCTGGTCGCAGACCCTGTGCGGCGTGCAGTGATGAGCGTGAGCGCGCTTTTACATGCTCAGCAACGGCACGACGTAGCGACTGGTGGGCGAGTCTTTGCGGCAGCGTTGGCGGAGTTTGTCGAGCAACGGGCAGCACAGCATCGCTGAGTAGCACCGCTTCGCCGTGACGATGAGCCCGTTCTGTGCCATGATCCCCGAGATGGATGCGCACAAACCGGGTCAGCCCAATCTCAATCTCGTCGAATGCAATCCGGATGGCTCCTTCACCAAGGAGACCCTGCAACGTGCAATGAAGGCGCTGAAGAAGCGGTTTAAGCTGACGCGGCTCGACGATGAGTCGCGGCTTGGCCACGACCCGATGAGCAAGGGTGGACGTTCGGGCATCATTGGCGTGAAGCCGCCGGATCAGTATCCGGCTCTTGTGTGGCAGGCCCTCGAACAGAAGGGGCGCATCAGGAGCAGCGGTCATGGTCTCTACGAAATCGTTGAGCAGGGCGGTGGGGATTAGTCCGCGCCGCTCTCGCTGGGAGGATGTAGCGATCGTCGCGTGGCTAGTGCTGGGGCTAGCACTAGCTGTAAAGCTCACGCTCGCGTCCGACCTGAATCGGCAGAACGTCTACTTGAAGGTTTTCGCGCCAGCGGCCGAGGCCTTTTGGGCGCGAACCGATCTCTATGCCGCGAGCAGCGGTTTTCGTTATCCACCCATTTGCGCGGCGCTGCTGTGGCCGTTCGCCGCGTGTGGCCCGCTGCTTGGCAGCATCGCGTGGCGGCTACTCAATATGATCGTGCTGTTTTCTGGCTTGCGTGCGTGTGCCCGCGCTGGCCTGCCCGCGCGGCTCAGTAGTCGCGAGCGCGCGGTGGTGCTTTCGCTCGTGGCTTTCTGCGGTGTCAGCGGCGTCAACATCGGTCAAGCCAACGCGCTCATGCTCGGCTGCCTGCTGCACGCCGCCACGCTGGCATTTGCCACGCGCACTGCGGCGACTTCAGGCCTCATTGGTGTTGCTACCGCGTTGAAGGTCTACCCGTTTGCGTTTGGCATGGTGTTGGCGGTGCTGCGACCGCGCCTGTGGTGGGGGCTCATCGGGTCGTTGCTCGTGGTAGCTTTGCTGCCTTACGCGCTCGCGCCACAAAGCTACGTGACGGCGCAATACGCAATGCTGGTCGACGGGCTGCGCCATGAGGATCGCACCGGCGACCTCAAAAACGCTTATCGCGACTTGCGCCTTGTCGCTATTTCGCTCGGCATGTCGATGCCGCAGATTGTGTTTGTTGCGCTGCAAGGTTGCGGCGGACTTGCGATCGTGCTTTCGGCGCTGCTTGTCCGCCGTCGTCAGGGTGAGGTGGCAGCCTTCACGTTTGCCGTGAGTGCGACGCTGTGTTTCATGTTGCTGCTCGGTCCGTCGACAGAAAAAGTCACCTACCAACTGCTCGGTGTGCCGCTCGCGTGGCAGTGGATCAGCGCCCGGCGCGACCGCGCCACCTGGCGGCTAGTGCTCGGGGGCATCGCCATGTTGCTGGTGCTGATAGATGCCCTTCCCGCACCCGCGCGCGAGGTGCAAGCACAGCACCCGTGGCTGCGCTGCTGGTCTGCCTACGCCACGCTATTGGTCGCGCTAGACCTTCTGCATGGCGTGTTTTTTCTGCGGCGCAGCGACTCCTCAAGCTCGCCCTCCCACGCGGCCTAGTCCGCGCTCCGTTCCGGCGCGCGACAACGAGCGTGGCTTCTCATAGCATCTGCCAACGCAAATGCAGGCTGAAGGCGCGATCCAACTGACCCTCGTAATCCCTGTCTACAACGGTGCGCGTTTCATCGCGTCATCGCTGCAGCAGGCGCATGACTGGCTGGTAAGCCAGCGCTATCGCACGGAGCTTTTGGTTGTTGACGATGGCAGTAGCGACGAAACCGCGGCGATCCTTGCCGCCTTCGCGGCGGCGGAGTCAAGCGGCCATTGTCGCCTCACTTTTTTGCGCAACGTGAGCAACCAAGGCAAAGGCTTCTCGGTGCGTCGCGCTTTTTTGCATGCTGGTGGCGAGCTGGTGATCTTCACGGATGCAGACCTGACCTATCCGGTGAGCAACTGTGAGCCGCTGATCGAGGCTCTCGTTGCGGGCGCGGACGTCGCGTATGGCAGCCGTATGCATTCCGACAGCCGCTACGTTGTCGCGCCAAATTTTTTCGGCAAGCTGTTCACCAGGCACTTCATGGGCCGCACGTTCAACCTGCTGTTGCGCATGATCGTCGTGCAAGGCGTGATGGACTCGCAGGCAGGCCTAAAGGGTTGCCGGCGCGCGACGGCGCAAAAGCTCGCTACCCGCGTGCAGTTGGCGCGGTTCTCATTTGATGTGGAACTGTTCTTCGTGGCGGCGCGGCTCGGACTGAGCGTCGTGGAATGTCCCGTGCAGTTCATCTATCGCAAGGAGCCCACGACCGTGCACTTCGTGCGTGATTCGATCACGATGGTGTGCGACATGCTGCGCGTTCGATGGCGCGGTTTTCGGGGCGTGTATGAGCGCGAGCCGGACCCCGCGATGGTTTCTTTCCTTCGCACGGGTGGCGTCGTCGAGCCAGTGGCGGCTAAGTCGGTGCAATCGCGCGAACCTAATTCGCGTAGCAAGAGCGGCTAACCGATGGCGCAAAGGCGAGTCGTTTTTGTTGCCGATGACCTAGGTGTTTCGGCCGGCGTCAACGAAGGCATCGCGCAGGCAGCGCGCGCGGGCATTGTCCGCGAGGCATCGCTATGCGTGACAGGCAGTGCGGTGGCAGAGGGTGTTCGGATCGCAAAGGACCTTTCGATCGGCATTGGTCTGCATCTCTCGTTCACCCTAGGGCGCTCGTTGACGGGGCCGATCCGGGGTATGACGGATGCCGCTGGCAACTTTTTTGGGATCGGCAAGGCACTGGTGCGTTGTCAGCTGCGGCTTTTGGATCGTGCGGCCGTACTGCGCGAGGTTGAAGCTCAGTTGTTGCGCCTGCGCGATCTCGGTGTTGTGCCAACGCACGCAAACGGACATCACCATTCGCATTGTTGGCCTGTGTTGCGCGCGGTTTGTGCGGCGGCCTTCGCGCGCGCGGGCATTCGCTGGACTCGACTGCCCGCCGAGTTGCCCGCAGTTGGTCGCTGGCAGCCGCTGCCACTGGTGCTCACCGCGCTCGCTGCAGGGACGCGCCGTGCCGTGCTGCGTGCTGGAATGCGCACGCTGCCGTTTCTCGGCAGCACGATGGAAGGGCGCGTCGATCATGCGCCGCGTTTCTTGCGTGCGCTGAGCCGCTTGCCGGTTGGCGATTGCGAATGGATGGTGCACCCACGGGTGCCGGATGCCGAGTTCACGCGGCTTGACCCGATGGCTGCGCGCCTCGATGCGGCCGCGCGTGCCGAACTCGCCACCTTGACTGGCAACGACCTGCGCGCCGCATTGTCGCGCTATGAAATCGAGAGCGTGCGCTATCAGGATCTCGCCTGACAACTGGGCTGCGTGCGCCCCGCGTGACCCCGCGTGCGCCCCGCGTGCGCCCCGCGTGCGCCCCGCGTGCGCCCCGCGTGACCCCGCGTGCGCCCCGCGTGCGCCCCGCGTGCGCCCCGCGTGCGCCCCGCGTGACCCCGCGTGCGCCCCGCGTGACCCCGCGTGCGCCCCGCGTGACCCTGCGTGACCCCGCGTGACCCGGCGCGCATTCAATGATCCCTTAGCTGGTGCTTGTCGCGCCAATCGAAGGCCAGTTGCGCTAGCCGAGGCGGAACGTGTGCGTGACTGGCCCCAGGCACTGTGCGCCTTCGCAGATGACCTTGTTGTCGTCTACGAGCAGCGTCGAGATCGCGCGCACAAGCGTGAATGCGACGAAGTTGCCTGCGTCGCTGTGCACGACTTCGCTCACGTCCGTGCACTCATGCAAAATCGCAGTCGGCGCGATGCCGAGGAAGCGCGCGCGCAGGCGGTGGTCCTTGTGGCGATTGTCGATCGTCATTCGCAGTTCGATCGTGGCCGCAGTTTCGCGTCCAATGATGAGCATGCGCGCGGTAAAGCCGTTTGCGCCACGGCCAAGGCTCCCCGCGAGTTCGAGTTCGGTATGCCCTTTTGCAATCGTGTAGCGCACGGGTTTTAGAAACTGCGCGGAGAACAATCGTGGCCGCTCATTTTCGCAGGCGCAAAAGCCGTCGAGCGTGCCTTGATCGCGGCGATCCTCAAAGCGCAGGCAGTTGGGGGAGTTGGTCTCGGTCTTGCGATCGACGAACAGCACTCCCTCTTTGCGCGAAAATCGAATCCTTGCACCAGCGCTGGCGACCAGCAGGTCCTTCTTTTTGCGCAAGTCTTTGCCGGTGATGTGCTGCGTGTGGACGGGATCGAACGGCTGCTCGATGACCGGTTGCTGGCCGAGCGCGATGGCCTCTTCCAGGGCAACGGCAAAACCACGCGCAAATCCGTCCTGCACCGTGCCGGCCCATGCGTCGGGCCGGGTCGCAGGGTCAAACTCGTGCAGTCGCTCGCGCACCTTGGCACTGGTGTCAGCGGCACGCAGCGCATGCCACTGCAGTATCTTCAGGTTGATGCGGGCATCGCGCGCACCGCCGCCGGGCGCAATCATGCCCGTCGCACCTCGCGCCGTGACGTTGGCCAGAGTTCTCGCCCGGCGGTCAGGGTGGTGAGGGTTTTGTTCGGCTGGTCCAGTCATCGCGCCAAGCGGGAAGGTTGCAGGCGCGATCTTGGCGACTTGTCGGTCACGTTCCAGCTTTGCGAAGGAAATGCCGATGACAACGGCAGCAATGAGCCAAGTTCGCATTTTTGGTGACCCGTTCGCAGGCGAAGCCTCGGCTTCTGCTCTACGGGTTTTCCTGCAGTTGTGCTTTTGCAGTGGCATGACCGTTGCCATTCGCTGCAAGCCGGAACCAGGCAGCGACAGTGCAGAAATCCCGCAGGTGTCGCGGGCGGTGCTCCCTGCAGCCGAGCGCGCTTTGATTCTTGCTGCGCTCGATCAGGTATTGCCGAGCACCGCGCCGGTCGTGGTCTTTTCGCCACACCTGCAGGGTAAGGACGCGCTCGAACTTGCGAACCTCATGTGGCCAAAGTCGTGTCGCGTGATGCTTGCCGACCGCCAGCGGGCAGAAGATCTGCTCCACAAGGTGCGCGCCGAGTTGCGTTGGGCTGGCACTGAAGATCCTGATCACAGCGTCGACGCTTTGCAGTTGCGCGCCTGGTTGCGGATGGCGCCGCCAGCTGCAAGCGGGCCAGTGTTGCACCTTGGCGCGAGAGATCCCGCCGCTGGCACCGATGTCGCGGTGCGCGTATTTGCGCGCCACTTCGCTGCCAATGGTCATAGGTTGCGCGTCTTGTTGCCAAACGGGGACCCGTCGTTCTGCGGCACCTTGCGGCATCTTGCAGCCGAGTATGCTCCGCAAGGGGTTGATGCGGTGGCGGCGATTGAAATTGTCATTGCACCACTTACTCCGGAGATCGTGCTCGATTGCGTTGCCGTCATGCAGCCGATGCGGAACTTGCATGATGCGGAAGCGCTCGTGTGCCTGCTCGCCTCTGGTCGCCCAGTGGTGGCGACGGCGAGTCGTGCGACTGCGCCGATTTTCGCCGCGCGCGATGCGTTCGTGCCGGTTGGTGGGCGATGGTTGACAATGGGTGGTGGCTTATTGGATGTCTGCGAGCCTGACATGGACAGCCTTGCTGATTGCCTGCACAAGGTTCTTTGCGAGCCGCGGCTTGCCAAAGAGATTGGGTTGCGTGGTCGCAATCATGTGATCGCCGAGTTGACTGCCGACCGGCCTGCCGCGCCGCCCATCGTGAGTGCGCGCAGGACAACTGCGAAGGCGCACATCGTTTTGGAAGCCCCGTTCTTCGCGCATGGCGCAGCAAGCGAAGTTGCGATCGCCTCCGCCTTAGCGCTGTTGCGCAGGGACAATGTTCATTTGCAGCTTGTTGCGACGCAGCCGTTCCGCACCGGGCTCGCCGAGTTCCGAAATCGCGCACCTGGACTTGCGCCGCTGTTCAGCCCTAACGCCGCAGCAATTGACCTCTGGCTTGCGAGCGGTCTTCCACTGCGCAACCTGCGGCCAAAGTGCAGTGTGTTTGCGCAGCGATTCGATTGGGAATACGGCGCGTTGCCATCGGCATTGAGCCCGCTCCTTGTGCAGGAGTGCGATCAGTTGGTGGTGCACAGCAATCACGTGCAGCGCACGCTGACTTCAGGGGGGCGCAGTGCGGAAGGCATCTGTTTGATCCCGCACGGCGTTGATGCCGAGCTGTTTAACGAGACCAAACAGCCACTCGCTGAGATCGTGCAATGGAAGGGATCATTGCCGGCGGTCTTGTTCGTCGGCGAGTTGTCGTTCCGCAAGGGGTTTGACTTGTTCCTGCGCGCAACACTGGCAGCAGCGCGCCAGGGGCTGCGTTTTTGCGTCGTGGTCAAGGCATGTGCAGGTGAACAGCAGCCAGTCAAAAGCCAGCTAGGCGGGTTGATCGAACGATTTCAGCGCACGCCTGGCGCGCCATCGATGCTGTTCCTCGATCGCCAACTCTCGCGCAGCGAAATGGCCGGGGTTTTCCGCGCTTGCGACCTCCTGTTGCATCCGTATCGCGGCGAAGGCTTTGGCCTGCCGGTGCTGGAGGCGCGCGCATGTGGCCTGCCCGTCTTGATCACCAAAGGTGGCGCAACGGATAGTTTTGCCGTTGGGGCGGGTGTCGTAACGATCGACAGCAAGCGGCGACTGTTGGATCTTGCGACCAGGCACCTTGCAGAGCCGTGGTTGCTTGAACCGGAAGGCGCGTCACTTGCGGCGGCGCTCAGCGACAGTCTGCGCGGGCTAAACCGCCTGCAACACGAGGCGCGCGGCGTTGCGAGCGTGGTGCGCGAGTCCTTCAGTTGGGACAGGGCCGCACTGTCGATTGAGCAACTTGGCGAACGCGCCATGACTCAGTCGCGCGCTGGAAAACCAGCCGCAGCAGCAGTTGTCGCGCCGCGCCACAGTCTGGCACTTTAGTCCCGCTTCGAGGCGCGATCGGAACTCCCCGTCTCAAGGACCTCGGCGCATTGTGTCGATGTCGTCATTGCAAGCAAGGACACCATGATCGACTTCGATCGCGACACCGCACTAACTCAGAAGATGCTAGATGTGCTCAACCTTCGAGCGAAGGTTGCGCAGCACAACATCGCCAACCAGAACACCCCCGGCTTCAAAAGCTATGAGGTGAAGTTTGAGGAACTGCTGAAGCAGCGGCTCGTGAGCGGAGGTGATGTTGCGCAGGTGGAGCCGGAGGTCCTTCGCGACGAGTCGGGCGCTGCCGGTCAGAACAACGTCAACATGGTGAAGGAAACGGCGACGCTCGACAAAGTTTTGCTTCTGCAAGAGTTCGTCACCCGCCGTGCAGGCAGTTACTTCAGCGGGCTCAACCGCGCGATCTTCGGGAGATAGTCATGACCGGACCCATGGATGGCATGTTTCAGGGCTTCGACATCTCGGCCGCAGGTTTGCGCGCTGAGATGGTGCGCAGCGAAGTGGTTGCTTCGAACATCTCGAACATGGGGCGCATGGGCAACAAGCACGCGCTGCCTTACCGCCGTAAGGGTGTCGTGTTTGAAGAAGTGCTCGATCACGTGGACAGCGCGCGCGGTGTGCCCGGCGGCGATCAGGTTGCCGCTGGTGTGAAGGTCGGCCGCATCACTGAAGACTTCAAGACTGAGTTCCCGTCCTACCACCGGCCCGGTGATCCGATGGCCGACGAGGATGGCTGGGTGCTTGGTAGCAATGTTGATGTGATGCAGGAGATGGTCGACTTGTCGGTCATCGAACGCAGCTTTGACGCCAACCTGGCAGCGATGCGGACCTACCGCCAGATGCTGCAAAACGCGCTCACCAACATGAGGGCGCAGTGATGCAAACCTTCCCCAGTGAAATGAGTGTGCAATCATGACCGGCTTCAACTTGCCGCCATTGATCGGCGCGAATGGCACGCGCATCGCGCAGCCATTTACAGAGCAAAAACTGCACAACCCGGAGGGCGCGCGAACGGAGCCGCATGGCCGTTTCGAGGGGACCCTCGCAGACGCGATTGATCACGTCGGCCAATTGCAGAGCAGCGTGCAAGACAAGGTGCGTGCGGCTGCGTCCGGCGAGCCGGTCGAGTTGCACGATGTGATGATGTCGATGGGCAAAAGCGAGGTTGCGTTCAACCTCCTGCTCGAAATGCGAAACAAGTTCGTGGACGCGTGGGAAAAACTCTCGCGCTCGGTGGTGTGATCCATGCGTCAGTTCTTCAGTGACTTTCAGAAAAACATGCAGGGCATCTGGAGCCGCCTCGATGGTGGCCAGCGCCTGATCGTCGGAGCGGTGCTCACCGCCAGCATCGTTGGTCTTCTCGGCATGGTCTACTATGCCGGGCAGCCGAATTACGTCTCGGTGTTCGAGGCGCAGAGCGGCGATGAGCTGAAGGAAGCCAAGCGCCTCCTGCAGTCCGCCGGTATCGCAGTCGTCCCCGACGCATCCGGTATGGGGCTCAAGGTCGAGTCCCACAGTACTGCAGCTGCCAACAGCGTGCTCGCCGAAGGCAACCTGCGTGGCAGCGGGCAGCGCTCGATGGTTGCCTCGTCGATCATTGATGATGCTGAGACGCGCGGCGCAAACCTCAGTGACAGGTCGCGTCAGCAGGCCGAAACGGTCATCGCCGCACTTGAGGGCGTGCGCACGGCAAGCGTGCTATCCAATCGCCCGCGCCGCTCACCGTTTGTCAGTCGGGATCGCGAGACGCAGCCCACCGCATCTGTTTCGTTGCGTCTGAAGGCAGGCGTCGCGTTTGAGCCGGTCGCGCGCAGTGCCGCATCGCTCGCATCGTCGCAGTTGATGGTGCAACTCGAAAACGTCACCGTTCTCAATGCGGTCACGCATCAGCGTTGGCGATTTGATCCAGATCGTGAGGCCGGTGGCGGCACCGCTGATTTTTTGGCGCAGCAACGCTCGATCGCCGAGGAGCGTTCGCGCCTTGCCCAGGAAGCGCTCGACGCGCTGTATCCCGGCAAGACCATTGTGACTGTGGGCGTGGAGCTCGACTCAAAGTGGGAGATCACCAACGAAAAGGTGATTCCGCCAGAGCAGATCATGTTGAGCGAGCAGATCACTAAAGACTCGACCAAGAGCGGTGACACCCAGGGCGCTACTCCGGCTGCTGGTGACCCGAGCACTGGCGGTGGCAGCCCGCAGACGACTGGAACCAAAAGCGACACGAAAAAAGAGACCAGCAAGCGCGACTACCTGACTGACGTTGGTGAGCGGCGTAGCGGCCGTCTTGCCCCGGCGATCAAGCGCATTTCGGTGGCGCTCGTCTACGACAAGGCGTTGGAGCAGAAGGCTGGCTTCAACAAGGAAGAACTCAGCAAGGTGGTGAAGTCGATTGTCGGCTGGGATTCGCAGCGCGACGACAAGGACGCGTTCAGCACGATGAGTGGCGAGTTTGCGCCGCCCGAGGTGCAAGTGACCACCGTGAGCGGTCCGAGCATGATGGATCGCGCATTTGCCTTTGCGCCCGCCATTGGGCAGGTGCTTGGTGTGGTGCTCGTGCTGTTGTTCTTGCGAAGTTTGCTCAAGCGATCAGCTTCCGGATCGTCTGAAGCAGATTCGCCGATGCCCGCCGCAGTCGATGAAAAGATGACCCCGGACGAACAGCAGAAGCGGATGCGCAAAGAACTCGAACGTGCGATTGCCAGCGATCCGGCCGCGCTTGCGCGCGTGCTCGAGAGTTGGCTGGCGGAGACCAAGGTCTAAGTCATGGTGCGAGGATCTGTGCCAGCTACAAAGTCGGAACCCCTTTCGGGAGATCGTGCGATCGCGGCGTTACTGCTGTCGATCGACCATGAACTCGCGGCCAAGGTGTTGAAGCAGCTTTCCGAGGAGAGCATCGATGCCGTCACGCGCGCGATGCAGGAATTGCAGGAGCTCGCCGTCGACCGGGAGACCATTCGCGGTGTCTATCGCTCGGCGATCGACCGCTTGCGGGCTGGCGACATCGCGCTTGGTGATGTGACCGGCACGATGCGCAGCGTGCTCGTGAAGGCGTTTGGCGAGAGTCGCGGCACAGACGTTACGAAGCGGGCGAACAATGACATTCTGGCGAAGAAGCCGTTTGCGATGTTCGAGGCACTGACGGCGGAAGACCTTGCCAACTTGCTGACCGAGGAGCACCCGCAAATTGCAGCGGTGTTCATGGCGCATCTGGATCGCAAGAAGGGCGGCGAAGTATTGAAGTTTCTCGACGAGGAGACGCGCGCTGATCTGGTGCATCGCGTGGCGACGCTCGATCGGACACCGCCCGAAGTGGTGCAACGAGTGCTTGAAGTGGTGCGCAAAAAGGTCAAGGACCTCGGCCTCAATACGCTGCGTGCGGAGCCAAAGGCTTGGGTCAAAGCTGCCGCCGCGATACTGAACAACATGGGCGGTGGCGAGAAGGCCATCCTCGACAAGATTGAGTCGGCGGATCAGAACATTGCGATCGCGATCCGCGAGGAGATGTTCACCTTTGACGACCTTGCCAAGCTCGACAAGAAGTCGATGCAGAAGATTCTCGCAAGCATTGATTCGCGGCAGCTGGCGGTATCGCTCAAGGCAACCACCTCGGCTGTGGAGCAGGCGGTGCTTGGCAATCTCAGCAAGCGCGCCTCCGACATGGTGCGTGAGGAGCGTGATTCGCTTGGCCCGACACCGTTGACCGACGTGCTCAAGTCGCAGGCGGAGATCCTCAAGTTGGTGCGCGAGATGATGGACAAGGGTGACATCAAGGCCGGTGGTGCTGCCGAGAAACTGGTCTGAGGCATTCGATGCTCGAAGTCCACAAGCTGCCGTTGGAAGAGTCGCTGCTAAGTGTGCGGCTAGTGTCCTTGCAGGCGCCGGCGGATTCGCCGGCTGGTCAGCGCGCCAGCTGGCTTTTACAGCTTGGGCAGGCTCAGGTTCGTCGTGAGACCGAAACCAAAATTCTGCAGAGCGCCTTGCAGGCGATGCAGAAATCCCTGCTCGGGCTGCAGTCCACCGTGAACGGCCGTCTCGATCTGGTTGCATCCCAGGTGGTCGAACTCAGCCTCGCAATCGCGCGCGAGATCGTCGGCAATGCGCTCGATTGCGGGCTCGTCGATCCGACGCCAACTGTGATCCGATGTCTGCGCGACTGCGTGCACGCCGCGGACGCGAAAGAGCTCATCATCTATCTGCATCCCGATGACCTTGCGCTGGTGACCGCGCAGTTGTCGCGCAGGCCAGATCTGAACATTGAACTTGGTGCAACAAGGCTCGCAACGGACCCGTCGCTTGGTCGTGGCGCGGTGCGCGCGGAGACTTCTGCTGGCCGCCTTCGCTATGACCCGGCACAGATGTTTGAACGTGTCGCGCAAGCGGTGCGCAGTGCTGCCGCCGGTGGCGCCCAGTGACATTGCCGGCCAATCTGGCGGTGATGGTGGCGGCTGCGCAGTCTGCAAATCGGCCACTCGCCGAGGGCCGCGTGCGCGCAATCCGTGGCATCGCCATGCACGTTGCTGGGCTACGCGCTGCGATCGGTGACCTGTGCATCGTGCAAGTTGATGCGGGCCGCTCGCAGTTGCCGGCCGAGGTGGTGGGCTTTGATGGCACTGACGCGGTCGTGCTGCCGCTCGGTGACATGCATGGCGTTTCGCCGTTTGACCGCGTGGTCAATGACCATCGATCGCTGTCGGTGCCGACCGGCACGGCGCTGCTTGGTCGCGTGCTCGACGCGCTCGGTCGCCCGCTCGATGGTGGAGCAGAACTGCAAGGTGCCCACCGAAGCCTGAACGGTCGCGCACCTTCGCCACTCGAACGCGCGCCGATTGATGCGCCGATCGAAACCGGCACATCCGCGATCGACGGCTTTCTCACCTGTGGCAAGGGCCAGCGCATCGGCATCTTCGCTGGCTCCGGTGTCGGCAAGTCGACGCTGCTCGGCCAGATCGCCAAGAGCAACGCCGGTCAAATAAACGTCATTTGCCTGATCGGTGAGCGTGGCCGCGAAGTTGGGGAGTTCATCACCGACTCGCTCGGCCGCGAAGGTATGCAGAAGTCGGTTGTCATCGCGTGCACCAGCGATGCGGCCCCGATGTTGCGCCTCAAAGCGCCGATGACTGCGGTAACTATCGCCGAGGCGTTCCGTGAACAGGGGCGCGACGTGCTGTTTATGATGGACTCGGTAACGCGCTTTGCGATGGCGGCGCGCGAAGTTGGTCTTGCGGCTGGCGAACCGCCAACGCTGCGCGGCTACCCGCCGTCCTTGTTTGCGATGTTGCCGCAATTGGTCGAGCGGCTTGGCAACGACGGCCGCGGTTCGATCACTGGCCTGCTCACGGTGCTCGTCGATGGCGACGATATGAACGAGCCAGTCGCGGACGCGCTGCGTGGTTACCTCGATGGCCACATCGTGTTGAGCCGCCGTCTCGCGGAGCGAGGCCGTTACCCCGCGATTGACGTGCTTGCTTCGATCAGTCGCTTGATGCCTAAGGTCACCACCGCCGACCACCAGAAGCGCGTGCGCAAGCTCCGCGAATGGCTTGCGCACCATGAGGAGAACCGCGATCTCATCACGGTTGGGGCTTACAAGCGCGGTGGCGACCCGCTGCTTGATGCGGCCATCGGGAAGATGCCCGCGATCGAAGGCCTGCTCTACCACGGGGCCGCGCCGCGACCTGCAGCGGAAACGCACAAGCTGCTCCAGCAAATCGCCGGTTTGTAGCGCGGTCGAGGGTGTATCTGCGTAGTTCTGTGACCGCGGCGGCCTGCCGATTATCTGGCACGCGCAAGTAGCCGCGCACAACGCAAAGAAGCCAAGGAGTGAATGCGCGGCAACCCGTCCACAGCAGCATCACGCCGAGGAGCGGCACTTCGCTGCTGCGTGGTCGGCGCCGGTTCGTCAGTTCGTTGGCAGCGCTAGGCCGTGCTGGACAGATGGTGTTCCTTGGCGGGTGGTTCGCCCTGACAAAGAACCGAGCGCGGCGCAGCGCACGAAGCGGCCCGATAAAATAGTGCTGTCGAAGTTGCCCTGCACGCAGTGGGAAAGCCGCCTGCGAGGTCGCAGGCCTGCACCGACGAGGGGGTAAGCGAAAAACAGCGCGCCCGGCGGTCGTCGCCACTTTCACTCCACAAAGCCCCTTGTCACGGTCGATAGAGCCTGAATGCAAAGGTTCCGGTTCCGGCTTTCGGGGCTGCTTCGACTGCGTTCGCAGTTGGAGCGGGTTTCGCGCCGTACCTTGGCCACTGCGATGGGCAACGTCGCAGTGGTGCAGCATCGCATCGCTGCGGCGGGCGAGAGCCTGCGGCAGTGCGAAGAACATGGTCGCGGCACTGATGGGGCAGCGCAGCTTGCCCGTTCTCTGGAGAGCGGGCTCACGCGTTTTCGCTGGCGTCTGGAGCGCGAATTGCGCGCCGTTGAGGCCCAGTTGGAGCGCGCGCGCAGCGAATGGTTGGAGCGCAAGAGCGAGGAGCAATCGCTGTTGAAATTGCGCGTGGCGCAGAAGTCGGAGTGGCGCACGGAACATGCGCGCACCGAGCAACACGAACTAGAAGAACTGGCGCGACTGCGAGCCTTTGCTCGCGTTGCCGCACACGAGGTCAAGTCATGAAGGGTCTGATCATCAACATTGGGGCTGCGACGATCCTGTTTGCGGGCGCGCTGTTTGGCGCACTGTTCGCAACCGGAAGACTCAATCACGAGGGCACCGCCAACATTCCGTTACTCAGCATGCTGTTTCCAGAGCCAGCAGGTGCACCGCAGCTGTTGGATCCGCAAGGCAAGACGATGGATGCGGTGGCGAAGGATGCTGGCAAGCCCGCAGACGCTGTGCAGGCGAGCGGGTCGAGTCAGGACCCAAAGCCGCAAGACCCCAAGGGCAACACGGCGACGAAACTGAAAAAGGGCCGTTCGCTCGTGGCTACCGAGGCTCCCAAGGGCGGTGAGCATGGGGATAAACCGGATGAGCACGGCGCCAAACCGGATGAGCACGGCGCCAAACCGAATGAGCACGGCGCAAAGCCGACCGAGCATGCGGCTGCGCCAAATGGCGAGACCGAGGCGGATGCACCGCATGCTGCGGAGCAGGACTTTGCTGATCGCAAGCAGGAGTTAGCGCGCGACCGCACGACTCGATATTCGCCCGGTGGTTATTTCCGTTTCGACGGGATGCCCGCTGGTCTCACGCCAGAAAAGCTGAATGAGGCGTGGGCCCGAGTGCAGGAGGTGACGGCCGACCTGGAAAAGCGCGGCAAGGCGCTCGATCTGCGCGATCGCGATCTCAAGCTGCTCGCCGATGACATCCAGCGCCGCTGGACGGAACTCGGCAAGGAGCGTTCGGAGGTCGAGGGCTTGCAGGCCAAGGTTGACGAGCGCATTGAGCGTTTCAAGGAGCAGGTAAAGCTGGTCCGAACAGATGAGGTCGCTGGCCTCAAGCGCAACGCGCAGACGCTTGCGAGCCTTGAGCCCGAGAAGGTTGCCGAACTCATTCAGGCACAGTGGATCTCGGATGGCGGCCAGGACGAGGTGCTGAAGACCTTGGAGTTCATGAGCAAGGACAAGGTCAACGAGATCCTCGCCGTGCTGCCCAACGCGATGATCCGCGACCTGTTGCAGAAGCGGCTCAAAGTGAGCAAGGAACCGCCCGCACCGCACACCGCGAGCAAGTGACATACAGACTCAACGTAACCCAACAAAATTGCCGATAGCGGACCCACAAAGTCCAACGGCGTGGAGTGATCAGGACGTGTCTGAAGAAAAAAAGAAAGAGAGCGAGGCTAAGCCGGATGACGGCAAGGCGAAGAAGAAGGGCTTGCCAGCTCTTTTGTTCGTCGTCGTTGGTGCCATCCTCGGTGGCGCTGGCACCGTGGTCGCGTTGCCGAAGAAGTCTGTCGAGGTGAAGGTCGAGCCACCGCCGCTTCAGTTCATCACCCTGCAGCATCCAGACAACATGGAGTTTCAGTTCAATCCACGCACGCAGGCTGGTCGGGCTTATGCGAGCGTTGTGTTCACCTTCGTCTATCGCGTCCGCGAAGATCGTGAAGACGATTCGTTTGAGTCGATCAAGGCAAACTGGGATCGCGCACGTTCCAACGTGCTGTTGATGTTGCGCTCGCGCTCGATGACCGAACTGAATGCCGAGAACGGCCAGAAGATCCTGACCAAGGATCTGACGGACGAGCTCGACGCGGCCCTTTTCCCCGGCAAGAAGTCGGAGAAGGTCGCGCAGGTCACCGAGATCCTCTGGAGCAAGTGGATGGTGCAGTGACGCCGTGGCCGACATTCTTAGCAATGAAGAGATCGACACTCTGCTCGCGATGTTTCGCGCGGGCGGGGGTGCGAACGATGATGAGGCGGCGCCGGCTGGCACGTCCGCGCCTCCCGTTACCGATGAGAGCGTCCGCGAGGTCGATCTCCTAAAACCCAACCGGCTCTCGCGCGATCACATGCGCGGGCTGGAGCGGTTCTTCGAGAATGCGGCCAAGACGATCTCGGCAACCATCGCCGACAAGCTGCGTCTTGAGACGCGCTGCGATTGTGTGGCCGTCGAGCAGATGCGGTTTGGCACATGGCTGGAGCAGTTGCCGGGGCCGGCAGCAATCTATGTCACCAAGATGGAGCCGTTCCGGCAGCCGGTGCTGTTCACCGCCAGCACCAGCCTGCTCTATGGCGCGGTCGATCGCATCCTTGGTGGCTCGGGCAAAGTCAGTCGAGTGCCCAAGGATTTTACCGCGGCGGAATACACCGTCGCCGACGCATTGGTGGGGCCGTGCCTTGACCGCATCGTCGAGGCGCTCAAGGATGTCGTGCCACTAAAGTGGACGATCGAAAATCGGTTCTGCAACCCTTCGATGGCGCAGATCCTGCCGTCGCAGGATGTCGTGCTCTCGATCTACTTCCAGGCCTCGGGCAACTTCCTGCTCGGCGACATGCGGCTGATGATTCCATTCGTGTCGCTGGAGCCGTTGCTGGAGAAGCTCGGCAAGGACACGGTCACGCGCCTTGATCCTGGCGCGATGCAGACAACCGTCGCCAACACGGTTCGCAAAGTACCGCTCGATATCGGCGTGGAGCTGGGCTCGGGTCGCATCCGACTAAAGCAGCTGCTCGATCTAGAACCCGGTGATGTGGTGCCGCTTGATGCGCGTCTTGGCGCGCCGGCATCGATCTCGGTGCAGGGTCGCCCAAAGTTCCTTGGCAATATCGGCAAAGTCGGCAACAGGTTTGCCTTTCAAGTGGCCGATGTCATGGGCAAGCCATGACCGACGCAACCAAGACCGAAGTTGATCCCTGGGCGGTGGCCGGCGACCTTGCCAAAGCGGGTGCCGACCTCGCGGCAGCTGCCGTGCAGCCGGTGTCATTTGGCCAGCTTGGCCAGGGCGTGAAGGGCGAGGGGCAACGCAATCTCGAACTGTTGCTCGATGTTGAGATCCCGGTGACTGTCGAGGTCGGTCGCACGCAGATGAGCCTCGAAGCCGTGCTAAAGCTCGTGCCCGGCAGCGTGGTCTCGCTCGACAAGAAGGTTGAGGAGCCAGTCGATCTGCGCGTCAACGGCAAGCTTGTCGCACGCGGCGAAGTGGTGCTTGTCGATGATCAGTATGGCCTGCGCATCACGCAGATCGTCGACGCCGCGGGTCGCATCGACAGCTTGCGCTGAGGCTTTCGGTGCGTGCTGCGCGCCGCATTTCTGCCCGACGCGGCCCCCGGTCGATTGCCAAGCGCGCGGGAAACTCGGTCCGCACCGGGTCGTCGTCACGAGCTGGTAGCCGTCCTTAGCCGTCCCTAGCTGTCCTGCACCTCTGGCTCCTGCCCGATTGCCAGCAATGTGGTGCCGGCAATGAGCGATGTGAGCAAGGTCTTTGGTGAACGAAGTTGCCTCGTGATTGCAGGCCCTTCTTGCCACGGTGCGGCAGGAAACCTGCGCGCTGGCAGCATCTCTTGCGCGGCAGACGAAAGACTCGCGGCGTGCTTCGTGCTATAGGAGTCGCCCCCATGGCTACGAACGGGCTACCGATTCTTGAGTTCATCACGCGCAACTATAAGAACTTCAACTCGCGTGCTACGCGCGATGCGACGTTCGCTTACTGGGATCACGTGCGCGCCGGAGGGCGGATGTATTGGGCGGTGGCAGGTGCAATGTCCTCGGCGCAGCTCGGCATCACGCTGGCGCCAGCGATTCGCGCCGGCTTGATTCACGGGCTCTCGGTTACCGGCGCAAACCTCGAAGAGTCGCTGTTTCGCCTCGTGGCGCACCATGGCTACAAGGACTTTCCCGAGTATCGCTACTTCACCAAGCAGGACGACACGAAGATCCTTCAACAGCGAATGCGGCGCGTGACGGACACGAGCATTCCCGAAGATGAGGCGTTTCGCGCGGTCGAGAAAATCTTGGTGCCGATGTGGCAGGACGCGACCAAAAAAGGCCAGCGGCGCTTCTGGCATGAATATTTTTATGAGCTAGTGCTCAAACTTTCGGCCAAGCATTACCAGGGCGATCCAGACGACTGCTGGCTACTCGCAGCCGCGAAGAAAAACCTGCCGATCGTGGTGCCTGGCCATGAAGACTCGACCTTCGGCAACATTTTTGCGTCGCACGTCAAGCTTTCGGAGTGCAGCGCCAGCATCGTCAAGTCGGGCATCGAATACATGGTCCAGCTGTATGAGGACTACGGCGGGTTGTCGAAGGGCAAGGGGATCGGCTTCTTCCAGATCGGCGGTGGCATTGCTGGCGACTTCCCGATCTGCGTTGTGCCGTCGATCAAATATGACCTCGAACAGCCGGTGAAGCCCTGGGCTTACTTCTGCCAGATTTCGGACTCGACAACTTCGTATGGCTCCTACTCGGGTGCCACGCCAAACGAGAAGATCACCTGGGACAAGCTCACCGAGAAAACGCCGATGTTCGTCATCGAGTCGGACGCGACGATCGTGGCGCCGCTGATTCTGTCGGCGTTGCTTGAGTGCCAGCAAAGTCAAAAGGCAGCCAATGCGTTGATCAAGCAGTCGCGCATAGAACAGAAGCAGTCGCGCGCCCACTCAGGGCGCTAACGCCAGTTGCAGGCGCTGCGGTGCGTGCTGCGGTGCGCGCTGCGGTTTTGCCCAAGGGTTCGCTTTTCTCCGGCCCAAAAGGTGCGGCGCATGAATGGGGCGTTCTGACGGACCGGTGCGCAACTGGCGGCATGCTCGTAGTTCTCGCCATGGGCCAAAACGGCGCGATGCAGCACCGCATGGTTAGCCCCTCGAGTAATTCTGCTGGTCGGTGCAGTGGCGCAGCAGGGACGTTCCTTCGAGTCGCCATTGGTGGCGAAAGCGCAGCTGTTTTTCGGCGTGCCAGAGGCATTTCGTTTGGCTTCTGCGCACCGGGCGACGGCGACGTTTTGCTCGCGCGCAACGGCAACGCATTCCAGTTCGTGCAAACGGCGCATGGACTTCGCATTCTCACAATCGCCTGGTCCGCAGAGGTTCCAGGCTTTGCCCTGCTGGGCGACCTGCTCGCCGGCAACTCCATCGCAAACAAAGCTAACTCATGAAGATCACCCGCATCTTTGCTCATCGTGTGCTGCTGCCGCTGAAGGAAGGTCGCTACAGCTGGTCTGGCGGTAAGTCGGTAGACGTTTTTGACAGCACGATCGTCGGTGTCGAGACGAATACCGGGCTGATCGGCTACGGCGAGGTGTGCCCGCTCGGTCCGTTTTATCTGCCCGCGTATGCCGATGGTGTTCGCGCCGGTTTGCGTGAGATCGGTCCACACCTGATTGGCTGGGACCCGCGCGAACTAGCGAAGCTCAATCACCGGATGGACGCAGCCTTGAAGGGCCACGCCTACGTGAAGTCGGGCATCGACATTGCGTGCTGGGACATTCTCGGCCAGTTCACGGGACTGCCAGTGTGCACCTTGCTCGGCGGGCGCTTTGGTGACGCAGTGCGGCTCTATCGCGCGATTTCACAAGAAGCCCCCGAGGTGATGGCCAAAAAAGTCGTCGGGTATCGCGCCGAGGGCTACACGCGCTTTCAGCTCAAGGTTGGTGGTGATCCGGACCTGGATATCGATCGCATCCGCGCCGTTAGCGCGATGCTGAAGCCGACCGATCGTCTGGTGGCCGATGCCAACACTGGTTGGACGCAGCACGACGCCGTGCGCGTGTGCCGGGCGGTGCGCGACGTGGACGTTTACATCGAGCAGCCTTGCCTTACGTATGAGGAATGCCTTGCCGTGCGCCAAAAGACCGATCATCCGTTCGTGCTGGACGAGAACGTCGACGGCCTCGACATGCTGCTGCGTGCGCGCGCCGATCTCGCGATGGATGTCGTCAATCTCAAGATCAGCAAGCTCGGCGGTCTGACAAAGACCAAGCAGGTGCGCGACCTGTGCGTTTCGATGGGTATTGGCATGACGCTCGAGGACAGCTGGGGTGGCGATGTCACCACGGCGGCGATTGCGCACCTTGCACACAGCACGCCAGAAGAATTGCGTTTCACGGCTACGGACTTCAATAGCTATGTGACCGTTAGCACTGCCGAAGGCGCGCCACAGCGTGACAATGGCTTCATGAAGGCCAGCACTGCGCCGGGTCTGGGCATCCGTTTGCGCAAAGCCGCGGTGGGGCCCCTGGTTGTCGAGGTTCGCTGACGGGCGGGAGAGCAGCAGTTTGGCAGCTCGCCGGAGCGCTGCTTTGGCTACCCATCGTCCCTGACGCACCTGGGGCGCACGGTTATTGCGCAGTGCCCGCTATGCGTTCGAGCGTGCGCCTTCTAGTTGCTGGCATTGGCACGGTGGTAACGTTTTTTTGCACCCCTGCAGGTTTGACAGGGCGAAGCGGTGCTTGACCCAATCGCAACGGACGGCGATCTTGGGGCACTCCTCGCAGTGGCTTGGCAGTTTGCCTTGCTGCCTGAGAACCCGCCTCTCCATCTTCAAGAAGCCATGGCCAAGTCGTTCGTCTTCTCCTCTGAATCTGTTGGTGAGGGGCACCCTGACAAGGTCGCCGACCTGATTTCCGACAGTGTGCTCGATGCCTGTCTCGCGCAGGATCCCAACAGCCGTGTCGCGTGCGAGACCATGGTCAAATCCAACATGGTGATCTTGGCCGGTGAGATCACGACGAACGCCAAGCTCAACTACGAGACGATCGTGCGCGACGCGATCCGCGATATCGGCTACGTAAATAACGATGATGTGTTTCATGCCGATCAGGTGTTCATCAACAACTATCTGACGCGTCAGTCGGCCGATATTTCGCAGGGCGTGGATGCCAAGAAGGCCAAGGGCAAAAAGACTGCTGAGCAGGGTGCTGGAGACCAAGGCCTGATGTTTGGCTACGCCTGCAATGAGACGCCAGAGCTGATGCCGACGCCGGTGATGTTTGCGCACCGTCTCGGTCGCCGCCTCACTCAGCTCCGCAAGTCGGGCAAGGTCGATTGGCTGCGTCCAGACGCGAAGTCGCAGGTGTCGATCCGCTACGAGGAGGGCAAGCCGATCGAGGTCGTCAATGTCGTCATCTCGACGCAGCACACCGCCGACGCGAAGCATGCTGAGATCGAGCGCTACCTGATCGACAATGTCGTCAAGCAGGTGATCCCCGCCAAAATGCTGACCAAGAACAGTCAGTTTTTGATCAACCCGACTGGCCGCTTCGTAATCGGTGGCCCGCAGGGCGACTCGGGGCTCACCGGCCGCAAGATCATCGTCGATACCTACGGCGGCTGGGGCCGGCACGGCGGCGGCGCATTCTCAGGCAAGGATCCATCCAAGGTTGACCGTTCCGCTGCCTACATGTGCCGCTGGGTTGCGAAGAACATTGTCGCATCGGGCTTGGCCGAGATCGCGGAACTGCAGGTTGCCTATGCGATCGGCCATCCGGATCCAGTCAGCGTCTACGTTGACACGATGGGCACCGGCAAGATCGCCGACGAAAAGATCGTGCGCGCCGTCGAGAAGATATTCAGCTTCAAGCCGGCAAACATCATCACGCAGCTTGATCTGCTACGCCCGATCTACCGCCAAACGACCAACTACGGCCACTTCGGCAAGGACGGCATGCCGTGGGAAGCGACCGACAAGGTCGCAGAGCTTTTGAAGGCGATAAAGTAGTTCGCTGCTGTTGGGTTTGGACGGTGGTGCGGATGCCGCGCCATCGGCTCTGCTGAGTACGCCAGCGGCCAGTGGCTAGTGGCTAGCGGCTAGGAATGTGAAGTTCCGTACAGCCGAAGCAGTTGACTGCGGCCGTCACTTTTGCCGCATGCACCCTGCGCGTGAGTTCTGCGATGCCACCGGGTGTTGTTCAGCGCTCAACTGACCGCGCAGATCTGCACGCACAACACCGCGCCTTGTGCTGCGATGCGCGTTTGTTGCTGTGCCGGCAACTCGACGCGCAGCGCATCGAATGCTTGCAAGGCAAAACGCTGCTGGCCCAAGGCTTTGTCGCAGAGCAATGTGACCTCGCTGAGCGCCACGACCAGCACCGTAGCAGCGCCGCGCATTTCGTGTTGTTCGTTTTGCACGACCGTCGCCGCAGCGCGATAGCGGGTGCGATCGACCATCAGGTTGAGGTCGCAGACCGCGCCGCCGAGCAACTCGCACTTCACCTCTGCTTCGCCGGCGAAGTCGACTCGCGCGAACTGCTTTTCGAGTCGCACTTCTTGGCCCGCGATAAAGAGCAGCAGGCCTGAGCCCTGCAACAACCAGAGTGAACGATCGATGTTGGGAAACGTGGAGAATGGGCTTTTGGCGGTGATTTTGGCGGAGCTGATGCGCCAGGCAAATGCGCTGGCTGCGGTCGCATCCGGCGGCTCGATGGCAATCTGGCGCGTTTCACCTTCGCCGTTGCGCCACGGCACGATGCGTTGCTGTTCGCTTGGGATCATGCGCCAGGTGTTGTGGGGCGGGGTTTGCATAGCTCGGAGTCGCGCTGCTGATTGAATCAGCTCGCGACTATGCCGCGAAGGTCCATTGCGTGCACTGCGCCTGTGTTGCGCTACCCTCTCCCCGGTGTCCGCTCAGGATTTCGTCATCGAACTTGGTCGTGCTATGCACGCCCTCGGCAGTGCTTCTTATCGCGTTGAAGATTCGATGGACGCGTGCTGTCGCAGGTTTGGTCTAAGCGGCAGTTTCTTCGCCACGCCGACGGCGATTTTCGCAGCGATCGGCCCGATTGGGGCGAAGGCCGACACGACCTTGCTGCGCGTGCGTCCCGGGCAGCACGACTTGGGCAAGTTGACCGCGTTGTATGCGGTGCGCGATGCCGTCGTCTTGCGCGGCCTCGATGCCGACGAAGGGCGGTTGCGGGTGGCTGCGATTATCAACGGGCCGCCAACGCAGCCTTGGATCCGCCGCATTCCCGCCTGGGCGATTGGTTCTGCAGCAGCGGCGATTTTTCTCGGCGGCGGTTTTAGTGAGTGCTGGGTGGCTGCGGTCACGGGGCTGATTGTCGCGGTGCTTGGCTTATTGATGGATCGGCGTGCCCATTTTGGCCGCATCTTTGAGCCGGTGGCCTGCGCACTGGCGGCATTCCTAGTCCACTTCGCGGGCCACTTCGTGCCGCTCGATTCCGGCACCGCAATCATCGCCAGCATCGTGCCGCTGTTGCCCGGACTCACCTTCACGACCGCGCTCGCAGAACTCGCAATGCAGCATCTCGCGGCGGGCAGTGCGAGGCTGCTTGGCGCGATTGCTGTGCTGGTGACGATGACGGTCGGGATTGGTCTTGGTGGCAGGCTTGGCGCCGTTGTGTTCGGCGAGTTCACGGACCGGCTTTCGGCACCGCTCGGTCCCATCGTGTCTGCGCTGTCGATTCTTTGCGCGGCGTTGGCTTATTCGGTGCTGCTCCGCGCCTCCTGGCGACAGGTGCCATGGGTGCTCGTGGCGATCCTCGCTTGCGCAGCGGGTTCGTGGTTTGGCAGTATTTGGTTCGACCGTGAGTTGAGCGCGTTCTTCGGCGCGCTCGCCGTGGCGCTGGCTGCGAATGTGTATGCACACCTGTTTCGGCGGCCTGCGGCGGTGCTGCGCACACCCGGCCTGCTGCTGCTTGTGCCTGGCAGCTTGGGCCTGCGCGGTTTGTCCAATGCAATGCAAGGCGGGTTTTCGGTCGGCAGCGAGTTTGCGTTTCGCATGGTGCTCGTAGGCGGTGCGATCGTGGCAGGAATGTTGATTGCATCCGCGCTGTTACCGCCGCCAATTGATGTTGAGCCCGATGCGGAACGCAGCCAAGGCAATAGCCCTCGATAGGAGTTGCCGCA
This sequence comes from Planctomycetota bacterium, assembly GCA_014192625.1. Classification (GTDB taxonomy): domain Bacteria; phylum Planctomycetota; class UBA1135; order UBA1135; family UBA2386; genus BJHM01. Next base: position 171,530 of record BJHM01000005.1, read on the forward strand.
AAATGGCGCGGGTGCAGTGTGAATGAGTTCGCAGCGATGCTTGGCGGGTCGGTCGCAGGTCCCACGTCTGGTCGCGGTCGATGGCCAACGAAAAGCTCGTTATCGCCTGGCATTGCGTGGTCGCTGCTGCGGTTGTCGAGCTTGGTTTTGGGGGATGAAGGCGAGGTCACAGGGCGAACTGCTAAAGCAGGCTGCGCGAAAATCCGACACTGTGGCTACCCCTAGTCGGCGCCATGGGAGGTTTGCATTCGCAAGCCGTTGGCAGCTGACGTTTCACCAACTCAAGCATGCGTCGGACTTCGTATCTGGCACCTTTGTTCGCCCTTGTTGCCTGCGTCTCAAACCAGCAGCCAACGCCAACCATGATGTGGCCGATGCCAGCCGGCGAGACCGCCCCCACCCCAGAGGCCGTGCAGTTTGACGCGCCGTATCCACTCGACACCTGTGTAGTTACTGGTAAGCAACTCGGCATCGACTTCATCACGTTCACAACGGCGGGCCACACCTTCAAGACCTGCTGCATCAAGTGCAAGGCGCTGGTGGAACTTGATTCAGCGACCTTCATCAAGAAGCTTGATGCGGCGGCCATTGCAGCACAGTTGCCCAACTATCCGATGACGATTTGTCCGATCTCGGGCAGCAAGCTCGGTGCGATGGGTGAGCCGGTGCAGATTGTAATCAATGGCACGCTGGTGCAACTCTGTTGCAGCCACTGCATCAATAAGGCAAACAGCACTGCGGACGCCATCGTCCAGCGCATTCGCCAACTGTCTTTCGAAGCGCAGCTAAAAACGTATCCACTGACTACCTGCGTGGTGTCCGGCGAGCCGCTCACTCATGAAGCGATCACGACGATGGTCGGCACTACATTGGTGCGGACCTGCTGCAACAAGTGCATCAACACGGTCCTCGCAAATCTAAGCCAGTATCTCCTCGCTATTGAAGAATTGCGCAAGGCGGCGGCCAGCGCTGTGAAAAGCAGTAATACAGAGCAGCGGCCTTACCCGCTGACGACGTGCCTTGTGTCGGGCAAGAGGCTTGACGCGGATGCGGTCACGTTCTCGATTGATAATCGGACCTTTAAGACCTGTTGCGTTACCTGCAAGGCGAAGATTGAGAAGGACACCGAGAATTTTGTGCCGCTATTTGATGCGGCCAGCAAAGCAACTGTGCAGACGACGAACCAAAGCACCAGCAAGCCGAAGCTCCCCGGCTATTGAGCTGCTAGCCCTTTCCCGCTTCGGCCCGTCAGCGATCCTCGCAGAAGCGGCGAGTCGGGGCTTTACCTGACCGGGGTTCCCTGCTGCAGTGCGTCTGTCGATGAGCATCGAAGCAATAGCGAACCAACGCCGCGCTACCTGGTTAGCCGTGGCATTACTGCTCCTGCTGCCATTTGGTTGGCTAGGGTCCTGCGTGTTTGGCAGCGAGGTGTTCGTGCCGTTCGATCTCGCTGCGTCGCCGCCGATGGCCCAGCAACTCGATGCAGCGCAGTTGCTGGCAGCGCGGGCAAACAGCAACTATGACGTCACCGAAGTGCCGATCTGGTTTTTGCCCGAGATCCGGTTGGCGCGCCGCATCGCACTTGGCGAAGGCCGGTTCCCGGCTTGGAACGCAGAGGCGCGCGGTGGTTCGTCGCTGCACGGTCACGGCGAGGATGGGTTGCTCTATCCGCCCAACTGGCTAGCGCTGTTCGCCGAACAGCCAGAGCAGTGGCTGTTTCTGCTGTGTTACGTAAGTTTGATCATTGCTGGTCTCGGCGCATTTTTTCTCCTGCGAGCGGTGCAGTTGAGCGTGCCGGCGGCGTTGTTTGGCGGCATCACGTTCCAACTTTCGGGAGTGATGGCGGCGAATGCCTTTTTCTGCTGGCGGTTGGCATCGCTTTGCTGGTTGCCGGTCCTGTTGTGGTCGCTCGTGCGAATGGCGGATCGCACCGCGCGTGCTCGGTTGTTGCCAGGCTGTTGCTTTGCAATCGCATTTGCCGCCACATGGCTCGCTGGGTTTCCTGTGTATGCGAGCAGCAACTGCCTGGTCGCCGCGATTTTTGGCTTGGTATTGCTGGTGCGCGAATGGCGACAAAGCGGCCGGCTTGAGGCCTTGCGCCTGTTTGCCGCGATGTCTGCGTGCGCCATTGTCGGCGTGCTGCTTGCTCTGCCGCAAGTGCTGCCCTCGGTGTTGTTCTTTGCGCAGAGTGCGCGCAACACCACCCCGACGATTGCCGAACTCGGCACGCTCGCGTGTGATCCTGCAGGCTTGCTCGGGTATCTCGTGCCGGACCTGTTCGGAAATCCGGCGCAGGTCATGGAGCTGCCATACGACCGCTCGCCGCTGTGGCTGTTGCTGTCCCAGCCATACACCAACAGCGATACGCCACAACCGCGCTACTACAACGCGACCGAATACTCGGTCTTTGCGGGCAGCCTCGGGTTGTTGCTCGTTTTGCTGGGACGGTGCTCGTCCGGCAGCAAGTATCGGCGTGTCGCGATTGGGTTTCTTTGCGGCATGTTGTTGCTCGCGCTGTTCGTGCCGGGTGTTCGGTTATTGCTGGCGCTGCCGGTGTTCAACCACGTGCATCCGTTTCGCTGGCTCGCGTCGGCGTCGATCTTCGTCGCGTGGCTCGCTGCGGATGGCTGCGAGCGGCTTTGTCAGGCAAGACCGTCGCGGGTTTGGTTGCTAGCAAGCTTGTCCGCGATACTCGCGATTTGCTGTTCAGGAACAGCGTTGTTGTTTTTGCGCAAGGGCGCGCTGGTGGATCTTTCAGTGCCCGCGCAGATTGCCGCCAAGTATCAGTTCCCGCTCGACAAAGTAGTTCAGTTTATCAACGACGGTGGCGATCGCTTTGCGGCAGGCGCCGCACTTGCTGCCGCCAAGTTGCAACGCAGTGCGTTCTGGTTGTTTGCCGCAGCACTTGTGCTCGGCATCGCGCCGCTGTTGACGCGGCGACCTAGGCTGAAGGCCGCGCTGCCTTGGGTTTGTTGCGCACTTGCTGCGGTCGAATTGCTGATGCATGGCCATGGCTATGCACATGGCCGCGAACTGGTCGGCAACGGTTGGACCACGGTGCATGAGTTTTTGGCGCGTGAGCAACGGGCGAGTGGCGCGAGCGGCGGCATTGCGATCGCGCGCGCGGCCAAGGTCGCTGGCCTGCCAGATCAGTTGCCGACCGGCATGCTGCTGCCGAGTGGCGTGCGCGACATGCACTTTGACACGCACTACGACGCGCACAGTCATCAGCCTTGGCAGCGGCTGTTTGGTGACGCGACCGCGCAGACGGGCCATCTGACGCTTTGCCTACCCGATGACGAACGCCTGCAGCACCCAGTGCTGGACGCGCTCGGTGTCACGCATCTGCTGAGCACCGAGCTGCTGCAACATGCAGGAGAACAGGTCTTCACGCTGGCCTTCAGTAGCGGCAGTTTTTACGTCTATCGGCGGCCGCACGCACTAAAGCGCGCGTTCGTTGTCGGCCAACTGCAAGTGCTACCCAATGATGCTTCGGTGCTCGCGACGATGGTGCCGTTTTCGGCGCAAGAGGTGCCCCTTCGGACTGGCATCGAATGGCAACCGGCGCAGACGGCGTTGATCACTGCGGCAGATGCTGCGGCGATGACAGAACCAAAACTTGCTCCCCTTGCTGCAGAACGAAAGACCTCATTTGCGACCGATGAGAGCGGACTAGTCGAGATCGATGTGACCGCTGGCGCAGCTGGATTGCTGGTCGTAAGCGATACGTATATGCCTGGCTGGGATGTCGCGATTGATGGCGCGCCCGCAAAGCTGCTGCGCGTCGATCACGCGCTGCGCGGGGTGCAGATCCCGGCGAATGCTTGCCGCGTGCGCTTTACCTATGCGCAACCAGGGCTCGCAGTGGGGTTCGCACTTTGCTTTGTCGGTGCGCTCGCGCTGTTCACGCTAGCCGCAGTTGGCTTTCACGCCCGCCGCACCAAAGGCTGACCCACGTGCTAGCAAACCCCTGATGCAGCGGCTCGACGGACGATCGTGAACAGCCCGCACCCGCGTGCACCGCACACCGCGCACCGCGCACCGCGCACCGCGCACCGCACACCGCACACCGCGCACCGCGCATCGCGCACCGCGCGCACCGCGCCTCGCGCACCGCAC